>CAVKCP010000086.1:0-11538 GCA_963654815.1 Lachnospiraceae bacterium | reverse complement strand
GTCTCGGTGAGCGAACCAATCTGGTTAACCTTGATAAGGATAGAGTTGGCAGCACCCATCTTGATACCTTTCTCCAGGAACTTCACGTTGGTCACGAACAGGTCGTCGCCTACCAACTGGCAACGGTCGCCGATGGCAGCTGTAAGCTTAACCCAGTTGTCCCAGTCGTTCTCGTCGAGACCGTCCTCGATAGAGTCGATAGGATACTTGGTGATGAGCTCCTCGAGATACTTGATCTGCTCCTCGGCTGTGAGCTTTTTGCCGTTGGGATCCTTCGGCATGCCGCTCTTGAGCTGACGGTAGTCGTAGAACCACTCGCCGTTCTCGCATGTTGCAAACTCGCTGGCAGCGCAGTCCATAGCAATCTTCACGTCCTTGCCCGGCTCGTAGCCAGCGTCCTTGATGGCCTGGCAGATGCTTTCGAGAGCATCCTCGATGCCGTCGAGTGCGGGAGCGAAACCACCCTCATCGCCTACAGCGGTAGAGAGGCCGCGCTTCTTCAGCAGTTTGGCAAGTGCGTGGAACACCTCAGCACCCATGCGGATAGCCTCACGCTCGTTGGGAGCGCCTACCGGACGGATCATGAACTCCTGGAATGCGATAGGAGCGTCAGAGTGAGCACCGCCGTTGATGATGTTCATCATAGGAACGGGCAGAGTGTAGGTGTTGCTTCCGCCGATGTAGCGGTAGAGAGGAATGTTGAGTGCCTGGGCAGCGGTGTGTGCCACTGCGAGAGAAACGCCGAGGATGGCGTTGGCGCCGAGCTTGCTCTTTGTGGGAGTGCCGTCGAGTGCGAGCATCTTGCGGTCGATGGCGCGCTGGTTGAGCACGCAGTCGCCCTTCAGTGCGGGAGCGATGATGTTGTTTACATTCTCCACTGCCTTCAGAGTGCCCTTGCCGCCGTAACGCTGCTTGTCGCCGTCGCGGAGCTCGAGAGCCTCGTTCTCGCCGGTAGATGCACCCGAGGGAACGCTTGCGCGGCCGATAACGCCGTTGTCGAGGGTTACTTCCACTTCAACTGTCGGGTTTCCTCTTGAGTCGAGGATTTCTCTTGCATGAACTTTTTCGATTAACATAATGATATACTTTATATTGGTTTAGTGATTATATCCTGTGGTCTGCCGCGCGTTGTCGGTCCTTCATTGTCTTGTCACGGAAACGCTGCCGCCGTGGTGTGCGGCACGCACTGTCATTCCAAATGCAAAGATAATGCCAAAAGTTGAATTATCGTTGTCTTGCAGACAGTTTGTTGCCCGGTGTGCGGCATTTTTTCTTTTTTATTCACATTTCTGTCACAATGGGCGGCGCGGCGGCTTCTGACGCTTTGGCAGATGCTGCCGTGCCTATGGCACGATGTGCCCGTTATGGCCGGGTCTTGTCTTGATGCCGCCTTGGGTGGATCTATTTGCCGGCGTGCAGCGGCTGCCCTACGTGCGTGTTGCATGTGCCGCACGCGTGTGCACCATGTGAAGCACGCTTCGGGCGAAGCCTATTTTGCGTCGGCACCGGGACTTGTTCCATATTCGTCCTTGTAGCACTTGTTGAAGTAGGAGGGCGACGAGAAGCCCACGGCATAGGCTATCTCTGATATGGTGCCCGTGCCGGCCTCTATCATGCGGCGTGCCTTTGCGAGCCGGGCTTTGCGCAACAGTTCCACGGGCGACTGCCCTGTGAGCGCTTTCACCTTGCGGTAGAGCTGCACGCGGCTCAATCCTATTTCCTCGCCTATGCGTTCCACCGAGAAATCGGAGTCGCCGAGGTTCTGCTTTATTATGTCGCGCAGGCGGCAAATGAATGCCTGGTCGCGCGGGGTGAGCTTCTCTTCCTCTTCCTTCGCGGCATTGTCTCCGGCGAATATGCGGCGCAGCTGCCGGCGCGAGTTGAGCAGGTTGTCAACGCGTGCGAGCAGGGTGTTGGCCGTGAAGGGCTTGGTTATGTAGGAGTCGGCACCGCAGCCGTAGCCTTCGGCGCGCTGTTCGTCGAGCGAACGGGCGGTGAGCAGCACCACGGGAATGTGCGATGTGGCCGTGTCGTCCTTGAGTCGGCGGCAGAATTCGAGCCCGTCAACGCCGGGCATCATCACGTCGCTCACCACAATCTGCGGCACAAGGCGCTGCGCTTCGGCCATGCCCTGCGCGCCGTCGTGGGCTTCGGCCACGTTGTAGCGCGGTTCGAGAATGGAGCGCAGATAGGTGCGCATGCCGCTGTTGTCGTCAATCACGAGCACCAACGGGCGGTCGTCGTCGGCTTCGCCGTCGCCCGTCACCACGGCGGCACGCTGCCGTGCAGCGTCGTCGGCAGGCAGACAATAGTCTGACGCGAGTGCCGCGTCGTTGTCTGTGCGCCGTTGCGTGTCGGCGGCGGGGTCGTAGCCGGGCTGTTCGGAGGGCAGGTTAATGCTGAACACCGACCCCCTTCCCACTTCGCTCTCGGCGTGTGCCGTGCCGTGGTGCAGCTCGGCATAGGCGCGCACAAGGGCCAGTCCGATGCCCGTGCCGCCCACTGCGCCGCTCGCCTGATAGAACCTTTCGAACAGATGTGGCACCGACTGCGCGTCGATGCCGCACCCGGTGTCGGCCACCGCAATGGTGAAGTGGCCGTCGGCCAGTGTGAGGCGCGTGGTTACGGTGCCTCCGCGCGGCGTGTATTTCAGGGCGTTGCTCATGAGGTTGAAGTAGATGTGCGAGAGTTTCTCGCGGTCGGCAATCACCGTTGCGCCGGGCGTGCCCTGGGAGGGAATGTCGGTGTGCAGCGCAATGCCGGCACGCTGCGCCACGGTGAGGAAGTCGGCTGCCCACTCGGCAAGTTCGGCGCAGATGTCGAAGCGGTTGAGCGTGAGCTTCTCCTTGCCGTTCTGCACCTTGCGGAAATCGAGTATCTCGCCCACGAGGCGTGTGAGTATGCGGGCGTTGCGTGCCACCATTTCAACCATGCTGCGTTGCCGTCCGGCCACCTTGCCGTCGGCAAGCAGTTGCTCGGCAGGCCCCGTGATGAGCGTGAGCGGTGTGCGCAGTTCGTGCGACACGTTGGTGAAGAAGCGCAACTGGTTTTGCGTCATGCGCTCCATTTCGCCTGTCATCTTCTTCTGTTGTTCCATGCTCTGCCGCAACTGGCGGTTGTATCGTGTCTTGCCCACATAGGCCATTATGGCAAAGGCGCATGTGGTGACGAGCAGGATGACGGCTATGAGGAGCACGAGTAGGTAGATGCGTTGTGTGTTGAATGCCGAGTTGGCTCGGTCAACGCGGTTGACGAGAGCCGAGAGATGGTCTTGCTGGCGCACTGTCTCGTCGTTCTGCATGAGCAGCATGTTGGCGTTGTCGTGCGTGACGAGTGCCGACGACAGTTGGTTGTCGCGATGGTAGGGCTTGCCGGTGAGTATGTTTACGGCCAACTGCATCACCTCGTCGCCGCGAGTGGGGTAGATGTATGATGCCATGAGCACTCCGTCGCGCACGAGCTGCATGCCGCCGCCGGGTTGCGGCATGGCGTCGATGCCGCAGAACTTTATCGTTTGCACATTGATGCCGTGGCGTTGCACGGCCTTGCGTGCGCCCATTGCCATGCGGTCGTTGTGGGCAAACACATGGTCGAAGGCCGGGTGCGGTGCTGAGAGCAGCGAGTCCATGGCGCGGTAGCCGCCCTGCTCGGTCCAATCGGCCTCCACCCGGGCCACTATGTCGAAGCCCTCGCGGCTCGTGGCAACGCTGTCGAAGCCGCCGCCGCGTGCTATTGCGGGCGACGACGAGCTAAGACCGCATATCTCCACCACGCGTGCCTTGCCGCCGCTCTCGGCTGCTATGCACTCGGCTATGCCCTTGCCCATGGCGCGGTTGTCGGCTCCTATGTAGGCGGTGTACTTGTCGGAGTGGGTGCGCCGGTCGAATATTACCACGGGAATGCCCTTGTCGTAGGCGCGGTCGATGGCTTTTGAAATCGTCACCTGGCCCGGAGCGACGATGAGCAAATCCACCTTGTCGTCGACAAATCGGTTTATCTGCTCGGTCTGCAGGTTCACATCGTCGTAGGCCGACGATATGCGCAGGTCGATATTGTTGTAGTAATAGGCGGCAATGCGCATTTCGCGGTTGAGCTTGTCGCGCCACACGTCTTCGCTGCATTGCGACACTCCCACCACAAAGCGGCGCGGGCGTTGCGTGCACGAGGCAAGGGCAATCAAGGCAAGGAGACACGCCGCGATGGCGTGGATATGTATGCGGTTTCTTGTCAAAAGGTTCATTGGCTGTGTCGTTAGTAAAAGGCGCGCACCCGAGGCGCGTTTTTCTTGTGTTACAAAGTTATGCAAAAACGCCGTATTGGCCAAGTGTTTTGCTCTGCAACCTGCCTTTCTGAACCGAAAAACCGCCTTTCGGGGCGGTCAGTCGCGACAAATTGTTAACTTTGCAAGTGCGGAAACGTGTCCATGCACCGTGTGTGCGGATGTTTCCTGCAAGCAATTACAACCAACTTGAAGATATGATGGAAAATGAAGTAAAACGTGCCGGAAACGTGCGCGAGGCTTTTGAAAGCCACGGTTTCCGCGCGGCTCTGTTTGATTTCGACGGTGTTCTGATGGACACCGAGGGACAGTACACCGATTTCTGGAACGTCGTGGCGCGTCCGCTTGTACCTTGCGACAACTTTGCCGAGAGGGTGAAGGGGCAGACTCTTGCCGAGGTGAGCGAGAAATATTTTGCCGGACGCGACAGCGACAGGGAGCGCATGGTGGAACTTCTCAACCAGTTTGAGCGCGACATCGACTACGGCTACATTGCCGGGGCGCGCGAATTTGTTGAGAAACTCAAGCAGGAAGGGGTGCTTATGGCTGTGGTAACGAGTTCGAACGTGAAGAAAATGGAGAATGTCTACCGCACGCATCCTGAATTTGCAGCTCTTTTCGACGCCATTCTCACAAGCGAGGATTTCGGCAAGAGCAAGCCCGCTCCCGACTGTTATCTTGCTGCCATGAAGCGGTTGGGCGTTGAGGCTTCGCAGTGTGCAGTGTTTGAAGACTCGCTGCACGGGCTTGCCTCGGGACGCGACTCGGGCGCGTTTGTCGTGGGGCTCGTAACCACCAATCCGCGCGAAGCCATTGCCGATAAGGCCGACATGCTCATCGACGACTTCACACAACTGTTGCCCTGACGGGCGGAAAGCCTATCGGTTGCTCACGGTGAGCACTCCCAACGTGCCGGTAGACACGGCGCGGTAGCGCATGAGCTTCTTGCCCTGTTGGCCTTTGGCCACTATGCCGCCGTTGTTCATGTCATACTCGCGCTTGCATGAGGCACACACGGCGTGCCCGGCAGAGGTCATCGACATCTTGTAGGAGGGCGTGCCGTGTTCGGCATAGCAGTTGGGGCACTGGCTGTCGTAGGCATATAGCGTGGCAGGCGAACCGAGGTTGCCGTAGCCCACGATTATGCCCGACTTGTTGTAGGCACCCAGCACTATCGAACGGCGCAGGTCAACGGCATCGGCACGCGACTTGCTCGACGCGCCGTGGTTGCTCTCGAAGCAGAAATAGGTGGCTCCGCTCTCGGTGGAGGTGGTTATGCGGCAGAACACGCCGGGCGACAGTTCGTTCATGGCGCTTTGCAGTGTGGGGTCGAGATGGGTGGAGTTGTCGAACACGAGGTAGCACGACTCGGTGCTGTACTCGTATTCACTGTCTCCGCACGAACTTGCCGTGAAGGCCACGGCAAGGGTTGCGGCTATGGCCGTGAATATCTTTTCGGCTCTCATTCTTGCGGTGTTTTGCGCCCGAGCAGTGCGGCCTCGGCCTCGTCTACGCGGTTGAATGTGAACTGTGCGAGTGTCTTTTCCATGAGTTCGGCCACGCGGTCGTTGCACAGGTTGCCTATGCTTCCGGCGTGGGTGTGGTGTATCTCGCGGCAGGCGCGGAACTCGCCGCGCTCTATCTCCATGCCCACCTGCTTGTAGGCATCGCGGAACGGCACGCCCGAGGCGGCAAGGCGGTTCACCTCTTCCACCGAGAACATGGGGTCGTAGATGCTGTTGTCGAGTATGTGCTCGTTCACTTCCATGCGGTTCACTATGTAGGCTGCCATGCGCAGACAGTCGGCCAGCTCGCCGAAGGCAGGCAGAAACACCTCTTTTATAATCTGCAGGTCGCGGAAATAGCCCGAAGGCAGGTTGTTCATAATCATTGTCACCTGCGTGGGCAGGGCTTGCAGCTTGTTGCACTTGGCGCGTATCAGCTCAAACACATCGGGATTTTTCTTGTGGGGCATGATGCTGCTGCCCGTGGTGCACTCCTTGGGTAGGCGCACGAAAGAAAAGTTCTGGCTGTTGAAGAGACATGCGTCGAAGGCCATCTTGGCCAGTGTGCCGGCCACCGAAGCCATGGCAAAGGCCACGTTGCGCTCCATTTTGCCGCGTCCCATTTGCGCATAGACCACGTTGTAGTCCATTGAGTCGAAGCCGAGAAGACTTGTCGTGAGATCGCGGTCGAGCGGGAACGACGATCCGTAGCCTGCCGCCGAACCCAGAGGATTACGGTTTGTCATGCGCCAGGCGGCGAGAAGGAAGAGCATATCGTCGGCGAGCGACTCGGCATAGGCACCAAACCACAGTCCGAACGAGCTGGGCATGGCCACCTGCAGGTGGGTGTAGCCCGGCATGAGCACATCTTTATATTGCTCGCTCTTCTGCTGCAACTCGTCGAAAAGTGTCTTCACGTCCTCGGCAACAAGGCGCAGCTCGTGGCGGGTGAAGAGCTTCAAATCCACGAGCACCTGGTCGTTGCGCGACCGTCCGCTGTGTATTTTCTTGCCCATGTCGCCCAGACGGCGCGTGAGCATCAGCTCCACTTGCGAGTGCACATCCTCCACTCCTTCTTCAATGGTGAACTCGCCGCGCTCGCACTGGGCGTATATCGCCTTGAGTTCGTGCAGCAGTGTGTCGAGCTCGTCGCGCTCCACAAGACCTATCGAGCACAGCATCGTGACGTGGGCCATTGACCCGAGCACGTCGTAGGGGGCGAGATAGAGGTCGAGTTCGCGGTCGCGGCCCACGGTGAAACGTTCTATTTCCTCGTTCACCGAGAAATTCTTTTCCCAGAGTTTACTAGCCATTTTTCCTTCGTCTATGGTTTCTTGCCTTGGCGGCGCGTGCCCGCAGGCTCGCCGTCGGGGCGGGGTTAAAAAAAAGCGGCAGCCTTGTCGGCCGCCGCTGGTGTAGTGGTTTTATTCGTAGTTTATTATCTGCAGCGTGTCGGCAATCTTTTCAAGCCCCTCTTCAAGCGGTTTCTTCACCATTCCTTTTATAAAGGGATTGAGCTCGGCCTTTATTGTTAGCTTCATCTTGCACGACGTTTCGGTCACGGGGAGAATCTGTATCCAGAAGTTGAACGGCACAGGACTCTGCTCGGTTTCAAACTTGATGCACTTCGACGGTTCGCGGTTTACGATGCGCAGACGTATCTTTCCCACCGGGGCAACGTCTACCGAAAGCGAATCGGAGTCGAACGTGAAGTCCTTTATCTTGTCCTCGGGAATGCGCGAACGCACGCTTTCGAGGTGGGAGAGGTCGCTGAGCATGTCGTAGACACGCTGCTGCGGGTGTGGTATTTGCCTTATGCTGCTTTCAAATGTACTCATATCGTTATGTTAGGCTGACAACATTGCGCCGGGCGGCGGCACTATGCAAGTGCTGACGGTGCGGTAGCCGCACCGTTGCCGCCCCTTAGTGCGCCGTGGTTATTTCTTCCAGTTGGCCGGATCTTTGCGCCACTCGTGCAGCAGTTCCACGTCGCTTTCGGCTATGTAGCCCGTTGCGAGAGCCTGCTCCACCACATGTTCGTAGTCGGTGAGAGTCTCCAGACGCACGTCGGCATCGGCAAATGCCTTCGTGGCCACGGGGAATCCGTAGGTGTAGGAAGCCACCATGCCCACCACTTCGTAGCCTGCCTCGCGCAGAGCGGCAACGGCTTTGAGCGAGCTTCCGCCCGTAGAGATGAGGTCTTCAACCACCACTACCTTCGAACCGGCGGGCAGTTCGCCCTCGATGAGGTTCTGCATGCCGTGGTCTTTGGCCTTGCTGCGCACATACACAAACGGGAGGTTGAGTGCGTCGGCCACGAGTGCGCCCTGGGCAATGGCTCCGGTGGCCACTCCGGCCACGGCTGTTGCCTCGGCGAAATGCTCGAGAATGGTGTGGGTGAGTTCAAGCTTCACATAGCTGCGGAGCTCGGGGAAGGAGAGGGTCTTGCGGTTGTCGCAGTAGAACGGCGACTTCCATCCCGATGCCCAAGTGAAAGGATCGTTGGGCTGGAGCTTTATTGCCTTCACGCCGAGCAGTTTGCCGGCGAACACTTTCTTTGTTGTTTCCATGAATTTATGTTTTCGTTGTTCCTTTTCGGTAAGTTGCCCAGCCTTTCGTGCAGTGCGCAAAAGGCTTATGCTGCAAAGTTAGTACAAACGTGCGACACGCACAAATAAATGGCGTTTATTCTTGTTAATGGTGGCGCGCTGCCGCCGCCTGCCGTGCAATTTGTGACAGGCCGAGGCGCACATTCGGCAAAAAGTGGTTAAATTTGCAGCCAATATAACGCACGAAGATATGTTCCACACACTGCATACAGACGCTCCTTTGCCCAAGAAATTCACCTATCCCTTCTGCTACGAGCCGCATCCTCTGTGCCGCGAGGCAGCCGCCGAGGTGCAACGCCACATAGAAAGCAGTGGCGTGATGCGCGGAGAGCAAGGCGGAAAGATGTTCGGCGTGCTCGTGGTGAGACCGAAAGACGATGCCGGCGACGGCGAAGAGGGCAAGCAACTGGGCTTTCTTGCCGCCTATTCCGGACTTCTTTCCGGGCGCAACGACTGGCCGTGGTTTGTGCCGCCGGTGTTTGATGCGCAGCAGCCCGGCGGACATTTCAAGACGGTTGAGGCTCGCATTTCGGCAATCAACGCCGAGATTGCCGCCATAAGCAGTAGCCCGGAGTATGCCGCTGCGGCCGAGAACGTGAGGAAAACCAATGATCTCGCCGCCCGCGAACTGGAAAGAATGCGGCGCGAGATGACCGAAGCCAAGCAGAAACGCGACGCGCGGCGATCGTCGGCAACTGAAATGAGCGACGAGGAGAAGGCTGCAATGGAGCGCGAAAGCCAATACTTGAAAGCCGAACTGAGGCGTGCCCGCAAGCGTTACGCCGCTATGTGCGCCGAGGCCGAGGCCGACTTGCAACGCCTAAAAAGCCGCATCGGCGAACTGCGCCGCACGCGGCGCGACATGAGCGAAGACTTGCAGGACTGGCTGTTTGCACAATACCGCATGCTCAACGCACGCGGAGAAAGGCGCGACCTGCGCGACATCTTCGCCGAAACGGCGCAAGGCAAGCCTCCGGCAGGGTCGGGCGACTGCTGCGCCCCGAAGCTCCTGCAATATGCTTTCACCCACGGTCTTCAACCGGTTTGCATGGCCGAGTTCTGGTGGGGACCGTCGCCCGCAGGCGAGATACGTCATCATCTGCACTACTATCCGGCGTGCCGGGGCAAGTGTCTGCCCATACTCACGCACATGCTGCAGGGTCTTGACGTGGAGGACAACCCTCTCGCGCAGGACGGCGCGGGCACTCTCGACATTCTGTATGAAGACGATTGGATGGCCGTGGTGTGCAAACCGCCGGGCATGCTCAGCGTGCCCGGAAAGGAGGGTAGGGCATCCGCGTTGTCGGTGATGCAGCGTCACTGGCACGGCGAAACCGAGGTTATGGTGGCGCACCGCCTTGACATGGACACAAGCGGACTGCTTGTCGTGGCCCGGTCGCGCGAGATTCTAGCCGCACTGCACCGTCAGTTTGAGCGGCGCGAGGTGAAGAAGAAATACATTGCCGTGATTGACGGATGCCCGAAACGGCGCGGCAAGGGAACGGTGAACCTGCCGCTCGCGCCCGACCCGATTGACCGACCGCGACAACGGGTTGACCTTGTGGAAGGAAAGGAGGCCGTGACCGGTTACGAACTGCTGCAGTCGGACGGCAAACTGACGATCGTTGCGCTTTATCCGCACACCGGGCGCACCCATCAACTGCGCCTGCATTGTGCCCATGCCGACGGACTCGGCTGCCCGATTCACGGCGATCCGCTCTACGGACACCCCGACAAAGGGCTCTGCCTGCATGCCGCAAGCATCACTTTCACGCATCCCGTCACGGGGCATAAAATGTCGTTTGAGAACCAACCGCATTTCTATGTAATGCCCGCCAACAATGCTGCGAAAGGCGAAAAAGACGAGTTTGCGGAGGTGTAAAAAAGAATTCAATTGTTCAAAAAGTCGTTTTATGGGCACAAATGGCTGCTTCATCTTCGTGTTTTCTGCTTTTTTGACGTAACTTTGCACATTGCCTTGCTTGCTGCAAACCGCTGCATGGCAGGGCGATATACTAAAAGAAAATTCATATATGAGAGACATCTGCTGCATAGGCCACATAACAAAAGACAAGATTATAACACCGCGCCAGACTGTTTACATGGCCGGAGGCACATCGTTCTATTTCGCCAATGCCTTCAATCACCTGCCCGAGGAAGTTTCGTTCCAACTTGTTACGAAACTCGGCTCGGGCGAGATGGAGTCGGTTGACGTGATGCGCCGCGACGGAATCGACGTGCTCACCTATCCGTCGGCACACACTGTGTATTTCGAAAACAAGTATGGCGAGAACCAGAACGAGCGCACTCAGCGCGTTCTTGAACGCGCCGACCCGTTCACCATCGACGAGATGCAATCGCTCGATGCGCGCGTTTATCATCTCGGAACGCTCCTCAGCGACGATTTCTCGCCCGAGGTGGTGAAATATCTTTCGCAGAAAGGGCGCATATCTATCGATGCCCAGGGCTATTTGCGCAAGGTGGTGGGCGACAAGGTGCACCCCGTTGACTGGGCGGAAAAGCGCGAGATACTCGCCTGCACCGATATAATAAAGGTGAACGAGCGCGAGATGGAGGTGATAACTGGCCTCACCAACCCGAGGGCGGCTGCCCGCCAGTTGGCCGACTGGGGCGTGCGTGAAGTGGTGGTGACGCTCGGCAGCTACGGTTCGCTGATATATGCCGATGGCGAGTTCCACGAGATTCCGGCCTATGCACCGCGCGATGTGGTGGATGCTACGGGTTGTGGCGACACCTACTCGGCCGGTTATCTGTATTGCCGCGCACAGGATGCGGGCTATGATGAGGCCGGACGCTTCGCAGCGGCGATGTGTACGCTGAAGTTGGAGCACAACGGTCCGTTCGACCAGGATGCTTCTGCCGTGCAGAAGGTGATGCAAACCGACATCATGCCGTGCATAGCCGAATATGAACGGTTGTGCGAAACGGCCTGAGATCCGCCACACACAAGACATAACAAAGGCCCCGCCGCACATGCCGTGAACAGTTTCAGGCAAGCGGCGGGGCCTTTGTGCGTTGGCGCATGACGCTCCGCGCACTATGCACGGAGATGTGTAAACGAAAATATTGGTGTCCGGTAAAAACTTTGCAACTGGCAAGTCCCGTAGGGACGACAGATTATAGC
>CAVKCP010000085.1:0-11804 GCA_963654815.1 Lachnospiraceae bacterium | reverse complement strand
CCCGAATTTCCCAAAACTTATAAAGAACATCCATTCAACGTTTTACTATGTTAGACCAATATTTTACCGGACACCAATAATAATTTTTCTTTCACATTCTGGGCGACAAACGTTGCCGATAACGTGTAATTTTGTATTTTTGCACCGCATGGCACAAAACAAACGAAACGTTATCACATTATTATTATGAGTGAAACCGGAATGAAAGAAGCGTCTTGTATTTTTGCGAAAGTAAAAAGCTGGAGCATTATGCAAGCAAAAGCAATCTTTGCAATATTCGTCTTTGTAAGTCTGCTCAGCGGCAAGACCGCCGACAGCGCGTTTCTGCTGAAAGGTTCAGTGACCGACACCGAAGGCAACGGCATAGCCGGAGTGGTGGTGAACAACGGTGTGAGCTTCACCCAAACCGACCGCAACGGGGCGTGGACACTGCTCACCGACACGCTCACAAGCAAGTTTGTGAGCATAAGCACGCCGCGCGAATACCATCTTCCGCAACAAGACGGCCTTGCCGCAGGGTTCTACATACCTGTATCCGAGGCCGTGGCAAACCGCGACAAGAACAATTTCACACTGCAACGGCGCACGAAAGAGAGCGACATGTTTCACTACATTGCCATTTCCGACCCGCAGATACTCAACGAACACGACCTGAAACGGTGGCACAACGAAACCGTTGCCGACATAATGCGCACCGCCGCCACACTGCGCAAAACTGGCGAAGTGGTGGGAATGACACTCGGCGACCTCGTGTTTGACAACATGGCAATGTATGAGAAATATGCTGCGTCGCTGCGCAACAAGCGCATGACGGTGTTTCAGTGCATAGGCAACCACGACTTCAACAAGGCATACGCCGATATGCACAATGCACCATCGGGGGCACAGGAATATGCCGAAAAGGTGTATGGCAAGTATTTCGGGCCGGTAAACTACTCGTTCAACATAGGCAAAACCCATATCGTCACGATGAAAAACATAAACTATGAGGGTCGCCGAAAATATGAAGAGGAGATAACAGATGCCGACATGGAATGGCTGAAACGCGACCTGAGCTTCGTGCCGAAAGATGTGGTTGTGATACTCAACATGCACGCCCCGGCGTGGAACAACATGGAGAAGATTGACAACATAAACAATGCCGACAAACTGGCCGAGGTGTTGTCGGGACACGACACGCACGTGTTTTGCGGGCATACACACTTCTTTGAAAACGCCGAAGTAACGCCCCGGCTCTACCAGCACAACATAGCTGCTGCCTGCGGAGCATGGTGGACCAGCGGACTCAACCGCGACGGCGCACCCAACGGATATATGGTGGTTAACGTGTATGGCCGCGAACTGCACTGGCACTACAAGGGCACGGGGCAAGAAACCGACTATGCAATGAAGGTGTATAAGCCGGGAACATTCGGCACACAACGGCAGTATGTAGTGGCAAACGTGTGGGACTGGGATCCGCACTGCCGCGTGGTGTGGTATGAAGACGGGAAATACAAAGGACGCATGCAGCAGTTCACCGACAACGACCACGACTTCTTGCTCACCAAACCGCAGAAACACCAGATGTGCCAAACACAACATCTGTTTCGCGCAAAGCCCTCTTCACCGCGCTATCACACACTGAAAGTTGTGCTTATGAACCGTTTCGGACAAACATTCTCGCACACGATAACCAACCGAAACAACCGCCCGTTTCTCACAGAATAGGCCAAAATCGCTCTGACAATCAGCATCTTGCAACCATATTAAGCAAAAGATTGTTTTGCAGGCAAGGCGACAATGCAGCACAAAGAAGCGCACAATAGGGATTTTCCCCCGACACATTAGGGAAAATCCCTTTGCAATTTTGTTTCGCATGGCTAACTTTGCAAACGTAAAGAAAGAACAAATTGTAGAACAGTTTAAAAAGATACGGTTATGAAAAAGCTTATATCAGTAATAGTAATATTGCTCGCCATGGCAGTATCGGCCAAAGCAATGAGTTATGAGCAGGCACGCCAGCAGGCACTGTTTCTCACCGACAAGATGGCTTATGAACTCAATCTCACCGACGCCCAGTATGAGGCTGCCTACGAGGTGAACCTCGACTATCTTATGGGGGTGAACACCTACGACGACCTCTACGGCGCATACTGGAGACAACGCAACATTGACTTGCAATACATATTGTTGGACTGGCAGTTCCGCGCCTTCTGCGATGCAGCCTATTTCTACCGTCCCCTCTACTGGGACGCAGGCTTCTGGCACTTCGGCATATACGCCCGCTACCCGCAGCGCGACTACTTCTATTTCGGCCGTCCACGCGTATTCGTTGAATACAGAGGCGGACACTCTTGGAGAATGAACGGCGGACGATCATGGTATAACGGCCGCGATTTCGGTCCACAACCCGGAAAAAAGTACTTCGGAATGCGCGACGGCTTCAACAGAGGCGACTTCGGCAAGGGCAACCGCATAACGTTCGGCAACCGCCAGCAGGCTTCTTACAACAACAGCTTCGGCAACCGGCAGCCCCAAGGCGGCGTCAACGGCAACACGCAACAGAACAACCGCCAGAATTCTGCCTTCGGAAACCGTCAGAGCAGCACGCGCACCACGGTGAACCAACAGCGTGACGGCAACGCAAACGGCACTTTCGGCACACGCCGCAGCGGCCAGACAACAACGGTGCCACGCTCTACTTTCACCCCATCGACGCAGAACAACACGACACAACGATCGACATTCGGAAGCGGACGCAGCGGACAGACAACCCCTAACCGCACTTCCCCGACAATACGTCAAGAGGTGCGTCCGTCTACACAACGCAACAGCACCCCGTCGTTCGGGGGCAACCGTGGAGGAAGTTCGTTCAGCGGCAACCGCGGAGGAAGCAGCTCGTTCAGCGCACCGAAAAGCAGTTCGCACTCGGGAGGCGGTACCTTCGGAGGACGCAGATAGAAAACATTCGATACTACTGAATATATAAAAGGCGGCAACTGTGAAGTTGCAACCTGTGGAACTGGGAAGTTCCACTGATACGAAACTGTAAAATAGCAGAAAAAACAACTCGAAAAGAAGTAATTAACCAATCAACAATGTTATATGTAGTAATTGTAAGATGAGTTGTTGAAAATCAAGAAGAAGGCAATGGCAGCTAACGTCACGACAAACAAAGCGTAACGACTGTCATTGCCTTTGTTTTTTCAAGGCATTGCCTTGTGGTTATTTTGGGCGTTTCAGCCTTGTTTTTCTCACAAAATGAGTTTCCTCACTTCGGCATTGCCCATTTTCTTAATCTCGTTCATGGGCTTGCCTGTATAGACACTTTGCACTGCCTTGTTGATTATTCCGTGCCCAACAGCCAACACCACCTTTCCGCCGAAATTACTGCGGACGTATTGCAGAAAAGCGGCAGCACGCTGCTTCATGGCCTCAAGAGTCTCTATATCATCGGGCCAGACTGCATCTTTCAAGTCGGGAATGAACTGCCCGGTGAAGCTTCCCCAGTCGCGTTCGCGCAGAAGCGGTGTCGTAATCACGTCGGCATGGTGTCTGCGGGCGATGATGCGACATGTATCGACAGAACGTTTAAGGTCGCTCGAAACGAAGAAGTCAATCTTTTCGTTTTCCATTTTCGCAGCCACATCCTCAGCCTGAGCCTCTCCGCAGGCAGTGAGTCGGCCTGGTGTCTGTCCTTGCAAAATCTGGTTTACGTTGTCAACGGTTTCACCGTGGCGCACTAATAATAAAGTTGTCATATTCGGTTTTATGTAGGTTGTGGCGGAGGCATGCGCCAATAGCTGTCATGCCGCGCCAATGTTGTCAATGTTTCTCAGCGTGCCTACGGCCTCACCCACTGTCGTGATGCCCGAAACCACCATTGCACGCTTGCCCTTTATTTCCTTCAATGTGCATCGGCGCGGGTTGGTTGCGATGTAGGAGAGCACCTTGTCGAAAGCCGCACTCTTGTAGTAGGCACTGTCGGGATTGCTTACAAACTGCATCTGCATGCGGTTCTGCTTCAATATTATCTTCTCACAACCGAGGCGTTTTCCCACACGTCGCAATGCCACCACCTGAAGAAGTTCCTCGCCCTCGTGCGGGATTGGCCCGAAACGATCGACAAGCCGCTGCCGATAGGCATCAAGTTCGCAGTCGTCTTCAATATTGTCAAGTTCGCGGTAAAGCAACATACGCTCACTGCTTCCGGGCACATAAAGGTCGGGGAAATACATCTCCAAATCGCTTTCAACGGCACAATCCTCTACAAACTCGCTGCCGTTGATCACCATTCCCTCGGCCATTTCCTTTGCATACATATCGGCGAACTCGTCGTTTTTAAGTTCGGTGACGGCTTGGTTCAGTATTTTCTGGTAGGTTTCATATCCCAAATCTTCCATAAACCCGCTCTGTTCGGCCCCCAAGAGGTTGCCCGCACCGCGAATGTCAAGGTCTTGCATGGCAAGATTGAAGCCGCTGCCCAACTCAGAGAACGTCTCCAATGCCTCAAGACGACGGCGTGCTTCGGGTGTGAGCACCGACTTTGGAGGTGCAAGCAGATAGCAGAACGCCTTGCGGTTGGAACGTCCCACACGGCCGCGCATTTGGTGCAGGTCGGAGAGTCCGAAGCGGTGTGCATCGTTGATAATTATAGTATTGGCATTCGAGATGTCGATTCCGTTCTCGACAATGGTTGTAGAGAGCAGCACATCGTAGTCGTAGTTCATAAAACCCACAAGGATTTTCTCCAGTTCATCGGGGTTCATCTGTCCGTGACCAATGGCTACACGCGCGTCGGGGACGTATTTCTTTATGAGATCTGCAATCTCGGGAAGATTTGAAATGCGGTCGTTCACGAAATAAACCTGTCCGTTGCGGCTCATCTCGAAGTTTATGGCATCGGCTATAACTTCATGTCCATACACCGACAACTCGGTGTGTATGGGATAGCGGTTGGGCGGCGGCGTGCGTATAATGCTCATGTCGCGAGCCCCCATAAGCGAGAATTGCAGAGTGCGCGGTATTGGTGTGGCCGACATTGTGAGCGTGTCTACATTCGTTTTAAGTTTGCGCAGCTTTTCTTTTGTGGCCACTCCGAATTTCTGTTCTTCGTCGATAATCAGCAATCCAAGGTCGTGCCATTCCACAGCTTTGCCTATAAGCTTGTGCGTACCGATTATTATGTCGGTCTTTCCGGTCTTAAGATTGTCGAGCACTTGCCGAGTTTGCTTTGCTGTCCGTGCCCGCGAGAGGTAGTCTACGGTTACGGGCATACCCTTCAAACGCTCGCAGAAGGTCTTGTAATGCTGGAATGCGAGCACCGTTGTGGGCACAAGCACAGCCACCTGCTTTGAGTCGCAGGCTGCCTTGAAGGCTGCCCGTATTGCCACCTCGGTTTTGCCGAACCCAACATCGCCGCACACGAGCCTGTCCATAGGGCGTGCGCGCTCCATGTCGGCCTTCACATCCTGCGTGGCTTTAAACTGGTCGGGTGTGTCTTCATATAGGAAACTTGCTTCAAGTTCGTGTTGCATGTAGGAGTCGGCACTGTAAGCGAAGCCCTTTTCATGCTTGCGTTTAGAATAAAGTTTTATAAGGTCGCGCGCAATGTCCTTTATTTTCTTCTTGGTGCGCTCCTTCAACCGCTCCCATGCTCCCGTTCCGAGTGCGCTGAGCCGTGGCGGTTCGCCCGTATCAGAACGCCTGTATTTGGAGATTTTATACAATGAATGTATCGAAACGTCAACGATGTCGTTGTGCTGATAGATTATCCTTATCACCTCCTGATAAGAATTTCCCGACGGCACCCTAACCAGTCCGCCAAACTTTCCTATGCCAAAATCAACGTGCACAATATAGTCGCCGGGCTCCATCTCCTGCAATTCCTTCATCGTAAGAGCCATTTTCCCGGTACGGGCAACGTCACTGCGCAGACTGTATTTGTGGAATCGGTCGAAAATCTGGTGGTCGGTGAAGAAGCACACGCGCATGTCGTTGTCGGCAAAACCTTCGTGCAGGGTGTGGTCTACGGCCTCAAACGGCAGGTTTCCGATTTTTGCCGCAGCACTGCTGCCGATGCTTTGGCCGCGTGAGGCGCGCAATTCATCGCTGTCGAAGATATCGCGAAGTCTCTTTGTCTGCTTCTCGCTGTCGGCAAGAATATAAAGAGAATATCCTTTGAGCAGATAGTCTTCGAGCGATTGGGCCAGGAGTTCGAAATTCTTGTGGAACAAAGGCTGCGGAGTAGTATGGAAATGTATCGTGGCCTGTGGTGTGGCCGAAGGCTTATGTCCGAATTCTACAAGGCGAAACGCCGCCACACCGTCGGCAAACTGCGTGGGAGCCACAAGCTGGTTGTCCTTGCGCAAGTCGTGCAGAGTCTGCTCCCGGTCCACCTCGGTAAGTCCTTCAAGTTTTTCAGCCATTGCCTGCGACGTGAAACCATCGGCATATATCCGGGCCACCATGTCACGCACATATCCCATATCGCGTGCCACGATCACCGCATCAGACGGCAGGAATTTCGTTAACGGCATCTTCTCGTCGGTCATGGCAGTCACCTCTGGCACAATATCCACATGCTCGCAGCGGTCTTTCGACAACTGGTCGTCCACGCCGAACGTGCGAATGGTGTCGATGTCGTTGCCGAAGAAGTCGATGCGGAACGGGAGTTCAGAACTGTAAGAATATACATCAAGAATGCTTCCACGCACTGCAAACTGCCCAGGTTCATACACATAGTCAACCTCGGTGAACCCAAACGATCGCAAAGTGCGTGCGATGTCAACAAAATCTACTGTCTGCCCGGCCGACAACGACAACGTGCGTTCGTCGAGCCGCTTCTTCGACACCACGAGTTCGCTCACTGCTTCGGCACTTGTCACTACATAAAGAGCACGTTTTGATTGCTCTGCGGCACGGCGCGACAGACGACTCAGCACTTCGGTGCGCAATATTCCGTTGGCCGCATCGCGCTGCCCGTACTTCACCGCACGGCGGAAAGACGACGGCAAGAAAAGCACGTCGGCCGTGCCAAGCACCTGAGTAAGGTCGTGGTAGAAATATCCTGCATCGTCGGCATCGTTTAATATGAACACAAATGTGGCCGCACTGCGATGCGACAAAGCCGAGAAAAACAACGGCGCAGCCGATGCCACGAGTCCGTCGAGAAACACGCCGCGAACATTATGGTCGGCAAGTGTCGTCAAAAAAGCCCCGCACTGTGGCAGGGCTGAATATCGTTTTCTTATTTCGTCAATCTTCATTACTGTAATATTCGTCGCACCTACGCCAACAGGCTGGTGTCAGGCGTGCTTTGGATATTTGCGGAACCAACCATCCCAACGCAGTCTCATAACGCCAAAGAATGCTTCGCTGAATATGCCTCCGCTCATTTTGCTCACACCTTCGCGGCGGTTTACAAACACCACGGGCACTTCCTTTATCTTGAAGCCCATTTTGTAGGCCGTAAATTTCATTTCTATCTGGAAGCCGTAGCCCTTGAAGCGCACCTCGTCAAGAGGTATAGCTTCGAGCACCCGCCGGCGGTAACACTTGAAACCGGCGGTGGTGTCGTGCACATTGAAACCCGTAACGAAACGCACATATTTCGATGCAAAATAGCTCATTAGCACACGCCCCATAGGCCAGTTCACCACGTTCACCCCGCTCACATAACGCGAACCGATTGCAAGGTCGTAGCCTTCGTCGTGGCATGCGGCATAAAGGCGCGGCAAGTCGTTGGGGTTATGGCTGAAATCGGCATCCATCTCAAACACATAGTCGTAGCCGTGAGCCAACGACCACTTGAAACCTGCAATGTAGGCCGTGCCAAGACCAAGCTTTCCCGATCGTTCAACGATAAACAGGCGGTCGCCGAATTCGGCGGCGGCAAGCCCTTTCACTATTGCGGCTGTGCCGTCGGGACTGCCATCGTCGATGACAAGTATG
Organism: Lachnospiraceae bacterium; assembly: GCA_963654815.1. GTDB lineage: Bacteria > Bacteroidota > Bacteroidia > Bacteroidales > Bacteroidaceae > Prevotella. The sequence continues at coordinate 3,869 of CAVKCP010000085.1, read as the reverse complement.
TGGAAACACTTGTCGAGTGCAAACACCGCGCGTATTATCTTCTCGATGTTTTCCTTTTCATTGTATGTAGGTATGATTACGATGCTGTCGCTTTTGCTCATCTCTGTCATTTGTAATAGTATATTCTATGTGCAAAAGTACGATTTTTTACATAACCAAGAAAGCAAAAACCGTGAAAAGTGTGAAATGTAACGTGTTTGGTGCAAGGCCCCGAAACAAACGTCATCCGGCATCGCCTGTCATGCTGGCATCGACAAACGAGAACGGAAGCAGGTCGCGTGCGCTGCCCAACCTGTAAACGCCCGACTTGCCATAGAGCAAAATTCTGATATTGTTCTTGTAGCGGTCTTCAACGCCGAGTATCACCTGCCGGCACGCTCCGCACGGCGATATTGGAGCAACAAGCAGTCCGTCGGCATTGCGTGCGGCAATGGCAAGAGCCGTTACAGCGTTTTCAGGGTATTGAGCCTGTGCTGCAAACAGAGCCGTGCGCTCGGCACACAGACCGGATGGGAATGCGGCATTCTCCTGATTGGCACCGGTTACGATTAGGTTGTTGTCGAGACGCGCTGCCGCACCCACAAAGAAATTGCTGTAAGGAGCATAGGCATTGTCGGTGGCAGCAACGGCTTGCTCCACAAGTTCACGCTCGTCTGACGCGAGTTCGTCCATAGCAAGCACTTCAACATCAATGTTTATCTGTATTCGCTTCATCTTTCATTCAGTTTTTTCTTCTTCCTTTACAAACTCAAATGCGCCTATATCAGGCTTCGCATCGCGTGCCATTCCGTTGCGGTCGGTAGCTGTGGCGGTTTCGGGATCGGCCTTGTCGATAGCTGGCGACACACTGCTCAAACGAAAATCATAACGCAACATGTCGGCATCAACCTTAACAAAATTCTTTTCACCCGTCGTAGCAGTGTCGGCCACATCCTCATATTCCACATTCACAAAATGCACACTGTCCTCGCCTTCCACCTTAGGTGTGCGTATTATGCAGTTTTTGAAATTATATACGAATGCACTGTCTACACCTTCTTCAGGCTTCGTGCCCATCATCTCATCGTCGGCATAGCCGGTGACAAGCGTATTGTTACATTCGAAAGACACGAGCGAATAAGGTGAGCCTGAGAATGCAAGCGCGCTTCCGCGCTTTGAATCATACGGATAGAACTGCGCCAAAGTGCAGTTGTTCACCGTGGCCACGCCTCCATCAACAAAAAGACAATAGTCGAGCGCATTGGTAAGCTGGCAGTTGTTAACATTTATGCGGGAGTTTACCGAGCGTAATACCGATCCCTGACAGTTGTGTATCGTTGAATTGTTCAACGTCAGTTTCATGCGCGACACATCAGACGAGTCGGCAATCAAACCGTCGAAGGCACTGTGAATGTCGGTATATTCTATCACATTGTCATAAGATGTTTCAAGCAGATGTATGCCCTGCCATTGCCCGCTCACATAATCATACGGCAGATAGTCGAACATTCTGTCGAGCCTGTCGCCCCGCAACGTCACATTGGCCGAAGGAGTTCCGCCGCACAAGAGGCGGCCTGCAACATCTATTCCGGCATCGTTGTGGAAATACAATGTTGTCCCCGGAGCTATTGTCAACGTGGCATTCTCGTTCACTTTTATCTTTCCATAGACCACAATGGGCTTGTCGGCAGAGAGCACAGTGTCTTTGTCAACTGACATATTCCTTATAAAATTCGCATTCCAAGAATAGGCATTGAGGTTGACTTTCTGCTGTAGGCCGCTCTCCAAAGCAAACACGATGTTGTCTGACACGAACTTCGGTTGGTCGCCAGTGTTTCTCGGCGGCGTGATTTCAATAAAGACACGCACGCTGTCGTTTTTTCTCACCTCGATGTCGTTGGTTTGATAGCCCAACGTGGGACTAAGGAAAACGCCGTCAACATTCACGCGGAAGCCCGACTGATTGCCGTTTTCAAGGCGCACAGTGGAACAACGCAGGTTGCTTTTCGTCTTATTGTAAATCCACATCGACCGTGTGGACGAAGAAGTGGTCGCAAACACGGTGTCCATCTTTATTGAATCGAGCGAAAAAGTGAGCCTGTCCGATTGCGACGTGCTGAAACTATCATCATCACTACAGGCACACAGGCACACGACCGACAATGCGGTCAGCATCATGTATGGCAAAAACTTTTTCATATACTATATAACGCCTGAATGTCGGGAATATTGCCTTCGGCCTTGAGTTATTGGTAAAGCAGCACGGCACAAAGCCATATTGAAGCTGCCGCAAACTAAACCTATATGGCAATCACACACAAAAAACACCGCTATTATAAATTGTATGTCACGCCTATTTGCTAACTTTGCCTTGCCACGACAGGCCTTTATCCACATTAAATATAAGGCACAAGCGACACTACTAACAAAAAAACATCATAGAAGCACACTTTATGCAAGAGAGACACGGTTTTATAAGCTGGCTCGCCGACTTTTTCGTACCACGCAGCTGCGACATCTGTGGATGCAGACTGGCAGCCGACGAGGAGATTATATGCAGTGCATGCAACCTCAAGTTGCCACGCACCGGACAACAACACTCACCTCTCGACAACAATGTGGCACGCCTGTTTTGGGGCAAAAACAATGTGGCACAATGTGCAGCATTCATCTTCTACCAGTCGCACGCGCCTGCCGGAAGACTTATTTACAAGCTAAAATACCACAACCGCCCCGATATTGGCGAGGCACTCGGCATAATTATTGCCAAAGAATTTGCCGCTGACAATTTCTTCGACGGTATCGACACCATAATACCGTTGCCTCTCTCAAAACGCCGTGAAATGCAACGGGGCTACAACCAAAGCATGGAATTAGCCAAAGGCATAGCGAGAGTCACTGGCATAAGGATATGCCAGAATGCCGTATGCCGCGTGAAAGACACCGACACACAAACCCGCAAGAATCCCGCAGAACGCCACGAGAACGTAAAAAATGCATTCAAACTAATAAATCCCGAAGCAGTAAGAGGCAAACACATACTGCTTGTTGACGACATTATCACCACCGGTGCATCATTGTCGGCATGTGCGCGCGAAGTTTCCACTGCCGGGAATGTAACGATAAGCGTGCTCACCATAGGAGCAACAACATAATAATAGACATAAAAGAAGGCATTTCAAAATTATTTGAAATGCCTTCTTTTAGAGGTACCTAGCAGAGTCGAACTGCTCTACACGGTTTTGCAGACCGTTACCTAACCGATCGGCCAAGGTACCATTTTCTTCAATTGCGCTGCAAAGGTAATGATATTTTTTCAATTCACCAAAATATTTCAACGCTTTTTCATGCACACAACAAGAAAAATTACCCATTCTATATAAACGAACAACATTGTAGGTGGAGGGTCTTTATACTATGAATGTACGCGTACATTATATTACAAAGCAGTGCAGACCTTGAGCGACAACGGGAAAGCGGGCAAATACAACGAATTAAATACCATACTACATTCGCAGAATTTGCAATGAAAATCAATCCGTATGATGGGATTGAACCACAAAACAAAGTTCGGCGCGAAGCCAATATCACAAATCAAACGAATTATAACTACACGCCATATTCGTGTAAATTCGAAAAATTCGTGGTTAAAAACAACTCGTTTGCGATTTGATGAACCACTAATTTCACAAATCCAACGAATTCTATCTCCAAGCCATATTCGTGTAAATTCGAAAAATTCGTGGTTCAAATTTATTGGTGGCCGTTTCTGATGAAGATACGGCATAAAAAAAAGGTCTCCACAAGTCGTTGTGACTGTGGAGACCCAGTATTAAAGAAGGCAGCTTCCTACTCTCCCGCATTGCATTGCAGTACCATCGGCGCAAGCG
>CAVKCP010000084.1:0-11934 GCA_963654815.1 Lachnospiraceae bacterium | reverse complement strand
ATTATGCGCCCCCTACAGGGGCAAATTTGTTGGAAACAATAAACGCAGGGGCAAGCCCCTGCGCTATAATCTGTCGTCCCTACGGGACTTGATGGTTGCAAAGTTTTTACCGGACACCAATAATTTTTATGCCTCCCATCACGTTGAAGCCCGGCATGTGATAACCGTCATATACTTCGCATCGGTGAAATTGTCGAGGTGGGCGAAGAAATGCTTGCCCACGGTCGGTTCATAGTTCATCATGCTCTCGGGGGCAAGGTCGGGATTAGCCACGGCATAGAGATACATCTCGCGGAACGAAGGGTTGCGATAGCCCTTGGCAAGCGACGTTTTTAGCGTCCAGTCATATCCCAAAACACGGCAGAATATGTCTTACAACATATTGAGAACATTTCAAACAAAAGATGTTTAAAACGCGGAATAATATGAAGATTGCTTTTTTATCGTCACTAAACAGTTATCTCACCACAAATGCTGCGGCTCATATAGCTTCTTATCAGATGACTGTCAGAATATTTGGCTTGCAGAAACATCAGCTTGGTAACGGCACTCTCCACCGTACTGTCGGCTCCGCTCACAACACCGGCCTCTTTAAGCTGATAGCCAGTGTCATATCGGCTCATCTCCACGCTTCCGGCAATGCATTGGCTTATGTTTATTACAGTCACGCCGCGTCGGGTGGCAGCCTTCAACAGTTTCAGCAACCATGGATTTTGCGGTGCATTGCCGCTGCCAAAGCTACGCATCACGATGCCGCGTATTTCAGGAGCCTCAAGCACATGCCTTACAATTGACTGCTCTATACCGGGAAACAGCGAAAACACCACAACATTAGAGTCAAGGGCGGTGTGCGGAATCATTGGTTTGTCAAAGTCGGGACGAAGAATATAGTGGGTATTGAAATTGAATGTCACGCCGGCTTCGCACAGATGCGGGTAGTTGAACGAGTCGAAAGCATTGAATCCGTCGGCATTTTGTTTGGTGCTGCGGTTTCCGCGCAACAGTCTTCCGCTGAAATAAATGCACACCTCCGGCACTATGGCATGCCCGTTGTTGTCGTATGCCGATGCTATTTCAATGCTTGTCACGAGGTTCTCCTTACCGTCGGTGCGCAACTGCCCTATGGGCAATTGGCTTCCCGTGAGTATCACTGGCTTTGTCAGGTTTTCGAGCATGAACGATAGAGCCGATGCGGTGTAAGACATGGTGTCAGTGCCGTGCAATATCACAAAGCCGTCATAATAATCATATCTGTCGGCTATTATCCTCACAAGCTGCGCCCATTGTTTCGGCGACATGTCGCTTGAGTCTATCGGTTGGCTGAACTGATAGGTGTCGATGTCGGTTTGCAGGTAGGCAAACTCAGGCAGATTGCCTATGAGATGACCAAAATCGAGGGGCTCCAGGGCATTAGTCTTTGGGTTCCGTCCCATTCCTATTGTTCCGCCGGTGTATATAAGCAGTACTTTATTGAGACGTTTGTTGGCTTTTTCGTTGCTCATAGCTCGTTGTGATTATTATTTACAGTCGCAAATTTAATATAAAAAACGGTTTCACACAAAACCGAATACACGTTTTTGAAATAGTTTTTTTACGAAATTACAATATGTGGAAAATAGCCCCCAAATAATGTTAATTTATAACACTGCAACGACAGAATGCAAGTGCGGCAGTCGGCAAATCACTTCCCAACGGCACCTACACCTTTCTTTTTGTCGGTTACAATCTTATCTTAAACGCCCGGTATTTGTCCGCATTCAAATAAAATGGCGACTGCCAATGTCCCGCTGGACCATGACAGTCGCCTCAGAAATTATTGAGAGAACTATTTTCCTGTTTTTATCACAACCCCCATTTATAAGCGGGGCAATAGCATTCACTTCACAAGGCATCCAGACGATTGGTCAGCCGAGGCTTCCAGTTGTCCTTCCGATGCCGCCTTACGGGTGCAGTACTTGAATTTCACGCTCTTGTCACCCAAAAACGATTTCCATTTAACCGTAAGGTCTACAGTTTTCCCCTCAGTATCGGGCAACTTGTCAAGTCTGAACGCAACCGTTGCGTTGTTCCAAACACCGTCCTGTTCGCCGGCGGCATCATGGAAGAAAGTCACTTCGTATGGATTTTCCTTGTTTGTAGCCACGAGACGCACCGTATGCGATTTCTGTCCTCGCCACATGGTTCTGAACCTTATGGTGAGATACCCGTCTTCTGAAACGGTCCAGTCACGCAACAGTTCAACCGGGTCTTGGCGATATTTCTCAACAGTCTTGTCGCCAAGATATTCCGACATGGGCTTTGTGAGAATGCTGTCCATCCTGTCAACCATCACATCATAGCAACCTTTATCCGTCGGTTGCCCGATATAGTGGAAGTGCACAAACGCCCTTACCTCCTTGTCGCCATAAGGTTTCTTCGGCATATTCTTGGCAACGAGACGCGTGTTGTCGTCAAGCTGCATATAGAAAGAGTCGCAACCGGCAACGGGTTTCACCGTCACCAATGCATTCGGGTGCCTTACCGGGTCTATAATTATCACGTCTTTGTCGTCGTCACCACACGACGTCACGCCTACGCCCACCGATAAAATCACGGCAAGCATGAGCAATTTGCCACATAATTTTCTGAATTTGTCCATAAACTTAATGCAATTATTCGTTCTTTTTTTATCCCCATTTGTCATTGCATTGACAAGGGCACGTGCTTTTGTCCTTATGCACCTTTATAATTCACGGCAGGAACAAACATTGTATGCAGAAAACTAAAATGATGTTAACGGGAAGTAATCATCCACAAAAGCCAAAACATTGCAACAAAAAACAGCAATGTTCAATCTTAACAAGAACAAAAGGATCATGATGTGACATTTCCCCTTGAACCAAATTTGAGTATGACATACAGAAAACCATTAAATCTGACACATAATCCAACTTGATTTTGTATTTTTGCAATGTTTTCGTTGTTTTACAAGAAAAATGTATGACGATTATTTAAAAACATGTGCAGAGGCAGCAAGGTCTTGCACTCATATATGATTAAGATTATGCACAATAAGAACAAATTGGTATAGCTTCCACAACCAACCATTATATATATGGTTGCAGCCAATATTACAAAGTAGAGTAGAAATCATGAGACCGGATTATACGGGCTCTTCCTCAACGGCCGATAAAAAATATCTTCATTGCAACCACGTTCCTGAGTAAGAAAATGTATCTATATCTGATATTAAGAATATCATTAATAAGTAACTGTTCTGAATTAATTTTATATTTGAAATCTCAATGGGAGGGATTGTTACGCAACATTTCTCTACTCATATATTATATAATTGTGAACACCTACTTATTAATGCTGCATAGAAACAAATGGCAATTCAATCATCTGATAATAACAAGCGAATAGCAAAGAATACACTTATGTTGTATTTCCGCATGCTCTTTATGATGCTTGTGGCACTATACACATCTCGCGTGGTGTTGCAAGTGCTGGGAGTAGAAGACTATGGCATTTATAATGTAGTAGGTGGCGTGGTAGCAATGTTCTCCTTTGTTAATAATGCGATGGTTTCTGCAACACAGCGGTATATAACTTTCGCATTAGGAAAGGAAGAGAAGAAAAGAATACAAACCGTCTTTTCTACAGCAGTGCAAATACACGCGGCAATAGCTTTGTGTATAGTAATACTTGGAGAAACTGTAGGACTGTGGTTCTTGAATGAGAAAATGGTAATTCCAGAAGAACGCATGTATGCTGCGCAATGGGTTTATCAATTTTCAATCATATCATGTGTGGCAGGTATAATGTCTGCTCCATATAATGCAGACATTGTGGCACATGAGAAAATGTCCGCATTTGCCTATATCTCTATTGTCGAGGTAACACTAAAACTTTTGATAGTCTTTCTGTTGACATTATCTCCGATAGACCGCCTTATAATGTATGCATCGCTCCTTCTAGTGGTACAGTTGCTCGTCATACTTATATATTTCCAATACTGCAAGTGGCATTTTGCAGAATCGGCATATCGTCCTGTTATAGACAGGACATTATTGAAAGAAATGACATCATTTGCCGGATGGAGTTTCTTTGGCAGTTTTGCTGTATCATGTTGCAATCAAGGCGTAAACATCGTGCTCAATATGTTTTTTGGACCAATGGTTAATGCCGCACGTGGCATTGCGCTGAGTGTGCAAACTATCGTGAACAATTTCAGTTCAAATTTCCAAATGGCCATGAATCCGCAGATAATAAAGACTTATGCCACCGGAAAAATGAGCGAACATCGTGACCTGGTATTTATGGCCTGCAAGTTCTCTGTTCTTTTGCTGATGGTGATTTCCCTGCCAATATTGCTCAATACACAAATGATATTGCTTATTTGGTTGGGCGAAGTTCCGAGATACACAGTGTCTTTCATTCAGATTGTATTGGTGCTGGCTGTTTGGGACAGTGCAACCTATCCACTTGCGATGAGTGTACAGGCAACAGGTAAGATCCGAAAATACCAATTGGTGATATCATGCGTTATATTCCTTATATTGCCAACTTCTTATGTGATACTTTCGGTATACAAGGTTCCGGAATATGCTTTGCTTGTGCATTTCTTCTTTGCAGTATTGGCGCAGATAGTCAGATTGATATTTCTTAGAAATCTTATAGGGTTGAAGGTCTTGTCGTTTTTAAAACAGGTGTATGCTCCTGCTTTCTTATGTATGGCAGTGTCTTTTAGTTTGGTATATTATTTATCACAAAATATACATTCAGAAACATGGAAATTTGTGGGTAGTATTGTGCTTGTGACCGTTCTGTCTGTAACGCTGTCTTATTATGTCGTTTTGAATAAGCGGGAGAAGATGTTCGTGCATGGCATGGTAAATAAAGTCCTTTCCAAACTAAATAAAAGCAAGCAGCGATGAAATATTCTATAATAGTTCCATTATATAATAGGTGCAAGATAATATCAACATGCATAGATGGACTAATGAATACATCATTTCAGGATTTTGAAGTCATAATCGTGGATGATGGAAGTTCCGATGCCTCGTATGAAATAAGCCGAAAACTATCGCAAAAATATTCGAATGTACGTGTCTTTAGACAGGGAAACAAAGGTGTAAGCGCAGCAAGAAATTATGGAATAGACAATGCACAAGGGGATTACATAATGTTTGTGGATTCAGATGACACCTATGTTCCTGACGCACTAAGTGATATAGACCAACTTGTTGCTGACGACCAGGACCTTCTCATGTTCAGACATAAAGGCGCAAGTTTTGAAAGCGGGTCATGGCAAGAACGCAAGCAACCTAAGAAAAAGACAGACATAACAATAAGGGGAAATAAGGATGTTGTGAATTGGATGTTTACAACGTTAGATCCTTATGAAGTTCCTTATTATTCGGTTTGGGGGAAGGTGTTTAAGAAAAGCATCTTGGATGAAAACAACATACGGTTCATAGAAGGCTTGTCTTTGGGAGAAGACCAAATTTTTACATGCGATTATTTGCAGCATGTAAATGTGCTTAGGTATGTGAATATTCCTTATTACAATGTCATTTCTTGGCCACAAAGTATGCGGTCGTTTGGATTAGGGTCCTGTCAAAGGACACCCGATGATTTCCTGCAGAATCAAAGGGCAAATTATGACGCTTTGATGAGGCTCGCAAATTCAACCGGATTGGACAGTGTGCATGAGTATGCTATAAACTATATACTGGACAGGCCAATTACCAGAGTGTTGTATAGAAATATGGATTTCAGAAACAAAAGTAGAATAAGCTATTCGGAACTGAAATATGTAACAATCTCCAAAATCAAGCCTCTGTTACAGATAGAAAAGCAAAATGTCTCGCGCTTGAAAGCCAAGGATATAGCGTTCTATTGCACAATGCTATTAGGTGACAAACCATTTTGGTTAGTGTATTGCTTGATTTGTTTTCAACAGAATGTCGTAAATTTATTCATTGCTCATGTAAATGCAATACGCAAAAGACTGAGAATAGAATGGTAGATATAACAGACAAAAAAAACTGTTGCGGATGCACCGCATGCTTCCAGCGTTGCCCCAAGCATTGCATCACCCTGAGTGAGGACAGCGAGGGATTTCTCTATCCCCAAGTAGACGAGAGCATTTGCATCGAGTGCGGACTGTGCGAGAAGGTTTGCCCTATCCTCAGTCCGCAAAGCAAGATAACACCCCTCTCCGTGCTAGCGGCAAAGAACCGCAACGAGCAGGAGCGTATGGGCAGCAGTTCGGGAGGCCTGTTCCTCCCTTTGGCAAGACGAGTTATCGAGCAAGGCGGCGTGGTCTTTGGGGCTGTCTATGACGAGGCGTGGGAAGTGCACCATGTCTATACGGAGACCATCGAGGGAGTCTATCCCATGATGGGCAGCAAGTATTTGCAGAGCCGCATAGAGAATACCTACCAAGAGGCAGAGCGATTCTTGAAGGAAGGTCGAGAGGTGATGTTCGTGGGAAGTCCCTGCCAGATAGCAGGACTGCAAAGCTACCTCCGTCACAAGGCTTATCCCAATCTCCTGGCCGTTGACTTCCTCTGCCACGGCGTGCCGAGTCCCGGTGTGTGGCGAAGATATTTGGCCGAGACATATAGCGGTGCAGAGACGATGGAACTATGTCGCCGTCAGGCGACCGCTGGAAAAAATTCCGTTTTGCTTTCATCTCTAAATGCAAAGTCCCCCATAGGGGACATTAAGTTTAGAGATAAAACTGAGAGTGGCTGGAAAAAATACCGTTTTGTCGTCCGTCAAAAGTCCGCCTCTAAGGCGGACCAAAATACCGTTTTGTCGTCCGCTATACACTATACAAACCCCTTTATGCGTGGCTTCCTCTCCGACATCTATTTGCGCCCGTCGTGCTATGCGTGCAAGTGCAAGAACGGGGCGAGTCATAGCGACCTGACGATAGGCGACTATTGGGCAGCAAGAGTTACCGACCAGGACTTTGACGACGACAAGGGTATAGGACTGGTCTTGGTCAATACAGTTAAAGGCAAAGCGTATTTCGACGAGTTGGACATGACAGTCCGTGCAACCACATTAGACAAGGCCAATCTTTGCAACGGAGGATTCAACGAGCATACCGACCCGCATCCCAAGCGTACAGCATTTTTCACAATGTTGCAGCAAGGAAAATCCGTCAGCGCATCTGTTGCTGTTTGCCTGCGCATCTCCATATGGCGCAGAATAGCAAGACGAATGAAGGCCATAACAAAACGCTTCGTGCTTTTCCGCCGCCACTAAGTACTGTTTCTGTTTTCTTCTCCTCAAATATTGCGCAGTATTGCGAATAAATTGATACTTTTGTACAGTTCGAAGTAAATCATTTAAGTTTTTTATCCAACAGGCTTATAATTCGGAAATCTTATCTAAATTTGCACTTGAAATCTTCAACGTATGTAAATGGAAATCAAGAATATTACAATCACAAATTTCAGGGGAATCAGAAGTTTTTCCTGCGAGTGTTCCTCCTCTTTGAATGTTTTTGCTGGTGTCAATGGTGCCGGTAAGTCAACGGTGCTTTGTGCAGTCAATATCCTGTTGGGTTGGCTGATTTCCCGATTGCGGAACGTTAAAGGTCGGGGATACAATCTCGTTGATACTGACATAATGCGGGGCTACGATTATTGCCTCTTGCAGATAGTGGTCTCATATAAAGGACAAAATGTTTCCTGGCAATTGTATAAGCAGAAATCCAGCGTACGCACCAAGCCCATCAGTAAGACTTCGTTGGAACAACTCACAATGCTTGCCAACCGTATCATCAGCGACAATGAGCAACATCCTGAAACGGCGAGTTTGCCGCTCTTTGCCACTTATGGTGTGACCCGAGTCGTGGACAGCACACCCGTACGTATACGCAAGCGCCACGCCATGGCAATGATTGACACCTACGACAGCAAGAATGAGGGACAAGCCAATTATCGGTCGCTCTTTGCATGGTTCAGGGAATTGGAAGATATTGAGAATGCCAACTTTCGAGAGACAGGTGTGCTTACGGAAAACGTGCAATTGAAAGCCGTGCGCAAGGCAATAGTAGAGACTGTGCCCGGCTTTGATGAACTGAAAGTGAAACGTTCTCCCCGAGGATTCGTGATAAAGAAAAACGGACAGGAGTTCCGTTTCGATCAACTCTCTGATGGGGAAAAGGCATACATCGCCATTGTGGCAGACATAGCACGCAAGCTTGGCATGACGCACCCCTTCTTGCAGAATCCGTTGCAGGCTACGGGCATCGTAATGATTGACGAGATAGATCTTCATCTTCACCCCTCATGGCAATGGGATGTAATTCCACAACTGTCAACGACCTTTCCGCATGTGCAGTTTTTTATGACCACTCATTCGCCGTATGTGCTTACCAATGTCAACAAGCGCGATGGGCAGAGGGTGTTCTTCATGAAAGATGGCGAAGCCATAGAAGCTCCAACGACCATATATGGGAAGCGCATAGACAATATCCTGTGTGATAATCTCGGAATGCAAAGTGTGCGTGGAAAAGCTGTGGCGGAAAAGATATCCGCACTGATGGACTTGATGAAGGTAAACGATATAGACTCTGCAAATTACCTTTCCTTGAAAGACTGGTTAAAGCAGAATGTCAGCAAGTCAGACCCCTTGTTCGGGGACATCGCGGTGCAGGAATGTCTAATCAGAAACAAACGACAGGGATGAGAAAGATTTCAAAAGGGAAACCATTGGAGACGTTCACGGCATATGTCAGACAACATCGACCGCAACAATGGGAAGAATTGCCCCGTGAAATTAGCAGACAGTGCCGTTTGCATATATTGGAAAAGGAGCAAGAAGGTCTGAGCGGATATACGGAGAAAGCCTTGGACGAAGATAGCCACTCTCTCCATATCGACCATTTCCGTAAACGTGAACTATTCAACACCGACGTTTTCAATTGGGACAATTTTGTCGTGGACGAGAAAGACACGCCTTATGGAGCAGACGCAAAGGATGGCAAGAATGGCGTAAGATCACGGGAGGAGTATTCCATGATTGTAAATCCCGTGGAAGAAGACCCTCGTCATTTTTTCCAGTATATGACGAATGGGCAGATTAAACCTTCCGAAGAACTTAACAATACGGAGAAAAAGAAGGCGCAGCACACGATAGACGTTTTTAATCTCAATCATTCGGCACTTTGTAATTTGCGGAAGAATAAGATACGCCAGGTGAGAGAACTGAAAGCTGGCAATATATCCGCAGAAGATGTGCTAGAATGTCTCCGACACAATGGATTTCCAAGTGTGGTTGAGTATTTTTGTCAGCCACAAAACTTTATGCTATTGTGTGTTGAACCGCAGGCCTGAAATCGGCCACATTACTCACTTTATAATCATGGGAGTATTTATTTTCTGATAACGAGTTTTTATCGTAAATTCATTGAACATAAAGGGGTTAATTCTTCCTCCCGCATAAAACCATCATAACTACATGAAAATAGGAATAACAACTTGTTGGCAGTCGAGCGACAACTACGGACAGCAGTTGCAGTGCTGGGCACTGCAACGCTACCTTGAACGTCGAGGCCACGAACCCTTTCTTATACGGTATGCGCCAGTTGGCGCGAGAATGGGACTGACCCGGCGGCTGTGGGACGCGTTGAAATACCGCATGCGCACACCCAAAGAAACGATAAGGCGCGCTCATGAAAATGCAGCACTTTACCAACAGAATGCGGCGCTCGACGGTCAACGGGCGTTTGAGGCGTTCCGCTCGCAGCACTTGCGGTCTACCTCCATGGTATATCGCTCGGTTGAGGAATTACGTGCGCAGGCACCGGAAGCTGATGCGTATATCACTGGCAGCGACCAGGTGTGGCACGACGCTTACAACGACCCGAACATCGCCGGATGGTTTCTCGACTTCGGCGGCAAAGGGGTGAGGCGCATTTCCTATGCGGCCAGCATCGGGCGCGAACTAAGCGATAACGACCGGCAGACGCTCCGTGGATATCTCCACCGGTTCGACCATATTAGCGTGCGCGAGGAGTCGGTGCGCGACATGTGTTGCCATTTGGGCATCGGGCAGGTGTCCATGGCCATAGACCCGACCCTGCTGCTCGATGTGGCTGACTATGGTGCGATTGAAGATAACGGCCACAAACACAATTCCTCGCCCTACACCTTTGTCTATGTCATCAATGTGCAGGACGAGAAGGATGCCTATCTCGACATCATCGGCCCGGCATTGAAAGATCAGGGCATGGATATGAAGGTCGTGGCCTCGAGCGGATATCTGCCGGCAAGACCTTGCATCTGCGGGCAACCGATTATCCGTGCCACCATACCCGAATGGCTGTCGATGGTGAAGAATGCCAGCATGGTGCTGACCACCTCCTTTCATGGCGTGGTGTTCAGCCTGCTCTACCACAGGCCTTTCTATGCCATCTTGTTGGCAGGCGAGTTTGCCAAGGCCAACGACCGTATATTCACGTTGCTCAACCGTCTTGGTTTGAGCCACCGCATCATCGACAGCGTGCAGGCAGCCGAGAGTCTTTCGCAAGAACCGATAGAGTGGGACGAGGTAGACCGTCGCATCGATGAGTACAGGCAACAGTCAATGACATTTTTGGAAGAAGCCCTATGACCCCGACTACAATAAACGAAACGAATGCCTGTCGGCACCAGACAGGTGCCTCCAATCTGCCGAAGGTCAGTGTTGTGGTGCCCGTATACCGGATGGAACACTGCATGCGCAGGTCTATCGATAGTCTGTTGGCGCAGACGCTGACCGACATTGAGATAATTCTCGTAGACGACGGATCGCCCGACCGCAGCGGCATCATCTGCGACGAATATGCAGCGCGTGACACCCGTGTGCGTGTCATACACAAGGCCAACGGTGGCGTGAGCAGTGCGCGCCAGTGCGGCCTTGAGGCGGCGCGTGGCGAGTATGTCATCCATTCCGACCCTGACGATTGGACGGAGCCCGACATGATCGAAAGTCTGTGGAACAAGGCTGAGGCGGAGCATGCCGACATGGTCGTCTGTGATTTTTGGGCGCACACACACACCAAAGGCACATACGTCTGCCAGCGGCCGACTGCCTTTGACTGCGACACCTTGCAACGCGACCTGTTCCGAGGCATTCTGCACGGCAGTTGTTGGAGTAAGCTGGTGCGGCGCAGTTGTTTCACGAGCCGTGGCATCCGCTTCCCCGAAGGCTGCAATTACTGTGAGGACGTGATGGTAAATGCCTGGTTGCTCAACGGCAACCTCAAGGTGGTTTACCTCAACAAAGCACTCTACCACTATGACCGTACTGCCAATGACGGTTCTATGGTAGACAACCTTACACTCAAGGATTTCGAGCAGGGCGAACGACTCTATGTGCTGATGGCCGACGTGTTGCGCGGCAGGCCCGTCGAGCACTTGGCACGGGCATCAACTGCAAACAATCTGCTCACCAGGGCGTTTATGGGGCATTTCTTCACGAGCCGTGAGTTTCGTCGCCGTTGCCGTCCCTACCGCGAGGGATGCTTCAAAGGCGGCAATTGGCTGAACGGCATCATACTATGGCTTTCGTGCGAAGGGTGCTACGAATGGATGTACAGAATATACCGGTGGTTGAAAAGAAAAGGTTGACATGGGGTCATTGACTCTAGTTTCTGATTTGGAAATTATGGTTGAGAAATTGTCCCCGAAGGGGGGCAAACTCTGCATAACCGCTGGTGACCGAAGGAAACCTGCGGATTTTGCATCGGATTATAGAATCGTCCTCGAAGAGGGCGAACTTTCCACGCAAAGATTCTCTATGAGAGTGTTCGCCCTCTTCGAGGACGCCTCCATAATTACCATTTCGAGTCCGCAGGTTCCGCTCGCTTTGCTCGCTCCACCAGCGGTTATGCAAAGTTTGCCCCCTTCGGGGACACCTGCTAAATGCCAAATCCGAAACTTGAGT
>CAVKCP010000083.1:0-11992 GCA_963654815.1 Lachnospiraceae bacterium | reverse complement strand
GTAGACGGATTGGACCGAAAAGAGACCGCAAGATGACAAAACGCAACCCGTTATGTAAATTCTTGTTTTGCGGTGGAAATTTATAGAACCCACCTATAGCTTTGTTGTGAACAGAATATGTAGGGTGGGGTAAAGAAAAACAGGGGATAAACACTGGTTTATGGTGCTTATCCCCTGTTTAAATATTGCGTGTGGTGATTTCGATGTGTTAGATAGAACGCAGGAATTTCACCACTGCATCGCGGTCGGCCTTCTTAAGGTTGTAGAATTTCAGGGCCGAGTCGTAGGCGTGCGAATTCTTTGAGTAGGCATGCCACATAATTGCCTCAATCTCGTTGCGGGCACGGCAGTCGTGCATACGGTCTTCTGCACCGGTGTTAATGTAGCTAAGTCCACGTCCCCAAAGTGGGGTAGTGCGGCACCACGAGCCGTGGATGTCGTTCTTCATGTAGAGCTTGTGCTGCATCATGTCGGTGTAGGGATAAATGGTCTGGTTGGCAAAGCGCGGCAGCTTCTTGCCTTTCAAGGCGGTGGGCAGCCAGTAGTTGTCTTCGCCTGTTACCCATTTTGCACGGTGACAGTTGGCGCAGCCAATCTCGTTGAACACCTTCTTGCCTTGTTGCACCTCGGAATCGTTGAGGTTGCGGGCGCGAGGTATGGCAAGTCCACGATGCCAAACCATGAACTGGTAGAATTTCTCGGTAGACATCTCCGGCTGGAAATTGTGCCACTCGTTGTCAAACTGGTTGGTGTTGGGCGAGAGCAGGTTCTTTACCTTGTCGCTGATTCCCTCGTCGGTGTCGGCCCAGAACGGCGATGTCGGGTCGTTCTTGATTTTTGCAATCACCTCTTTGTCTTCGGCCATAGCGTCGGCCCATGCAGTGGTTGTGTAGAGTTTCGGGCGGTCGGGACGTGTCACATTGGTTATGTTCCATATTGCGTTAGCACCGGGGCCGTCTTGCAGTGTGGCTCGTGTGAGTGCATAGGTGAAGCGTTTCACCATTTTGCGGCCTTCCTGTCCGTCAACAAACGATCCGGTTGTGGCTGTAGCAGTGTACCATGCGCCGTCGGCAAAATCATCGGTTGAGGCGTTCCAGAAATTCGGGTTGACGTATTCGGTTACATCGGCCACCTTTGCTATGTTCTTGTAGTAGTTGGCAGTTGAAGCGTATTGCTTCTTTATGTCGTCTTCGGTAATGGCATCGAGCAGACCTGTACCTATAACGCCGATTGTAGATTCAAGACGGAACGCAACTGCTTTGTTGCCTGTTTCGTAGGGAGTGGGCTTCGTGCGGAACGCACTCTGCGGAATGGTCACGTCGGGATAGATGAGGTCGTAGGCCTCGCCGTCGGGGAATTTCAGGGGAAGTCCGCTCTCCATTGCAGTTACATGGTTCCATGTGATGCTTATCTTGCTTTCGTCGATAGGGGCTTTGAACGGTTCGGTAGCTTGTGTCTGCGGCATACCTGTCACCTCACTCACGTACGGGCCGTCGTTGCTGTTTGCTCCGTCGTTGGGATGATACACCACGAGCAGATAGCCGTTGCCGTTGCCATATACTGTCTGGTAAGACTCTTTGCGCTGGCCGTGTCCGTAGCCGGGGTGACAGTCGAGACATGAACGGCGCACCGATGCCGGGCCGAGACCTGCAAAGGGCTGCGTGTTGATAGTGTACTGACGCTCGAAGAACAGTTCGCCTGAATTGAAATCAGACAGCATGTTCTGTTGCTCCACGGCAGGAGCCTCGTCTTCATAGCATGATGAGTTTACATTTTGTGTCGTTCCAAGCTCGCCGCCGGGATTCCATTCGTCGGCAGTGAAATTGCCCACGGCTTTGCCTATGTATTCGGCATCGCTTTCGCCAGCATCGATATGGTTTTCTTCTTTGGTGTCATCGGTGCAAGCTGTGAAGGCGAGAGCCGACAGCATAGCAAACGAGAAAAGATAAAAACGTTTATTGTTCATAATGTGTTCAGTATAATTGTTTGTTTCTTTTTGTGCGTTGCTGATAATCTTGCTTTAAAGTATATAACGTAGCCCCTTCTTCGTGTGGAAGATGAGGCTACGTCTTTCCAGTAGCTTGCCGTCATAGACAAGCTTTGTTTGTTATTCTGCTTTCTGGCTATAGAACCACGTGCCTACCTCGTTGAGGCAATCGTCGCAAGCTTTGATTTTGTCGATTGCGTTCTTAACAGCAGCCGAACCCGGGTTTGCCACGAAGTAGCCCTGTGCTGCAGTTGCATCGTCGAGCGACTGGAGAGCCTCTGTCAGCGCATTGTTCATCTTGGTGTAGAGATCGGCGTTCTTTGTCTGCAAGAACTTCATGATAGAGTGCTCAACCGGACTTGTAGCTTCGATGTTGCGTGTTCCGTAGAGAGCGTTCTTGATAGAGTAGAGGTTGTCCTTGTAGTCAACAAACGAACGGTGGCTGTAAGGCGACTCGATGTAGTCGATAGACTCCTCATCTCCTTCTTCGGTTGTTCCGCCCTGGCCGTTGGCAACACGCCATGCCTGACCAAGTTTCTGCTTGTGCACCTCGTTGCAGATGTTAGCGCATCCGCCTACGAGAATCTGGTTGAGAGTTCCAGGCCATGAGTAGTAGCCAGTGTTGCTTGTAGGAGTGAGCAGCCACTCGCCCCAGCACATCTTGCCTTTGGCCATACCGTGATCCTGAGAAAGATATGTGAACACGTAGTCGTTGTCTTCAAGCACTTTCTTTGTGTCGGTGCTTGCAGCAGAACCCATCCATGTGTATTCGAGCAGTGCGGTCATGTTTTTCACGTCGCCGGCAACTGCATTGAGGAATGCGAGCTCGTCGAGACCCTTCACCGATGTCATGCCTTCGTATGTGTCGTTGGCCTTGAGTGCTTCAACGGTGCGGTTCTTGCCGTTGCGGAAGAGCACGAACTCCATTCCGTGGAAACCGAGCACTGACTGGAAGTCGTTGTTGCGCTTGCTTACATACTGCTCGGGCTTGTCGCCTTTCAGACCGGCGATGAGCTCGGCGTTGGTCAGTGCGCTCACGAGTTCATCGTGGTCGAGAGGCCAAGAGTCGATGTGCGGGTCGATGTTGTTGCTTCCTTCCTCGGCAGAACCGTAGAGGAACGACTCGCTGCGCTCCCACTCGCGGCGGGCATCCTTGAAACGCTCGCAGGCATCGTCAATCATTGTCTGGGTCATAGTGCCAGCCTCTGCTGCCTTATAGAGAGTAGTTGTTGCGGCATAGAGAGCGCGTGCATTGGCTGCGAGTGCCTGATATGTGGGGTAAACGACATCCTGCGTGTAAACCTTTGTGATTTTCTGCATCTCGAGGTCGCTGCTGTTCACTTTTACGTCGGCAGATCCAAACTGGTCAAGGTTGGTGAATTCGTCACCTCCGTTGTCGTCGCTACATGCTGTGAAACCGAAAGTCATTGCGCCAAGAATGAAAGCCATGGCGAATTTCTGAATCTTTTTCATCTCGTTTATTCTTAATTTTATAATTAATAATGGTGTTGTCTTTTGAATGATGGGGTGTTGTCTTGCGCAAGTTGGCTTAGAGGAACGTGCCTTGGTAAGCCACGCCGATGTTGATTGAAGGCTCATCGTTGTAGCGCGAGTCAAGCTTGCGGTAGTTGTATTCGGCCTTTACGCACACCTGCGGAATGGGGTAGTAATTCAAACCTCCGGCATAGATGCGCTTTCTTGTCCATGTGCCTGTTGCGCAGTCGATGTAAGAATCGTAATACTCGTAATGTCCGAAGATGTAGAGCTTCTGCTTTTGTGCGCGAAGCTTCGCAATCTGCGAGAATATGTCGTAGCCCACCTCAATGCTTGTAGCAATGGCGTGCGAACCGAAATTCTGGTTGGTTTCATAAGGCTTTACATACTGCACGCCCGGCTTGGTGAGCTTGCTTATGTCAGCGGCATCGCTCACATATCCGTAGTCGATGTTACCACGTGCTACCCAGTTGTAGCGGTTGAAGGTGAAATCGAACGAACCGAGGTAGATGTTGCCTTTCCATTTCTTGGCCACCTTGTTGCCGTTTTCCATATCGTGAGGCACTGCGTTGTGCATAGACTGGCCATAGTAGCCGCTGATGCCGAAGCGAAGTCCGGGAATGGTGTAGTTGTCGATGCGTGCGGCGAAGCCGTATTTGTTGGCCACCTCAAACTCAAACGGTTTTGTGGTGCCTTCGCCAATCCACTTGTCGCGGCTGAACTGATAGGCATCAAGACCGGCAATCATCTGTGCTTCGTAGCGGAAATCGCCGAGATGTCCCCAAAGCGAAATACCTGTCTGGTGCCATGTGCAGGGAAGTATGGTGTTTTCACCCTCGGGACGGTAAACGGTGAAGAAGTTGAGAGGTTCGTGGTAGGCGTTGGTCAGGCCGAAAGGCACTACAATATGACCGGCGCGCACGTTGAGGAAACGTCCGAACGATTTCTGAATCCAAAACTGTTCGAGCTCCACGTCGCCGCCTTTTTCCTGCTCCTGCTCCATTTCGATAGCCTCTTCGGCCTCATATTCTATAGCCGAACCGGCACCTCCATGCTCAAACTCAATCTCTGTGCCCAATGTCCATCCCTTGCCAAAATCGTAGCCAAGGTAAATCACCGCATGGGGAATATCGAAGCGACCATGGCTCGGGTCGTTCTTGTGGGCTGCGGCACTGCTGTAACGGTTGCCGCTGTCACTGTAAAAATTTCTGCTGTAAGCAACCTCACCGTATCCACCTACGCTGAGTCTGTTGCCTTTGACGTGTTGCATCACACTGTCGGCTGCTACTGTTTGTGCCTGAATTGCAACGGGGCTGCCAATGAATGCTGCCGCACATGCAACTGAAACAATAGTTGATTTCTTCATTGTTATTGTTTTTTTTGATTTTTTACGGGTGCAAAGTTATTGTGAATGGCAAAATAAGGCAATACCTAAAAATGAGTAAATGCCCGTGATGTTTGGTTAACAGGCCATTGCGGGCGTTTCTTGGTGTTTGTGTCTAAAATACCTATATGTGGTGATTGCGCATATCGTGTTTTTTTTGTTATTTTGCATTCACTAATATAATAAGGTAGAAGGTAATGAAGAATCAGAAGATGTACGAGCCCGACGACAAGATGATTTCTCTTATCAGGGATAACTATAACCTTTTGCAGAGCCTTGGCAGCTTCGGGATAAGTCTGGGCTTCGGCGACAAGACGGTGAGTCAGGTATGCGACGAACAGAATGTTGACACCTATACGTTCCTGGCTGTCGTGAATTTCACAATCAACGGTTTCCGCGATTTCGACGATGCTGGAAAGTTGTCGGTGCCCACCTTGTTGCAATATCTTAAGGCAAGCCATGCCTATTTTCTCGACTTCCAACTTCCGTTCATCCGTAAAGAACTTGTGCAGGCGCTCGACGAAAACGACAATCTCGCGCGTTTGATATTGAAACTCTACGACGAATATGCCCGCTCGATAACGGCGCACATGCGCTATGAGGAAAAAACAGTGTTCCCTTATGTCGAGACTTTGCTCACCAGCAAGAAACCCATGGGCGGTTTCACCATCGACATGTATTCAAAACACCACGGTCAGGAGAGTCTGAAGCTGCGCGAGCTCAAGAGCATCATTATAAAATATCTTCCCAGCGACGGGCTTCACAACAACCAGCTCTCGGCCACTCTCTACGATATATATAATAATGAGGAATGGCTTGCACTGCATGCCGAGGTGGAGGAGCGCATTTTCATGCCTGCCATAAAACGTCTTGAAGAGAAATCGAAGCAAAGTGATGTGACTGCGAAGATTTCCGATATGATTTCTAAAAACCAAGACGGAGTTGACAACTTGGGCGAACGGGAAAAAGAGGTAATCGTGAGTCTCGTGCAAGGCATGACCAACAAGGAAATTGCCGACCATTTGTGCATATCGGTAAACACCGTAATTACGCACCGGCGCAACATTGCGCGTAAGTTGCAGATACACAGCCCGGCAGGGCTCACCATTTATGCAATAGTTAATAATCTTGTCGATATTTCGTCGGTTAAACTCTAAACCGAACCCTTTTAAAGTAATGCCGGGAAAGCTATTTTTTGCTCTCCCGGCATATATGTTTTGATTTTTTTGTAGTATCTTTGCACTCGGCTTTTGAAAGATAGAAACAGGAAACTTTTTCGGTTGCGCCAAACGAAAAGTTTTCCAAAACGGAAAACTTTTTTGAAAAACGCATGGCGAAAGTTTTCCAAAAAAAGAAATAATCAGAACATGAAAGATTTTACAATCATCAAACGCGACGGATCCAAAGACCGTTTTTCTTTGGACAAGATAATGAATGCCGTGATTAAGGCATTCCAGTCGGTAAATGTGGATATTGACCTGAACGAAATATCCAAGATTCTCACCCATTTGAAAATATCAGAAGGCATCACAGTCGAGGATATTCAGAACCAAATGGAGATTGCATTAATGGAAGAAGGGCACTACAATGTGGCCAAGTCGTTCATGCTCTACCGCCAGCGCCACACCGAAGACCGTGAGACATTGGATAAATTGAAATTCCTCACCGACTATTGTCAGGCCGCCAATGCAGCAACAGGTTCCAAGTATGATGCCAATGCCAACGTGGAACACAAGAACATCGCCACATTGATTGGCGAACTCCCTAAATCAAATTTCATCCGTCTTAACCGCCGTCTGCTCACCGACCGTATAAAGAAAATGTACGGAAAGCAGCTTGCCGACGAGTATATTGACAAGCTCAACAACCACTTTATATACAAGAACGACGAGACAAGTCTTGCCAACTACTGCGCATCGATAACCATGTATCCGTGGCTTATCGGCGGAACAACGTCGATAGGCGGCAACTCTACAGCCCCGACAAACCTGAAATCGTTCTGCGGAGGTTTCGTCAACATGGTGTTCATGGTGTCGAGTATGCTCAGTGGCGCATGTGCAACCCCCGAGTTCCTCATGTATCTCAACTATTTCATAGGTCTTGAATACGGCAAGGACTACTGGAAAGAGGCCGACAAGGTTGTTGACCTTTCAAAGAAACAGCGCACAATCGACAAGATGATTACCGACTGCTTTGAGCAGATTGTCTACTCAATCAACCAGCCCACAGGTGCGCGCAACTACCAAGCTGTGTTCTGGAACATTGCCTATTACGACAAACCTTATTTCGACAGCATGTTCGGAGAGTTCAAATTCCCCGACGGATCATCGCCCGACTGGGAAGGACTCTCGTGGCTGCAGAAGCGTTTTATGAAATGGTTCAACAAAGAACGCACCAAGACCGTACTTACTTTCCCGGTTGAAACAATGTCGCTCCTGTCGAAAGACGGCGACGTGATTGACAAGGAGTGGGGCGACTTCACGGCCGAAATGTATGCCGAAGGCCACTCATTCTTTACTTATATGAGCGACAATGCCGACTCGCTCAGTTCTTGCTGCCGTCTGCGCAACGAGATACAGGACAACGGTTTCAGCTATACACTCGGCGCAGGTGGCGTTTCCACAGGATCGAAGAGCGTGCTGACAATCAACCTCAACCGTTGCATACAGTATGCTGTAAACAACAAGATTGACTACCGCGATTTCCTCTCCGAGGTAATTGACCTCTGCCACAAAGTGCAGTTGGCCTACAACGAAAACCTCAAGAACCTGCAGGAGCACGGCATGCTGCCGTTGTTTGATGCTGGCTACATAAACATGGGCCGCCAGTATCTCACGATAGGAGTGAACGGTCTGGTAGAAGCCGCCGAGTTCATGGGCTTGAAGATTAGCGACAATCCCGACTATCTGCAGTTTGTTCAGACTGTGCTCGGCCTTGTCGAGAAATGCAACAAACAGTATCGCACAAAGGATGTAATGTTCAACTGCGAGATGATTCCTGCCGAGAATGTGGGTGTGAAGCACGCCAAATGGGATCGTGAGGACGGCTATTTCGTGCCGCGCGACTGCTACAACAGTTATTTCTATGTAGTTGAGGACGACAGTCTGAACATTATGGACAAGTTCAAGATGCACGGAGCACCTTACATCGAGCACCTCACCGGTGGTTCGGCATTGCACATGAACCTTGAAGAGCACCTCTCAAAGGCACAATACCGCCAGTTGCTGCGCGTTGCGGCAAAGGAGGGATGCAACTATTTCACGTTCAACATTCCCAACACTATATGCAACGAATGCGGCCACATCGACAAGCGTTACCTCAAGAAATGCCCGCATTGCGGCAGCGAGAACGTTGACTACATGACGCGCATAATAGGCTATCTCAAGCGTGTGAGCAACTTCTCGAAGGCTCGCCAGGAAGAGGCCGGCCGCCGTTATTATGCGGAAAAAGACAAATATGTAGATTGACAGGCCGATGTTGAAGTATCTTAACACAGGAATAGTGTTTCAGGAAATCCCCGACGAGGTAACACTCTCCATCAACATCACGAGGTGTCCTTGCCGGTGTCCAGGCTGCCACAGCCAGTACCTGTGGGAAGATATTGGCAAACCGCTTACCTCAACGGCACTCGATGATCTTGTGTCCGACTATGAAGGCGAAATCACCTGCGTGTGTTTCATGGGCGGTGATGCCGAGCCTTCCTATGTCGCGACATTGGCACGACACCTTCGTCGCGAGCACAAAGAGCTGAAAGTGGCATGGTATAGTGGACGTCAACAGTTTCCCGGCACGTTGCGCAAGGCCGATTTCGACTATGTGAAACTCGGCCCGTATATAGAGCATTTGGGCAGTCTGAAACAACGCACCACAAACCAGCGGCTTTACAAGCGTGCTGTAAATGATGATTTTACCGACATAACTTCGATGTTTTGGAAGAAATGATCCAACCTCACACGGCAATACCCAATATTGCTATCGTCGACCCCAACACGCTTGCCGTGTTGGGGTTGAAGCATATTTTGCAGTCGGTGATGCCAATGGTGCACATCGACGCGTTCGGTTCTTTTGCCGAACTCGCTGCCAACCACCCGGAAAAATATTTCCATTATTTTGCCGACATACGCATTGTGATAGGCAATCTGCAGTTTTTTCTCGACAACCGTCATAAGACCATTGTTCTTACGGGCACTGCACCGAGCCGCAATCTCGACAAGTTTCATTATATTTGCACCGACCAGCCCGAGAAGCAATTGGTGCGATCGTTGCTCACTCTCGAGCAGTATGCGCATGCCCGTGGACGCAATCTTCCGCAAGCAGTGACCGGTGCCGGCGAAAGCAAAGCGAAGCTCTCGCCTCGTGAAATCGAAGTTCTCTCGCTCATCGTGAAAGGATTGATAAACAAAGAGATTGCCGACACGCTCAACATTAGTCTGCCCACCGTTGTCACCCACCGCAAAAACGTAATGGCCAAGCTCAACGCCCGCAGCGTGTCGGCACTTACGGTGTATGCAGTAATGCACGGATATGTCGATATAAGCGACATCTGACACCTGCCGATTGCAGCATAACCCGTTTTTTGCGGCAGGTTTCGCGTGACGCGACAAATGTGAAATTAATATGAATACACCCGAAAACAATCCGAAAACAATATTCCACCGCCCCGTTTGGGTGGCTCTGTTCGCACTTACCGCCGCCATAGCATGGGGTTGGGCCTATCCTCTCATCAAGCTTGGCATGAAGGAGTTTTCCATCACGCCCGACATGACCGGCAGCAAGATGCTTTTTGCCGGAATACGTTTCTGTCTGTCGGGCCTTCTCGTTCTTGCCATGGCCAGGACGACCCGACGCGATTTCCATGTGGCGCGCAATGCCGATTGGCTTTACATTCTCGCCTTTTCTCTTTTCAACACCACTTTGCACTATGCCTGCTTCTATTTCGGACTCTCGCACAGCGAAGGTTCACGCGCGGCGTTGCTCAACTCCATGAGCGTGTTTCTCGTGGTTATTTTTGCCTGCGTGTTTTTCAAATCCGACAGCATGACAGTGCGCAAAGCCGTGGGATGCGTACTGGGTGCCATAGGCATAGTGTCGTTGAATATTGGCGGAAGCGTGGGCGGAGAGTTCACTTTTCTTGGCGATGGCATGATAATGCTCAATGCACTTTGCGGAGCAATAGCCTCGCTTATGACCCGTGGCCTTGGCCGTAGGGTAGATGTCTTCGTGGGCACAGGCTACGCACTTGCCTTTGGCGGTGCGCTGCTTATCGTTCCCGGCATTGCAATGGAGGGCAGCCTGCCGCGTGTCACCGCGTGGGGCATTGTGATATTGGCCTTGCTCATAGCCATCTCCACCGTGGGTTTCTCGCTCTACAACAAACTCCTCAGCTGCAATCCAGTTGGCAAAGTGGCCATATACAACTCTCTCATACCTGTCGTCGGTGTGCTCACGTCGTGCATGTGCCTCGGCGAAACGTTTCATTTCAGATATGTTTTGGCCGGAGTGTTTGCCACTTCGGGCATATATGTCATAAACAAAGGCAAACGGTAGATGCGTTGGCCGATAGGCAAACAGTAAAACTCAGAAAATCAAATTACAATGGATAATTTACATGCAAGGCTCATCGAAGCCATGATAGCCTACGACCGGGGCGACGTGAAGCGCATACAGCATTTTGTTAAGGTGCACGATTTTGCAGCCACAATAGCTTCGATGGAAAACCTCGACAGCGACACCACGTTCATTCTTGAAGCTGCTGCCATACTGCACGACATCGGCATACACCGCAGCGAAGCCGTGTATGGCGACTGCGGCGGCAAACATCAGGAAGAGCTCGGCCCTGCCGAGGCTCGGACGTTGCTTGAACAGGTGGGCGGATTTACCACGGAGCAGGTGCAGAGAATATGCTTTCTCATAGCACATCACCACACCTACCGTGGCATCGACGCCCTTGACTGGCAGATTCTGATAGAAGCCGACTACCTCGTGAACTCGTTTGAGGACAACCTCTGCACCGACGCAGTGCGGCGTTTCGCACAGAACGTGTTCAAGACCCAGAGCGGCAAGCGTTTGCTTGCGGTGATGTGGGGGCTTGAAGACTGACGTCGGCTGAAAGGAAATACACCGGTGAGTTTCCGGCTCCGCCCTTTTTCAGCCATCCCCGTTCGGTGAACAGGGCGAGCCACTTGCGTGCCGCCGATCCGCGCAGCTTATATTCCACTTCCATGTCGCGGCGTGTTATGCACGGGTTGTCGGCAAGAAAAGCCTTTACCATTTGTTCAAGCTCGGCTTCGCTGTATGTAGCCGACTTCGAAGTGAACGTTGCCTTTTCAAATTTCGCGCCACTTTTTACTGCCGTGAGCAGCGATGCGTCGGGCCTGAACCTTATTGTCTTCACCGCGATGTCGCTGCCGCGCACTTTCGTGTCGTCATCTTCCCGTTTGTGCCTTGCCCTGACCGCAAGCGAGAAATAGCCCACGTCGGGAATGTGGAAACGGTTTCCGCGAGGCAGTTCCTCTTCTATATAACGCCTAATGGTTGCCATTGCAGCCCGCACATCGCCAATGGTGAGCGAGCAACTGCTTTGTATTTTCTCAGCAAGTTCGCGGTCGCTCATGGCCTTGTGGTCGAATATCCGCACATAATCACGGCTGACGCCTTTTCCTTCTGCATTGCAGATGGAATGAATTTCATACTTGATGCTCATTTCTTTGTGTTTTTCATGTTACGGCAGCAAAGGTAGAGTGTGGCGCAGGCAAATGCAAGTATTCCGCAGAATTAGTTTTCCTCGTTTTTGTTGCAGGCATTCTTTTCATTTCCTTTTGCCGCTTTCTGTATTGGGTAGGGAACTTTCTTGCGGCGTGCGGCATTTGCGTTGCGCGTGTGGTGCGATTGCCGTGCGCATGTGTCGCACATGCCGCACGCCGCAATTGGCATAGCAAAAGATAATGGATAAGTAGATGTCAACCTTCTGGGATTGAATTGCTAAACATTTGCATAATATTATATAAATGCAGAAAAGCCTGGTATGTAATCCAAATATTTTTCGTAATTTTGTAGTGGGTTCACTCATTTACAACAAAAATGGGTGACAGAATGTAAAAGTATTATGCACAAAATGTGAGATAGCA
>CAVKCP010000082.1:0-12023 GCA_963654815.1 Lachnospiraceae bacterium | reverse complement strand
GCGGTTTGCCGATTATTTCTCCAATTCAGTTTTTTTGCGTATTTTTGTGCCGTTATGGCAGAGAAAGAAACTTCATTGCGTGAGCGTTCGCGTGTTGACTTGCGCGAACCACGCCGCTACAAGGTTATATTTCACAACGACGACTTCACTACAATGGATTTCGTGGTGAAGGTGTTGACCACCGTGTTCTTCAAAACTCCGGACGAGGCCGAACGCCTTATGCTCGAAGTGCACAACAACGGCAGCGCGATCGTGGGCGTCTACACTTGCGACGTGGCTCGGTCAAAGGTGCGCAAGGCCACTGCCATGGCGCGTGCCGAGGGCTTCCCGTTGCGCCTTGAGTGCATGCCCGAATGATTGTATAACGCAAAAACGGTTTTACGATGAATTTAAGCGAGAGCCTGTCAAGGGCTATAGACGATGCGGTGGAAATGTGCCGCAAAGAAAGGTGTGAGTTTGTCACGCCCGAAATTGTGCTTTATGTGATTACTGAACAGCCGCAGTTTGCCGAGGCCGCAGCCAATGTCATGGTGGATTCAAGAGGGATGTTTGCCGCACTCGCTATTTGGCTCATGCGCGGTGAGCGTGTGCCCGAAGGCGTAGAATACGAAATAGAAGCGTCGGTGCAGCTTGACACCGTTATCGATGCAGCCACGCGCCGCGCCGCTGCGGCCGAAAACAGTGTGGTTGATGTGCCTCATGTGATTGAGGTCATGTTCGAGTTGCAAGACTCAATGGCCGCCAACATGCTAAACCGTTACTTTGGCGACGTGCGTGCCGAATTCCTCGGCAGTCTTGTCGATGCCTATTCCGACGGCGCCGACGGCGTAAGCCCCGATGCAGGTGCGCGTGCCCAGTGGCGCACTCTCGTCACCTGTCTCAACGAAACCTACCGCGACCACAATCCGCTCATAGGCCGCGAAGCCGAACTTGAACGCACCATACAGGTGCTTTGCCGCAAGGAAAAGAACAATCCCTTGCACATAGGCGAAGCCGGGGTGGGCAAGACGGCCCTCGTCTACGGGCTTACCGCACTCATCGAAGAAGGGCGTGTGCCCGAAAGGCTGCTGGGCAGCAAAATCTATCTCATGGACATGGGCACGATGCTGGCCGGGGCACAGTTTCGAGGCGACTTCGAGAAACGCATGAAACTGGTGCTCGACGGCATCGCGGCCGAAGGGCATGGCATAGTGTATATCGACGAACTGCACAACATAGTGGGTGCGGGCAGCGTGGGCGGCGATGGTGCCCTCGATGCATCCAATTTGCTCAAACCCTATCTCGAGGGCGGCGCGGTGCGCTTCATAGGTTCTACAACCTATGAGGAATACAACCGCTATCTCGCCAAGAACCGGTCGCTTGTGCGCCGTTTTCAGCAAATCGACATCGCCGAGCCGTCGGTGGAGGAAACCGTGAAGATTGTCAACGGACTGAAAGCAGCCTACGAGCAGTTTCACGGCGTTACCTACTCGCCCGGCAGCATCGACTTCGCCGTGCGTGCCACGGCACGCCACATGAGTGGCAGGTGCCTGCCCGACAAGGCCATCGACCTCATCGACGAGGCCGGATCCTACCGCGAAACCCACCCGACACGCCACCGCCGGCAGACAGTTGACAAGACTCTCATGGGCGACATACTCTCGCGCATGTGCCGGATAGATGCCGCCGCGCTGCGCGAAACCGACAACAGCCGCCTCGCCACGCTTGAGACCGACATGCACCGGCGCATATTCGGGCAGGACAAGGCCGTGAGTCAGGTGGTTGAAGCTGTGGAAATGTCGAAGGCCGGACTTGCCGACGACGGCAAGCCCATGGCATCGCTGCTCTTTGTGGGGCCAACCGGGGTGGGCAAGACCGAGGTGGCGCGCACGCTGGCAGAACTTCTCGGCGTGGGACTGGTGCGTTTCGACATGAGCGAATATGCCGAGGAACACACCGTGTCGAAGCTCATCGGCGCGCCGTCGGGCTATGTGGGCTACGAAGACGGTGGCTTGCTCGTGGCGGCAATACGCAAGAAACCCAACTGCGTGCTGCTGCTCGACGAGATAGAAAAGGCCCATCCAAAGATTTTCGACATATTGTTGCAGGTGATGGACTATGCCACTCTCACCGACAACCGGGGACAGAAGGCTGATTTCCGCAACGTAATCCTTATACTTACATCGAATGCCGGGGCGCAATATGCTTCGCAGGCAAACATCGGATTTGCCTCGGGCGTGTCGCGCGGAACGGCCATGCTCGCCCAGGTGAAGCGTACGTTCAAGCCCGAATTCCTAAATCGCCTCACGCAGACAGTGGTGTTCAACGACATGACCCGCGACATGGCCTCGCTCATACTCGACCGCAAGCTCGGCATTCTGGCCGACAAGCTGGCCGCACGCAAGGTGACGGCGCACATCGGCGAAGGCGCGCGCAGTTGGCTGCTCGACCATGGGTTCAGTGCCGTCTACGGCGCGCGCGAACTCGACCGTGCCATTGCCGCTAATCTAAAACCGCTGCTCATGCGCGAAATGTTGTTCGGGTCGCTCACCGAGGGCGGCCACATTGCCGTCGAGGCCGACGGCGACAAACTGAAACTGGAGCCATGGTGTGGAGAATAGGTAAGGAACTGGTGTTCCCTGACCCGCGTCAGGGCGACCCCGACGGACTTTTCGCCGTGGGCGGCGACCTCAGCACCGACCGCCTGTTGCTTGCTTACAGCAACGGCATCTTCCCGTGGTATGCCTTCCGCTGGTATGACGAGATACACTGGTATTGCCCCATGTCGCGCTTCGTGATATTCCCGTCGGAAATACATGTGTCGCACTCCATGCGCACTCTGCTGCGCAAGCAACGCTACAACGTGACTTTCAACACCGACTTCGAGGCCGTCATTGCCCATTGTGCCAAGCTGCGCGATGCCGAGGAAGGCGCATGGCTGGGCGACGACATGATGCGCGCCTACACCGAACTGCACCGCCAGGGATTCGCGGCGAGCGTCGAGGTGCGCGACGGCCAACGGCTCGTGGGTGGCCTGTATGGTGTTGCCATAGGCCGTTGTTTCTTCGGCGAAAGCATGTTCTCGCTTGTGCCGAGTGCCAGCAAGATAGCTCTTGTGGCCCTTGCAGAATATATGGAAAAGAATGGCGGTGCACTCATCGACTGCCAGTTTGAAACGCCCCACCTGCGATCTATGGGCGGACGGCACATCAGCTACGACGAATACATGGCCATACTGCGCGCCGACTGACACAACGGCGCACCGTGCTCGACGTGAGCAACAGACACAGAAAAGGGCGGCAACATGCGGCCTTTGTCCGGCCATTCATGTTGTCGCCCTCATGCTGCGCCCACCTTTTGGCGGCGGTTGCAACTTGTATTCTGTTATGTCTTGTTGATTATCTTTCCTCGGTGTACACCTCCTGTAACGCTTACTCTTTGAGAGTGTTTGTGAAAATGCGTCGTGTTGCGATTACTCCTCGTTGTCGCGGAGCTTCTGTACATAGACAGCGTGTTCCATCTTGAGTCTCTTCAATACCGACGGCTTGTTGTACTGCTGGCGTGCGCGCAACTCCTTAACAACACCTGTCTTCTCGAATTTTCTCTTGAACTTCTTGAGAGCTCTTTCAATGTTCTCACCGTCTTTAACTGGTACAATAATCATTTTTTGTCGTTTTTGTTTTAATTGTTATACATTTGTGCCACAGCCTGTGCTGCGGTTTGCGGGTGCAAAATTACGCATTATTTGCCAACCAGCCAACTTTTAAGTCCTGTTTTTTGGCTTTCGGCATGATTTTGAGCCTGTTCAGTGACGGCGAAAAAACAATTTAGTATGCTTGCCAAGTTATTTTGTCATCGTTACCAAATCGCGCAAAGTTATTTTTTTCGTCACCCAAGGCTTCTTCCTATATTGCAGACAACAAAAAAGCAGCAATGCACCTTGCGGTGACATTGCTGCTTTTCGTCGTCGTTTCGACGCGTCAGGGGCGGCGTTTTATTTGCCGTGGTGCTCGTCAGAAACGGTCAACTTCTTGCGGCCATGGGCGCGGCGAGAAGCCAATACGCGACGACCATTCTTTGTAGCCATTCTCTCGCGGAAGCCGTGCTTGTTCACTCTTCTTCTGTTGTGAGGCTGAAATGTTCTTTTCATCTTTTGTATTATTTATTTATTGTTATTGTCCACACTTTGGGCTGCAAAATTACTCAATTCTTTTCAAACAACCAAAAAATAGGCTTCATTTGGGACAAATATTTAGTTTTTTTTCCAAAACTGGCCCCATGTGGACGCAAAAGGGGCGCGATACGACAAAAAAAATCGGACAACCTTTATTTTTTATGCGTGATTTTCAGTAACTTTGCAGCGCTTTTTACAACTGCAACGAATATTGCAAACAACAAATATAAACAAACGACAATGATTAATTCACAAGACATCAAGATGGGAACATGCATCCGCATGGATGGCAAACTGTTCTTCGTCATCGACTTTCTGCACGTCAAGCCCGGTAAAGGCAATACTTTCATGCGCGTGAAACTGAAGAACGTTGTTGACGGACGCGTGCTGGAGCGCCGCTTCGACATCAGCGAGAAGCTCGAGGACGTGCGTGTGGAGCGCCGCCCATACCAGTATCTCTACAAAGAAGGTGAGGACTACATCTTCATGAACCAGGAGACATACGACCAGATTCCTATCGCCCACGACCTCATCACCGGCGTTGACTTCATGAAGGAAAGCGACGTGATTGAAGTGGTTTCGGATGCCACCACCGAGACGGTGCTCTTCGGCGAGATGCCTGTGAAGACCGTTTTGCGCATCACTCACTCTGAGCCGGGCATCAAGGGCGACACCGCCACCAACACTCTGAAGCCTGCAACTCTTGAGACAGGTGCCGAGATACGCGTGCCCCTGTTCGTCAACGAGGGCGACCTCGTGCAGGTTGACACCCGCGACGGAAGCTACCTGCAGCGCGTAAAGGAATAATAACAACCGCAATAAAGCGAAAAGGCAATAAAGCGAAACGATGCTGCGGCGCAAAGCCAGGGCTTCATTTGCTTTCTTGCCTTTTTTCGTTTGCCTGACATCGGCGTCTACCTTACGTTCTTTCTGTTTTACCTTTTCACCACGTTACTGCCTATGACCTACAGCATTATAATTCCAGTTTACAACCGTCCCGACGAGGTTGACGAACTTCTCGCCTCTCTGGTGCGGCAAAGTGTGCGCGACTTCGAGGTGATTGTCGTAGAGGACGGTTCGCAGATAACCTGCCGCGATGTATGCGACAAATATTCGCACCTTCTCGACCTGCACTACTATGCCAAGCCGAACTCCGGCCCCGGGCAGAGCCGCAACTACGGTGTGGATCGCGCGCAGGGCGAGTATGTGATAATACTCGACAGCGACGTGGTACTGCCCGACGGCTATCTTGCTGCCGTGAGCAGCGAACTGAATCGTGGGCCGGCCGATGCCTTCGGCGGGCCTGACAGCGCACACGACTCGTTCACGCCCACGCAGAAGGCCATTTCCCACTCAATGACATCGTTCTTCACCACCGGCGGCATACGCGGCGGAAAGAAAAAACTCGACAAGTTCTATCCACGATCGTTCAATATGGGAGTGCGACGCGATGTGTACAACCGCCTCGGCGGATTCTCGAAGATGCGCTTCGGCGAGGACATCGATTTCAGCATACGCATATTCAAGGCCGGATGCAGATGCCGCCTGTTTCCCGAGGCGTGGGTGTGGCACAAGCGCCGCACCGATTTCCGCAAGTTCTACCGCCAGGTCTACAACTCCGGCGTGGCGCGCATAAACCTCTACAAGAAATATCCCGAGTCGTTGAAACTGGTGCATCTGCTGCCTATGGTGTTCACTGTGGGAATGGTGCTGCTCGCCATAGCATTTGTTGCAGGGCTTGCACTTGCCTTGGCTGCAACAGGGGCTTGTGCCCGCGCCACGGGCATTGCATTGTGCATTGTCGGCGTATTGCTGCCCTCGCTCTATTCGGCAATAATCCTTGTGCACTCGGCATGCCTTAACCGCAGTCTGCTGATAGGTTTGCTCAGTGTGCGCGCGGCTTTCACGCAGCTCATGGGCTACGGCTTCGGATTTATCGATGCGTGGTGGCGACGCTGCGTGAGAGGCAAGGACGAATTTTCGGCATTCGAGAAAACCTTCTATAAATAGGCCTGTAAACATGACCGACAGGGACAAGCTGAACATAAACGAATGGGCCGAGGAAGATCGTCCGCGCGAGAAACTCATGGCCAACGGCGCGCAGGCACTGTCCGACTCGGAACTGCTCGCCATACTCATAGGGTCGGGATCGCAGCGCGAGAGTGCCGTGGCACTCATGCAGCGCGTGCTCGGCGACTGCGGCAACAACCTCAACACGCTCGGCAAGATGACACTGCACGACCTCACTCGCTATGTGGGCATAGGCGAGGCCAAGGCCGTGAGCATACTCGCAGCGTGCGAACTGGGCAAGCGGCGGCAGCAGTCGCGGCCCGAAGAACGCCCCGCGCTCGACTCGGCCAATGCCGTCTACGCCTTCATGTTGCCCAAGATGCAGGATCTCGACGTGGAGGAGGCATGGGCACTTTATATGAACCGCCGGCTGAGGCTCATAAAGGCGGAGCGCATTTCGCACGGCGGACTGAGCGAGACTGCCGTCGATGTGCGCGTGATAATGCGCGATGCCCTGCTCTGCAACGCCACCGCCGTGACGATGGTGCATAATCACCCGTCGGGCAACAGCCGTCCGAGCGGCAACGACGACCGCCTGACCGAAGCCTTGCGCGAGGCTTGCTCCACCATGCGCATATATATGGTTGACCATGTTATTGTAACCGACGGAGCATATTACAGTTATGCCGAGAACGGGAAAATATAGTCCTGTCACTCGGTAAATGCCCGTATTGCCGCCCTTTCTTTATTCTTTCGGGCAGAAAACGCAGGCAAATAAAGTGTGCCGGAGCGGCACTTTTCAACTATTTTTGGCTATATTTGCAGTTAGTAAGGCGGCAACGTGGCCGTCTGCGCCAAAAAGAAATCATCATCATTATGACACAACAGGAGAAAACAACGATAGAAGAGCGCATCGTGGATGTGCTCAAGACAGTCTACGACCCCGAAATCCCGGTAAACATCTACGACCTCGGACTAATCTACCGCATCGAGGTGGCCGACGACGGGACGGTGGAAATAGACATGACGTTCACCGCACCGTCGTGCCCTGCCGCTGATTTCATACTTGAAGATGTGCGTCAGAAGGTTGACACGATAGAACAGGTGAAGTCGGCACAGGTGAACCTCGTGTTCGAGCCGGTGTGGGATCAGAGCATGATGAGCGAGGAAGCCCGTGTAGAACTCGGCTTCGACTGACACTGAAACTGCGCATGCCATTGCGCCGCCCCACGCAATCCGGCAGAAAAGACAAAAAGAAAAACATCTCAAAAAGCAAGACTATGAAGAACGTGTATTTCCTTTCCGACGCCCACCTCGGTTCTTGGGCCATAGAGCACGGGCGCACGCAGGAACGCCGTCTTGTGCGTTTCCTTGACAGCATAAAGACAAAGGCATCGGCAGTGTATCTGCTCGGCGACATGTTCGACTTCTGGAACGAATGGCGCTACACCGTGCCCAAGGGCTATACGAGGTTTCTGGGCAAGCTCTCCGAACTCACCGACATGGGCGTGGAAGTGCATTTCTTCACAGGCAACCACGACATCTGGACCTACGGCTACCTTGCCGAGGAGTGCGGACTCACGGTGCACACCAAGCCCGAGACGGTGGAGATAGCCGACAAGGTGTTCTACCTTGCCCACGGCGACGGCCTCGGTGATCCTTCGCGCACGTTCAGAATGTTGCGCGGTGTGTTCCATAACCGCACCTGCCAAAAGCTCTTCAACACCCTGCATCCACGATGGAGCATGTGGCTCGGCATGACGTGGGCAAAACGCAGTCGCCTGAAGCGTGCCGACGGCAAGGAACCGCCGTATCTCGGTGAGCAGCGCGAATTTCTCGTGCAATATGCCAAGCACTACATGAAGACGCATGCCAACATCGACTATTTCATCTTCGGCCACCGGCACATAGAGCTTGACCTGTATCTCTCGAAGAAGACACGGCTCATGATTGTCGGCGACTGGATAACGCAGTTCACCTATGCCGTGTTCGACGGCGAGCACATGTTCCTCGAAGAATATGTAGAAGGCGAGAGCCGCCCGTGACAGAACGTCACGAGCATAGCCGCGTGCGAGGCAGTGTCGATAAACTTTCTATTTGTAATTTTTCTGTTTGTGTAAACAACAGCTGAGAACTTATATGGATACTAAGAGTGAGCCAATTAGGATACTCATGATATTTACTATCATGAACCGTGGAGGGGCAGAAACGATGATAATGAATTATTATCGAAATATTGACCGCACGAAAATTCAATTTGATTTTGTTGTACATAGACAGGAAAAGGGTGCTTATGATGATGATATAAGGAACTTGGGAGGACGTATTTTTGTTTTTCCTGCTGTTCGTCCATCCAATTTTTCAAAGTACAAAAAGCAGATAAGAGAGTTCTTGGACAAACATCCTGAATACACGATCATACACAGTCATGCGCAGGAATTGGCATATTATTTTTACAAGATTGCCTGTGAAAAAGGTGTGCCGTATATCATTACCCATTCGCACAATGCTTCTATGCTGTGGGACATAAAAGCACCTTTGCGCATTCTCTGGAGAAAGATAATGTTCAAATATATTAATGTGTATTTTTCCTGTGGTGAGGAGGCTGCAAAGCATTATTATGGAAACGAACGTGCCAAACAGGCTATACTGATGCACAATGCCATAGATGTAGAACGCTTTGTATATAACAAAGCTGCGAGATGCAAAATTCGTAAAGAATTGAACATTTCTGATGATGAATATGTGATAGGACATGTCGGACGATTCTCAAGACAGAAGAATCATCCATTTATAATTAAAGTGTTTGATTCTTTTTTGAAGAAACATTCAAATTCTCGGCTATTGCTTGTAGGAGAAGAAGACATCAAGCATACGATTCGGGAAAGATCCAAAGAATTGGGGATTGAGAAGCGTGTCGTCTTTGCTGGTTTGCGAGAAGATATTCCCGATATTCTCTCGGCTGTGGATTGCATATTGATGCCCTCTTTGTTTGAGGGTGTTTCTGTTGCAATGATAGAGGAACAAGCATCAGGACTTCCTTTGATAACGTCTGATAAAGTTCCCAGTGAGGTTGGACTTCTTCCTTCCACGGAGTTTGTTCCTTTAGAGGCAAATATAAATGTATGGGTGTCTGCGTTGGAAAAATATCGCAACCTACCCAGAAACGAAAACGCTATAGATGTTGTCCGAAATGCAGGCTACGACATCAAAACAAATGCTTCAAAGTTGCAAGAGTATTATTTAACATTAAGCAAATCTTTATCTAACAATAAGTAAATCATCGTGAAGAAAATTTGTCTATTAGTCTTGTTTAATCATCGGTACGATAAAAATCTGTCGGTCTTGGACAAAATTTATAGGGGGGGGTAAATTTTCCCATGTACGATACGTGGTTCCTTTCTATGACGGAGAACGAGACGATGTGATAGCTGTATACGGCAGAAGCATATTCTTCGAGTCTTATATCGCACAGGCATATAACGTGCTGAAGAAAGAAAATTTTGACTATTATTATGTTGTTGCCGATGACATGGTAATCAATCCTGCTATCAACGAAAAAAACATATTGAATTTCTTCGAACTGGAAGAAGGAGAGTCATGGATACCACATCTCCGTACCATCAAGGAACAAAAGTATTTTTGGATTGGCACACTGGCAGCCTATACTTATAGGTCGAAGCAAAAGTATGTGGAGGTACGAGGCGAGTTGCCGACCGTAGAGGAAGCA
This sequence comes from Lachnospiraceae bacterium, assembly GCA_963654815.1. GTDB lineage: Bacteria > Bacteroidota > Bacteroidia > Bacteroidales > Bacteroidaceae > Prevotella. The sequence goes on along the minus strand of CAVKCP010000082.1, from coordinate 2,130 downwards.
TTGAGAAAGTTTGAGAAACAAGGGCTGGAAAAACCATTGGAACTGACGAGGAAAGATGTGTTTCGTGAAATGTCGCTTAAAACCACCTATATGGCTGACAAAGCTCGGTTGGCATTGCGTCTAATCACCAAACTGAGACATCCTTTCCGTAAGAAGGCCGATTTGTCTTATCCATTGGCCGCTTCGTATTCCGACACGTTGTTGGTATCGGGGGATACTATGGGTCGCTTTGCCCATTATTGCGGTGTGTTTGGTGCCACTTCACTCTTTGTGGAGGTAGCCATTCCCACGGCCTTGGTGCTGGCTTCGGAAAAGAAAATCAAGACAGAAAAGGATATCAGCAAGCGGGGACGATCCTACTGGTGCAGCGCGGAGAACGTATTTTGCGAAGACCCTTCCTATGTTTGGGAACAGTTGGAAAAGGAATATGCCAACCTAGATGACATGCTGGCGCGGTTCCCGCAAGATGCCATATATCTACATCCTGTGAAACTTTCAAAATGGCTTAACAAGAAATGATGATGAAGCAGAAAGTCGCAGTGATAGGTGCGGGCGTGTCGGGACTGACCACTGCACGAATGTTGAAAGACCGCTATGAAGTGACGGTCTTCGAAAAGGAAGATAAGGTAGGTGGACTGGTCAAATGTCGCAGCGTGGAAGGAAGTCTGTTTCATACCTGTGGCGGACATGTGTTCAACTCGAAGCGACAGGATGTGCTGGACTGGTTTTGGACCTTTTTCTCGAAAGACGAATTCGTGAAGGCGAATCGCAACGCCTGTGTGTTCATGGACAAGGACGGCAGTTCACTGACATACATCCCCGTAACTTATCCCATCGAAAACCATGTATATTGTTTTGATGAAGATACACAAAAATCCTTTTATGATGACTTGGAAATGATAGACGGGGAAAAAGGGAAGGATGCAAAGTTTGGCGACTACAAAAGTTTCGGCGACTTTTTGAAATGGCGTTTCGGAAAAACCTTGTACGAACTCTACTTTAAACCCTATAATGCGAAAGTGTGGCGGCGCGACCTTGATACGGTGCCGATGTCGTGGATGGAAGGAAAACTCCCAATGCCGACCACGCAGGAAATGCGCGATAACAATGCCAACCGAGTGGAGGAAAGACAATTCGTTCATTCCACGTTTTGGTATGAACGAAAATGTGGATCCCAGTATCTCGCAGACAAGTTGGCAGACGGACTGGACGTGCGGCTGAATTCTGAAGTCAGAAAAATGGAATATGCTGACGGGAAATGGTTTGTTGGAAATGAAACGTTTGACAAGGTGGTGTTTTGCGGCAACATCAAGGATATGGTGAAGACTATAGAGGGCGTGGACTTGTCTATGTATGTTGAGGACATTGAACGCTTAGGCTTTCATGGTACTACGGCCGTATTTTGCGAGATAGATGCCAATCCCTATTCGTGAATTTACCAGCCCTCATCCCGACATGAAAGTCACCGCATCATTTGCACGGGCAACTTCGCTTCTTCCAACAATTCATATTCCCTACCACCTGGTCGTATCACGGGCACGATAGAGTTTACCGATGCCATCAGTATGGAGGATATTCTGGAAAATCTACGGAAAATACCCCTTCACCCGAAATACTTGGCCCATCAGTATAACCCATATACCTATCCGATACAAGATACGGAAACGAGAACTTTGATAAAACAGGTAAAGGAGAAACTCGCTCCCTATGGTTTCTTCTTCACCGGCAGATTCGCTGATTGGGAATACTATAATATGGATGTAGCTATGGGAGCTGCGATGGACACATGCAAAGCAAACTTTTAAAAGCGAATAAAAAATGGTGTCCGGTAAAATTTTGAACTAATATCGTAAAACGTTGAACGGATGTTAATTGTTAGGTTTTGGGAAGTGCGGGGCTTACTATTGTTATTGCATAGTTTTCCATTCATTGCCCCTGAAAGGTAGAATGTTCAAAATGAAGTAAAAAATGTGCGGATTTTTATGTTGGTATAAATTTGTAATTGTAAGATTCTCAAATATTGGTGTCCGGTAAAATTTTGATATAACATCGTAAAACGTTGAACAGATGTTCTTTATAAGGTTATGAAAACCCCGGGGCTTACTTTTGCGCATTGCACGGTTTGCAATC
>CAVKCP010000081.1:0-12063 GCA_963654815.1 Lachnospiraceae bacterium | reverse complement strand
ATTATGCGCCCCCTACAGGGGCAAATTTGTTGGAAACAATAAACGCAGGGGCAAGCCCCTGCGCTATAATCTGTCGTCCCTACGGGACTTGATGGTTGCAAAGTTTTTACCGGACACCAATAATTTATTTTGAGAATGTTCTCCCTCTTCGAGGACGCCCGTTCTTTTATTATGGAAACCGCAGGTTCCCTACGGTCACCCGCGGTTATGCACATTGGCCCTCTTCGAGGACCCACTGCTTGCAATTTTTGCTGGACACCAAATATTTGTAGTGGTGAAACCCTGCGCTTTAATCAGCGGCCGGCCTTCAGTCCCCGCCGCATGCACACTATGCCGAGCACCACAAAGGGGATGCTCAGTATCTGTCCCATGTCGAGCGGAAGCGATGCCTCGAATGCCTCCTGCACCTCCTTGGTGTATTCTATGAAGAAACGGAAGGTGAAGATGCACGTCAGGCACAAGCCGAAATAGAAGCCGGTGCCCACGCGCTGCGGGCGGCGGCGGTAGATGGCCCACCCCACGAAGAAGAGGGCGGCATAGAACAGTGCCTCGTAGAGCTGCCCGGGGTGGCGCGGTGTCATGTCGACGCGCTCGAAGACGAAGGCCCAGGGCACGTCGGTGGCCTTGCCGATGATTTCTGAATTCATCAGGTTGCCCAAACGGATGAAGCACGCCGTGACGGGCGTTGCTATGGCGATGTCGTCGAGCACGTGCCAGATGTTCATGTGGGTGCGGCGCACATAGAGCCACAGAGCAATCATCAATCCGAGCGTTCCGCCGTGCGAGGCGAGTCCCCGGTAGCCGGTGAACACCCATCCTCCGTCGGGAAGGAACTCCACGGGCAGGAAAATCTCGATGAAATGCCGCCACGAAGTGAGAAACACGTCGGGCTGATAGAATAGGCAGTGGCCGAGGCGCGCGCCGACGAGGATGCCCACGAAACAGTAGATGAAGAGCGGATCGAAGAGGTTGTCGTCCACCTTCTGATCGCGGTAGAGCCTGTGCACGATGATGTAGGCGAGCGCAAGACCCACGAGCCAGCACAGCGAATACCAGTGCACCGACAGCGGTCCGAGGCGGAAAGCGTCGGAAGCCGGGTTCCACATTATATAAAGAAGATTGTTCACCATAGCCTTTGGTTTGTCAGTTTCTTTTACAGTGCGTGGGTTTCGCTTTTACACGTTGAAGCGGAAGTGCATTATGTCGCCGTCCTGCACAACATATTCCTTGCCCTCTATGGCGAGCTTTCCGGCCTCGCGCACGGCGGCTTCCGATCCGTATTGCATGTAGTCGGCATACTTTATCACCTCGGCGCGGATGAAGCCCTTCTCGAAGTCGGTGTGTATCACTCCGGCGCACTGCGGTGCTTTCCAACCCTTGTGGTAGGTCCAGGCCTTCACCTCCATTTCGCCGGCGGTGATGAATGTTTCGAGGTTGAGCAGCGAGTAGGCTTTCTTTATGAGGCGGTTTACGCCGCTCTCTTCCAGTCCGAGCTCGTCGAGGAACATCTGCTTGTCTTCGTAGGTTTCGAGCGAGGCTATGTCCTCTTCGGTCTTGGCGGCAATGACGAGCATCTCGGCGCCCTCGCTTTTGGCTATCTCGGCTATCTTGGCCGAATAGGCGTTGCCTTCCTTGGCCGAGTTCTCGTCTACGTTGCACACATAGAGCACCGGTTTGGCGGTGAGCAGGAACAGGTCGTGGGCCACGCGCTGCTCCTCTTTTGTTTCAAACTGCACGGTGCGGGCGTTGAGTCCCTTGTCGAGTGCGGCCTTGTAGGCTTCGAGCACGGTCACGGCCACCTTGGCGTCCTTGTTTCCGGCCGATGCCATTTTCTGCTGTTTCGACAGCTGCGACTCAATGGTCTCGAGGTCTTTCAGCTGCAGCTCGGTGTCAATCACCTCCTTGTCGTCAACGGGATCGACCACTGCCCCGCCCTCGCGCACGATGTTGTCGTCGTCGAAGCAGCGCAGCACATGTATTATGGCGTCGGTTTCGCGTATGTTGCCGAGGAATTTGTTGCCCAGTCCCTCGCCCTTCGACGCTCCCTTCACCAGTCCGGCAATGTCTACAATCTCGCACGTTGCGGGCACGATGCGTCCCGGGTGCACTATCTCGGCGAGGCGTGTGAGCCTTTCGTCGGGCACGGTTATCACGCCCACGTTGGGCTCTATCGTACAGAACGGGAAATTGGCTGCCTGCGCCTTGGCGTTGGAGAGGCAGTTGAAAAGGGTGGACTTGCCCACATTGGGCAGACCCACGATACCGCATTTTAATGACATCTTTCTTGCTTGTTGTTTATATCGGCGCGGCCCGCAGGGCAGTGCCGTGGTTGTTGTTATGTTTCTTTTTCAAGCGCAAAGTTACGACTTATATTAAAAGTAGAAGAGCAAAAAGGCAGAAAAAGTGGGATCAGCCGCCACTTAGCTGCATGCCGAAACACTATTGACACCTACTTTTCACCTTATCATCACTCTGCTTTCGCACCTTTGCAACAAGGGCGCGATAACTTTGCCGGCGAAACAAAGAAGGCTATAAAGAGAATAATGACAAGAAGATTTTTTGCATCACTGGCATTGGCATCGCTTTCTGCCCTTACCGCCGTGGCCGACGACATTGCCGGAACAGTGACCGACGCAGCCGACCGGCAGCCGCTCGTGGGCGCATCGGTGCAGGCCGAGGGCACGCAGGCCGTCGCCGTAACCGACATTGACGGGCATTTCCGCCTCACGGGGCTCAAGGCCGGCACCTACCGCCTCATCGTGAAATACATATCCTACAAGACCCTCACCGTGGCAGCTACCCACACAGTGGCCGCAGGCAGTGACCAGGACATTGCCGTAGCCCTCTCGCCCGACGAGAAGACACTGGGCGAGGTGTCGGTCACGGGTGTGGCACACCACAATACCGACGTGGCCATGATTGAGATGGCACGCAACAGCGCGCTGGTGGTGAGCAACGTGTCGGCACAGGACATACGCCGCACACAAGACTCCAACGCTTCTGAGGTGATACGCCGCGTGCCGGGAGTGAGCATCATCGACGGACAGTTTGTCATGGTGCGCGGACTCTCGCAGCGATACAACAACGTGTGGATAAACGGCGGAGCCGCACCGAGCAGCGAAGCCGACTCGCGCGCCTTCTCGTTCGACCTCATTCCTTCGTCGCAGATTGACAACATGCAGATAATAAAGACTCCGTCGCCCGAATATCCGGCCGACTACAGCGGAGGCTTCATCGTCATCAACACCAAGGACATACCCTCAGAAAACACGGCCGACGTGCAGGTGGGCACTAACTGGAACACCACTACCTCGTTCGCGCGCTTCTTGCACGCTTCGGGTTCGTCTACCGACTTTCTGGGTTTCGACAGCGGAAAACGCAGCATGCGCGGCGGCATCGGCGGCAGTCTGAAAGCGTTGGGCGACGGCGTGAACCTGGTAGGCAACGGACTGAACAACGACTGGCGGCTGCACTCCTCGCATCCCTGGGGCGACATCAAGATTGCGGCCAACATAGGCCGCCGTTGGCGGTGGAACGGATGCCAGTGGGGACTTATTGGCGCGCTCAACTACACCGACGAGCGGCGCACCTATGCAGACATGGACAACAACCTATTCGGCGTGTATGATGCCGCGAAAGACCGTTCAAACTATCTGCACCATTACACCGACGACCAGTATAACCACAACACCCGTATAGGCGCACTCTTCAATCTCACCATGCTCTCGCGCAGCGGAAACAGCAAATACCAGTTCAAGAACATCTTCAACCAGCTGGGCAACGACCGCTACACATGGCGCGAGGGTGTCAACGCCCAGTCGGACAACGAGCAGGCAGCCGAATACTACTACCGATCGCGCACCACCTACAACACCCAGCTGCTGGGCCGCCACACCCTGGCCGACGACGTGGTGGAATGGAGCGCCAGCTACTCCTATGCCAACCGCAACGTGCCCGACCGCCGGCGCTACCAGCTCTACGACGGCGTGGAACCGGGCGTGATGCTGCTCAACACCCAGGGCGACACCTCACGCGAGTGGACACGGCTCGACGAACATATCGCATCGCTCTCGGCCACCGACGACCATCATTTCACCTTCGGACAGTGGCAACCCACACTGCGGTCGGGTCTGTACGGCGAATACCGCACCCGCAAATACCGCACCCGCAACTTCAACTATCAATGGAACGACAACGACAATGCACTGCCCGCAGATTTCCGCTCGCGCGACGTCACCGAGATGTTCAGCGACGAAACCTACTTCGGTGCCGACAAGTTCTACCTGCTCGAACAGACCGACATGCGCGACAACTACAGCGGACACAATACGCTCGGGGCCGCCTACGTAGCCGCCACACTTCCCTTCGGCCGCTGGAGTGTCTACGCCGGACTGCGCTATGAGTACGACCGCATGGAGATGGTGGTCAACACACGCAGCGACAAGGAGAGTCCCTTCACCCATACCTATACTTACAACGACCTCTTCCCCTCGGTCAACGCCACCTACAAACTGAACACCCGTCACCAGTTGCGCCTCTCCTACGGACGCACGGTCAACCGGCCCGAGTTTCGCGAGGTGTCGCCGTCGGTATTCTACGACTTCGACCTGGCTTCCGACGTGCAGGGCAACACATCGCTCACCCCCTGCTATGTGCAGAACGTGGATCTGCGCTACGAGTTCTACCCCTCGCGCGGGGAGAGCGTATCGCTGGCGGCCTTCTACAAATACTTCGACTCGCCCATCGAGTGGACCTACACCGTCACGGGCGGCACCGACTTGGTATACTCCTATGTCAATGCCCGCAGCGCCAATACCTACGGACTGGAACTCGACATACGCAAAGACCTCTCCTTCATCGGACTGCGGGGATGGAGCTGGTCGTTCAACGGGGCACTCATCAAGAGCCGGGTACGCTTCGACGCCTCTTCGCGCGACGAGAACCGCCCCATGCAGGGACAATCACCCTACCTCGTCAACACCGGCCTCTTCTACAAGAACGACCGTGCCGCCCTCGACGTGGCTCTGCTCTACAACCGTATCGGCAAACGTATCGTAGGCGTGGGACGCACCTCCGGATCGACTGGCGGACAGGAAACGCTCCGCGTGCCCGACAGTTACGAGATGCCGCGCGACATAATCGACCTCTCCGTATCGAAACGCTTTGGCCGCCATTGGGAGGTACGGGCCAACGTACGCGACCTGCTCGCCCAACGCATCTACTACAAGCAGTTTGCCGAGGTAGACTACGACAACGGACAACACCGCCGCGTGGAACAGGTCACACGGTCGTACCGCCCGGGACGCAACATCGGTCTGCAAGTGCGCTACTCCTTCTGAGACCGGCACTCTCCCCACAACCGACCATTGTAGGTGGGTTCTATAAATTACCACCGTAACAAACAACAAATAAATATGGGTTACGTTTTGCCGTCTTTTGAACTCTTTTCGACCCATATCGCCACCTCGCTCGGTCGTAATGCCCGCATTACTCCCTTACTCGCTGACGATATGCATTCGAAAATAGTCTCAAAATCCAGCAAAGTTAATTTATAGAACCCACCTGTACAGAGAAAACATCAACAAGAACATACCTCTAAAAAAATAACAAGATGAACAAGTGGAACTACTACGGATGCCTCGGCATTCTGGCACTGACCGCCTCACTGGCAGCGTGCAGTGATGACAACAACGGAAACAACGATGGCGGACAGACCTCCGACGTGACATGGACCACCAATGGCGGACTGCAAGCCTGCAACCACATCCTCTTCAGCGGCGACGGCAAAGACAACGTCAATGACAACGGTACACAGATTGGCGACGGCGACCAGGAATTTGTCTTCACCGGCAAGCAGACCATCAAGAAAGGCACCTACACCCTCAAAGGTTGGGTATACATCGCCGAAGGTGCCGAACTGACCATCGAACCGGGCACCGTCATCAAGGGCGACAAGCAGAGCAAGGCCGCCCTCATCGCCGAGCGCGGAGGCAAACTGATTGCACGCGGTACGGCCTCTGCCCCCATCGTCTTCACATCAGCACAGAATGCCGGCAGCCGCAAGCCCGGTGACTGGGGTGGAATCATCATCTGCGGACGCGCCCGCAACAACCAGAGCGAGATGCAGATAGAGGGCGGTCCGCGCACCAAGCACGGCGGCACCGACGATGCAGACAACTCCGGCGTACTGAGTTATGTGCGCATAGAGTTTGCCGGCTATCCCTTCAAGACCGATCAGGAAATCAACGGTCTGACCCTCGGATCCGTGGGTAGCGGCACACAGGTAGACCACATCCAGGTGTCTTACTCCAACGACGACTCCTATGAGTGGTTTGGCGGCAAGGTGAACTGCAAGTACCTCGTAGCCTACCGCGGATGGGACGATGACTTCGACACAGACAACGGTTTCAGCGGCAAGGTGCAGTTCGGTCTCGCCATACGCGACTCACACATCGCCGACAAGTCGCAGAGCAACGGTTTCGAGAGCGACAACAACGCCGACGGCACCACAGCCGAACCTTATACCACGGCTACCTTCTCCAACATGACCTTCATCGGCCCGAAGGCTGTCGACGTGAATTTCCAAAATACCACCGACTACATCAAGGGCGGCGACATGAACCCCAACAACGGTTCTGGTCTCGGACGCTTCCAGGCTGCCATGCACATACGCCGCAACTCGCGCCTCAACTGCTTCAACTCAGTGGCCGTGGGATGGCCTATCGGCTTGATACTCGACAACGAGAAGGGCGACACACAAGGTTCTGCCACCAAACAACTGCTCAAACTGCAGCACATCGTCTTCGCCGACATGGATGCTATCGGCACCGACTTCAACAAAATCTACAAGGATGAGCTTTACGACTACACCGCAAAGACAACCGACGCTTCGAAGAAATCGTTCACAAGCACATTCTTCAACAGCCAAAGCACCGACAAATACTACGACAGTTTCACCGGATGGTTTGACAGCAGTGCCTATTTCCGCCCCGCTTCCGGCAGCACATGGTATCTCGGTGCCGACTTCACCGACGCGCTCCTTTCGTCATGGTTTGACAAGGTTAACTACATAGGAGCACTCAACGTGAACGACACTTGGCTCGACGGATGGACCAACTTCGACCCGCAGAACGCCAAATACTAATCTCCCATTAAGGTAATTATCCGCATCTACAACATTCAGTAACGAGATCCGCCGGCACGCAATCATGCATGCCGGCGGATCTTTTGTATTATCGACCTAATAAATTCTGTTTCCTAAATATTGGTGTCCGGTAAACACTTTGCAACGGGTGAGTCCCGTAGGGACGACAGAATATAGCGCAGGGGCTTGCCCCTGCGTTTATGGATTTCACTAAAATTGCCCCTGTAAGGGGCGCATAATTCATTGTAATGTTGAAATATACGCCCCTTACAGGGGCAAAAGACGGTGTGCTTTGATAGATAGGGGCAAGCCCCTATCCTATAATCTGCGCCCCTTTCAGGGGCAATGAATAGAAAACTATTCAATAGAAAAAAGTAAGTCCCACATTTCCCAAAACTTTATAAAGGATGTCAATTCAACGTTTTACGATGTCAGACCAATATTTTACTGGGACACCAATAGTTTAAAAGCAAATACAATCATTATGAAAGATATGGAAAAGAAACCTCACTACACAGGATTGACCGATGCCCAGGTGACAGAAAGCCGCCTGAAACACGGGGCGAACATTCTCACGCCGCCCGCCAAGACCCCGTTGTGGAGGCAGTTTCTCGACAAGTTCGGCGACCCGCTCATCATCGTTTTGCTCATTGCAGGCATCCTTTCAATAGGCATCTCGTGCTACGAGTACTGGGGACTGGGCGAGGGTGCAGCAACATTCTTCGAGCCTGTGGGCATATTCGTGGCCATAATGCTTGCCACGGGCGTGGCCTTCGTGTTCGAACTCAAGGCCGACCGCCAGTTCTCGGTGCTCAGTCAGGTCAACGACGACGAGCCTGTCGAGGTGATACGCAACGGCAATGCCACGTCGGTTAAGAAGAAAGACGTGGTTGTGGGCGACCTCGTGGTGCTCAGCCAAGGCTGCGAAATACCGGCCGATGGTCTGCTTCTTGAGGCAGTGACTATGAATGTGGACGAATCTTCGCTCACCGGCGAGCCCGTGTGTCACAAGACCGTGCGCGAAGAGGAGTTTGATGCCGATGCCACCTTCCCCTCCAACCATGTGCTGCGAGGCACCAAGGTGATGGAAGGACACGGACTTTTCCAAGTCAGCGCCGTGGGCGACAAAACCGAAAACGGCAAGGTGTTTGAGGCGGCACAGATTGACGACAGCGTGCGCACGCCCTTGAACGAGCAGCTCGACGGCCTCGCCGACCTCGTGACAAAGCTCAGTTATGTGTTTGCCGCCCTTGTCATCGTGCTCAAACTCATGGTGTTTTTCAGTTGGAAACCCGTTGCCTGGACACTGGCCGTGCCCACTGCGGTGTTCTTCTGGATGGTTATATGCAAGTTTAAAAGTTGGAGTTGGAAGGCCGTAGTGCCCTCAATCATAGGCTATTTCGTCATACTCATGGCCATGGTGGTTTATTTCCACAGCATTCTTGCCCCCGGCGACCACATAGCGCGGCTCATAACCTACACGCTCGACACCCTGATGATAGCCGTCACGCTCGTTGTCGTGGCCGTGCCCGAGGGCTTGCCCATGGCCGTTGCCCTCAGTCTTGCCTACAGCATGACCCGTATGATGAAGACCAACAATCTTGTGCGCAAGATGCACGCCTGCGAAACAATGGGCGCGGCAACCGTTATCTGCACCGACAAGACGGGCACGCTCACGCAAAACCAGATGCAGGTGCACGCCGCAAACTTCTATTGTCTTGCTTCGCCCACGCTTGGTGCCGACCGCGAAAGCATGCTCATTGAAGAGGGCATGGCCCTTAACTCCACGGCATCGCTCGACTATTCTGATGCCGGAGCCGTCAAGGTGCTGGGCAATCCCACCGAGGGAGCATTGCTTCTGTGGCTTAAAAAGCAGGGCATCGACTACCGCGAATTGCGCGAGTCGGCACAAATCGTCGAGGAACTTCCCTTCTCCACCGAGCGCAAGTATATGGCAACGGTTGTAAGGTCGGCCCTGATTGGCGGCAAGACAGTGCTTTATGTCAAGGGCGCGCCCGAGATAGTGGCCGGATTGTGCGCCGACATTGCCGGCGGAGTGAGCCGTGCCGACATCGACACTCAGCTCGCCGAATATCAGAACCAGGCCATGCGCACGCTCGGCTTTGCCTGCCAGGTGCTTGACGACGATGCGCCTGCCATAGCCGGAGGCCGTGTGGTTGCCACCCAACTCACCTTCATGGGCATCGTGGCCATAAGCGACCCCGTGCGCAGCGACGTGCCTGCCGCCGTGGCCGAATGTCTTGACGCGGGCATAAACGTGAAGATTGTAACGGGCGACACCCCCGGCACTGCCAAGGAGATAGGCCGACAGATAGGGTTGTGGACTGCCTCCGACGGAGAAAACAACATAATCACCGGTCCCGAACTTGCCGCCCTTTCCGATGCCGAACTCGACCGCCGGGTTATGGCATTGAAGATAGTTTCGCGCGCACGGCCTATGGACAAGAAACGCCTTGTGGAGTCGTTGCAGCGCAACGGGCAGGTAGTTGCGGTCACGGGCGACGGCACCAACGATGCACCGGCCCTTAAAGCCGCCCATGTGGGGCTTTCGATGGGCGACGGAACGTCGGTGGCCAAGGAGGCATCCGACATTACCATTCTCGACAACTCGTTCAGCAGCATAGGCAAGGCCGTGATGTGGGGACGTTCGCTCTACCAGAACATACAGCGGTTTCTGCTCTTCCAGCTCACCGTCAACGTGGCGGCCTGCTTCATAGTGCTCTGCGGTGCGTTCATGGGCGAGGAAAGTCCGCTCACCGTCACGCAGATGCTGTGGGTGAACCTCATCATGGACACCTTCGCGGCAATGGCACTTGCCTCGCTGCCCCCGTCGGAAAGCGTGATGCGCGACAAGCCCCGCGACCGCAAGGCATTCATCCTCAACGGGCAGATGTATGCCAACATCCTCGGCGTGGGAGGCTTCTTCTTCCTGCTTCTGCTTGTTCTGCTTTATGTGTTCGAGCACTCCCACGTCACCTGTCTGGCCGACTTGCTGCATGTGCACATAGGCGATGCCGACGGACTCACACCCTACGAGCTCACGCTCTTCTTCACGGTTTTCGTGATGACCCACTTCTTCTATCTCTTCTGCTCACGGGCTTTCGGCACAGGCCGCAGCGCGCTCCACTTCAAGGGATGCGAAGGATTGCTTGGCATAGCCGCCATGATATTCGTGGGACAGATAGCCATGGTCGAGGTGCCCGGTCTGCAGGAGTTCTTCAACGTCACCGGATTGCGGCTTGACGACTGGGTGATAATCATCATCGGGTCGTCGTTCGTGCTCTGGGTGCGCGAGCTTTGGAGCCTCATAAAACGGGCTGTCCGCGGCCGCACGGCGCAGCATTGAAGCACAGACCGTTGCGTGGCACGTTTTTTGCAGTTTACACACGACACTCCGATACATACCCAAAGTAACAAAAACACGACAAAAATGGATAAGAAGACAACCCCGGTGCTTCTGCTCACCGGTTATTTAGGAAGCGGAAAGACTACACTCCTCAACCGTATTCTCGGCAACACCAAAGGCTTGAAGTTTGCCGTAATCGTCAACGACATAGGCGAGGTGAACATCGACGAGACCCTCATCGAGCAGGGCGGCGTTGTCGATAAGGCCGACGACAGTCTTGTGCCGCTCTCCAACGGGTGCATCTGCTGCACGCTCAAAATGGATCTCGTGCAGCAGCTCAGCGACATTGTGTCGCAGCAGCGTTTCGACTACATCGTGATTGAGGCCAGCGGCATTTGCGAGCCTGCCCCCATTGCGCAGACAATAAGCGTCTATCCCACCATGTATCCCAACCTTGCCGAGAAGGGCAAGGCAAGCGTCGATGCCATTGTCACCGTGTGCGACGCCCTGCGCCTGCGCGACGAGTTTGGCGAGGGCAAGGAACTGCAGCGCACCGACCTCGACGAAGACGATTTGGCAAGCCTCGTTATAGAGCAGGTGGAGTTCTGCAACGTCATCCTTCTCAACAAGGCTTCAGAGGTGACACCCGACGAACTGGGCCGCATACGCGCCATTCTGCACGAGATACAGCCCAAGGCCGAGATAATTCCGTGCGACTACGGCGACGTGGATTTCGACAAGATACTCAACACCCACCTCTTCGATTTCAACAAGGTGGCCACTTCGGCACGATGGATTGAGGCTGTTGAGGCCGACGAAGACGACCTCGAGAACGAGGAGGAAGGCGAGGCTCTGGAGTATGGCATAAGCACATTCGTCTACTACCGCCGCCGCCCGTTCAACCTTGCCGACTTCGACGACTTCGCAGCGCGGCTTCTGCCCAAGAGCGTTGTGCGCTGCAAGGGACTGTGTTATTTCGAAGATGAGCGCGACACCTGCTACGTGTTTGAGCAGTCGGGCAAGCAGGTTTCCATTCGCAATGCCGGAAAATGGTATGCCACCATGCCCGAGAAGGAGTTGAAGGCGTTTATGAAGCGCAACCCCGATGCCGCCCGTCTGTGGGACGACGAGTATGGCGACCGCATGCAGAAGCTCGTGTTCATAGGCCAGAACATGGATCGCGAGGCCATAGAGCGCGACCTCGACCGCTGTCTGCGATAGGAAATTATTGGTGTCCGGTAAAAACTTTGCAACTGGAAAGTCCCGTAGGGACAACATATTATAGCGCAGGGGCTTGCCCCTGCGTTTATGTTTTTCGACGAAATTGCCCATTGCCCCTGAAAGGGGCGCATATTTCTACCTAATAATGAATTATGCGCCCCCTACAGGGGCAAAGTTATTTATAACCATAAACGCAGGGGCAAGCCCCTGCGCTATATTCTGTCGTCCCTACGGGTAGGGCGTTCAAAATTATTGGTGTCTGGTAAAATATTGGTATAACATTGTAAAACGTGGAATGTCTGTTCTTTATAAGACTTCTGAAAACTCGGGG
>CAVKCP010000080.1:0-12083 GCA_963654815.1 Lachnospiraceae bacterium | reverse complement strand
GTCTGCTCGTTCAGTCGTATAGCCCGCTATACTTCTTCACTCGCAGACAAATTGCCCTCGAAAACAGCCTTGCAATCTGACAATGCCAATTTATAGAACCCACCTTAAAAAGACCTATGCAAGACCAACAACCAACAACGATGAAAGACATTGCCGAGCACTTCAAAGTGTCGGTAGCCACGGTATCGCGCGCACTCAACGGCAACAAACGCGTGAACGAAGCCACGCGCGAAGCCATACGCGAGTATGCACGCAAGCACGATTTCCACCCAAACGACGTGGCCAAGTCGCTGCGCAACTACAAGCGTCATCCGCAGAAGATTATCGGTGTGATACTGCCCGAGTTCACCCACTACTATTTCATGTCGGTGCTCACCGGCATCGAAGAGGAAGCCACCGCACGCGGCTACCGCATAATGGTGGCCATGAGCAAGGAGAGCTACACGCGCGAAGTGCAGATATGCCAGATGTTCGAGGGACACCAGGTGTGCGGGGTAATTGTGTCGCAGGCCAAGGACACCCGGCAGTATGGCCATTTCCAGTCGCTCATCGACAAAGGCATACCGCTCGTTTTCTACGACCGCATCTGCACCGGAGTCAACGCGAGCCTTGTGGTGGTTGACGACTACATGGGGGCGTTCACCGCCGTGAGCCATCTCATCGACACAGGATGCCGCCGCATAGCCTTCTACGGCATGAAAGCCGCCACCGAAATAGGCAAGAACCGCTACAACGGCTACCGCGATGCACTGCTGAAAGCGGGCTTGCAGCCCGACGAAACGCTCGTGCGCACCTGCGACAATCGTGCCGATGCCGAGGCAATAACGCCCGAAATACTGTCGCGCGACGACCGCCCCGACGCATTTTTCTGCATCAACGACGACACGGCCATAGGCGTGATGTACACCGCAAAGCGCATGGGTCTGCATGTGCCCGACGATGTTTCGGTGTGCGGATTCACCAACGGTCAGCGCGCCGTAGCCTGCGACCCGATGCTCACCACCGTGGAACAGCGCGGCAAGGCAGTGGGCGAAGAGGCCGCAAGCATACTGATAAACAAGGTGGAGGGGCTCACGCCACGCGACCGGATAGAGAAGCGCGTGGTGCGCACGCGCCTCATCGTGCGCGGAAGTTCAAGGTGAAGCCACCCCGAACGGGGCGAGACACACCGCCATACACCTATTTATATTATAGCCGACAAGCCGACAAGGCACGGCAGCCATAACAACGGAAAAAGAAAACAACTATAAAAACCAAATGACAATGAAGCCAAAACCTAATCTCAGTTTCTGGAAACTATGGAACCTTAGTTTCGGATTTTTCGGCGTGCAGATAGCTTATGCCCTGCAAAGCGCCAACATCTCGCGCATATTCGCCACGCTCGGTGCCGACCCACACTCGCTCAGTTATTTCTGGATTTTGCCACCGCTCATGGGCATTCTCGTGCAGCCCATTGTCGGAACACTCAGCGACCGCACCTGGTGCCGGTTCGGACGGCGCATCCCCTACCTCTTCGCCGGTGCGGCAGTGGCCGTTGTCGTGATGTGTCTGCTGCCCAATGCCGGGTCGCTGGGCATGGCCGTGAGCACGGCAATGACATTCGGTCTCGTCTCGCTCATGTTCCTCGACACGAGCATCAACATGGCCATGCAACCGTTCAAGATGCTTGTGGGCGACATGGTTAACGAGCGTCAGAAGTCGCTCGCCTACTCCATCCAGTCGTTCCTGTGCAACAGCGGTTCGCTCGTGGGCTATCTTTTCCCGTTCCTCTTCACCGCCGTGGGCATTGCCAACGAGGCTCCCAAGGGTGTAGTGCCCGACTCTGTAATCTATTCTTTCTACATAGGTGCGGCTATACTCATACTCTGCGTCATCTACACCACCGTGAAAGTGAAGGAGTGGAACCCGCGCGAATATGCCGAATACAACGAGGCCCAGCCCGAAAAAGAGGAGCGCAGCGCCAGCTGGATAGAGTTGTTGCGCAACGCCCCGTCGATGTTCTGGCGCGTAGGTTTGGTGCAGTTCTTCTGCTGGGCGGCCTTCATGTATATGTGGACCTACACCAACGGCACCATTGCCGACACCGTTTGGCACACCACCGACGTGGCTTCGCCCGAATATCAGGAAGCCGGCAACTGGGTGGGCGTGCTCTTCTTCTGGCAGGCAATAGGTTCGGTGCTGTGGGCAATGGCACTCCCCAAGTTCCGCAACGGCAAGGCGGCCTACGCCATAAGCCTCGCAATCGGAGCCGTGGGCTTCGCTCTCCTGCCCTACATCACCGACCGCAACATGCTCGTCATACCCTTCCTACTCATCGGATGCACATGGGCTGCCATGCTCGCCATGCCGTTCACCTTCGTCACCAACGCCCTCGAAGGCTACGGACACAAGGGTGCCTATCTCGGACTGTTCAACGGAACGATATGCGTTCCGCAGATTGTAGCAGCAGCCATAGGCGGAGTGCTGCTCTCGGCCGTAGGGTCGGTGCAGAGCCACATGATGATTATCGCCGCCGTGTGCCTCGCCGCCGGAGCTGCAAGCGTAGCTCTGCTGAAAGTGGACAAAGCCAAGAATAAAACTGATGTCGTTAAAGATTGATTTTCAAACATATACAATACCTCTAAAAAAGAAGCCTTAGTTGGCATGCAAACAAGCCTTAGTTGAACAGCAAACAAGCCTTGGTTGCATCGTAAAGAAGCCTTAGTTGCACGCCAACTAAGGCTTCTTTTTATTTTGCCCAAGTCATGGGCTTGCGCACACATTGCCTTGCACACATTCGTTGCCCCATTCTGCCAAATACGAACAACAACCATACGGCGTGTCAGCCAACACCGTATCGCGCCGCTGACACAACAAAGTACTGATGCGAACCAGCATTTGCAAACGTTTTCACGATTATTTCTCAAAAATGAGGCAAGCACATGCCAAGGCGCACATATTTTTTTTAATTTTGCATACAGATACTTATACCTTCCTAAACAACAACCGACAATCATTATCCCAAACAATATGGACATACGCTTCAACATACAGTACACCACCGCATTCGGCGAAGAACTGATGGTAAACATCACCTCGCCCGACGGCGGCACGGCACAGGCTCTGCGCATGACAACGCTCGACGGCAACACGTGGAGCGGACACTTGTGCATGGACAACGGCACACAGCCCGCACACATCGACTATTTCTACAGCGTCATGGGCGGCGGACGTCAGCAGCGGCAAGAATGGAAAACCGTGACACACCGGCTTGAACTCAATGCCGCCAACGCACGACAATACACCACGCACGACCGTTGGGAAGACGTTCCGCACGACTCCTACCTATACAGTTCGGCATTCACCGAGTGCATAAACCGCCGTCCGCACACCGCCGCAAAGCCCTCGCACCACGCCAAGACGCTGCGCCTTGTGGTGCGCGCTCCGCAACTGCGCTGCGGCGAGAGACTGTTGGTTGTGGGCGAAAGCAGGCAGCTCGGAAGCTGGAAACCCACCCAGGCCATTGCCATGACCGAGCACAACCACAACGAATGGACTGCCGACCTGGATGCAAGCGACTTTGAACTTACTCCCACCCAACTGAAATTCATTGCCATAAACGATAAGGGCGACCTGTCGTGGGAAACGGGCGACAACCGCAAGCTTACGCTGCCCACCCTCAACGAGGGCGATGTTGTGGTGCAGGAATGCGACCAGGCCTTCTTCGACATATGCGACGCGAAACTCGCAGGCACGCTCATTCCGGTGTTTTCTCTGCGCAGCGAAGGCAGTTTCGGCGTGGGCGACTTCGGCGACTTGAAGAAGATGATTGACTGGGTGGCCGATACTCACCAGCGCGTGTTGCAGGTGTTGCCAATAAACGACACCACATCCACACACACATGGACCGACTCTTATCCTTATTCCTGCATAAGCATCTTTGCCCTGCATCCGCAATATGCCGACCTGCGGCAGCTGCCCAAGATCGCCGATAAGGCCGAGGCAAAACGCTTCGAGGATTTGCGCGAAGAGCTGAACGCGCTTGCACAGATTGACTACGAGCGTGTGAACAACGCCAAGACCGAATATCTGCGCCTCATCTTCGCACAGGAAGGCAGCAAGGCACTGCGTTCGGCCGCATTCAAGAAGTTCTTCAAGGCCAACGAGCACTGGCTCGTGCCCTACGCACAATACTGCCATTTGCGCGACACTTACGGCACTGCCGTCTTCGCCGAGTGGCCCGACCATCGCCAGTGGAACGAAGAAGATCGTGCAGCTCTGTCCAACCCGCGTTCGAAAGCCTACCGCGACGTGGCATTCCACTACTATGTACAGTTTGTGCTCGACGCACAGATGAGCGCAGCACACGACTATGCCGTGGCACGCGGAGTGGTGCTCAAGGGCGACATTCCTATCGGGGTGAACCGCAACGGATGCGACGTGTGGCACGAACCGCAATACTTCAACCTCGACTCGCAGGCCGGTGCCCCGCCAGACGCATTCTCGGTGAACGGGCAGAACTGGGGATTCCCCACCTACAACTGGCAGAGCATGATCGACGACGGATGCCAATGGTGGGTGCGCAGGTTCCAGAATATGTCGAAATTCTTCGATGCCTACCGCATCGACCATGTGCTCGGCTTCTTCCGTATATGGTCGATTCCGGGCAATTGCGTCAACGCCCTCACCGGACAGTTCGACCCCTCGCTGGCCATGACACGCGAAGAAATCGAAACCTACGGTCTGCGTTTCCAGGAAAAGGAGTTCACCACCCCGTTCATATCGCGATGGATTATCGACCGCATTTTCGGCAAACATGCCGCCGAAGTAACCGAGAAATATCTGCAACACGACCACGACGACATATTCTCGCTGCGTCAGGAATACGACACCGAGCGCAAGATTGAAGCGGCATTTGCAAGCAAGGATTCCGACGACGACCGCTGGATACGCGACGGACTCTACTCACTCGTAAACAACGTGCTGTTTGTGCGCGACCGCAAGGATGCTTCAAAGTTCCACCCGCGCATCACCGCCCAGCTCAATCTCAGATACGAAGCTCTCTACGACACCGACAAGGCGAAGTTCAACAGGCTCTACAACGACTACTATTACCGCCGCAACAACTACTTCTGGTATCGTGAAGCGATGAAGAAACTGCCCACGCTCGTGCAGGCCACACGCATGCTCGTGTGCGCCGAAGACCTTGGTATGGTGCCCGATTGTGTGGCGTGGGTGATGCAGCAACTGCGCATTCTGAGCCTAGAACTGCAACAAATGCCCAAAGACCCGAGCGTGCGTTTCGGTCATCTGTCGCGCAATCCCTACCGTTCGGTATGCACTCTGTCCACCCACGATATGCCCACGCTGCGCCAGTGGTGGGACGAGGATAACGAACGCACGCAAGACTACTATTCAAGCATGCTCTACCGCAGCGGCAACGCGCCCCATCCGCTGCCTGGATGGCTTGCCCGCGACATCGTTTCACGCCAGCTCACATCGCCGTCGATGCTGTGCATACTGTCGCTGCAAGACTGGTTTGCCATCGACGAGAAACTGCGTCTGCCCGATGCCGATGCCGAACGCATCAACATCCCGGCCAACCCGCGCCACTACTGGCGCTACCGCATGCACATAACCATCGAACAACTGCTCGCCGACAAAGACTACAACGACAACGTGAAGGAACTCATCGACGAGTGCGGACGGCGACGCTAAACACGCAGTCACGGCTTCGGCAACACGCGCCGGAGCTGTGGCCACTGCCCGCCGCCATACTGCCGCCGAGCGAAACATCCCTACATCTTTTCTCCTAACAATGAAACTTTCTACCCTACTGCTGTCTGCAATGACGATAGCAACAACCCAACACGCCGTGGCACAAAGCCCCGACGAGGTGGTCTACACGCCACAATCCACCACATTCAACGTCACTACCGACCCCAAAGCGCGCAAGGTGTGCATCGTACTCACCGACGGCGATGCAGAAAACGCGCGCCGGCGCACGGTGAAACGCATGGTGCGCACCGGACGGGGACAATGGAAACTCACCGTTGCCAACGACCTTAAAGGCAAATATTATAGGTTCGTCATCGACGGCGACTACGAGAACCGGTCCACACCGGGCCTTTTTGCCAAGGCCGTGGGAGTGAACGGACAATGCGGAGCAATCGTAGATATGGCCGAAACCAACCCCGACGGGTGGGAAAACGACCGCCGTCCGGAGTTGCATTCGCCTGCCGACCTCGTGATTTACGAACTTCACCACCGCGATTTCTCGGTGCATCCGTCGTCGGGAATAGTCAACAAGGGCAAGTTTCTCGCGCTCACCGAGCCGCAGGCCATTGACCATTTGAAGCGTCTCGGGGTGAATGCGGTGCACATTCTGCCCTCGTTCGACTTCGCATCAATCGACGAGTCGCATCCCGACAAGCCGCAATACAACTGGGGCTACGACCCGCTCAACTACAATGTTCCCGAAGGTTCTTACGCAACAGGCACCGCCGACCCCACAACCCGCATACGCGAGTTCAAGCAAATGGTCATGGCTCTGCACAAGGCAGGCATCCGCGTCATTCTCGACGTGGTTTACAACCACACGTTCGACATTGCCGGGAGCAATTTCCAAAAGCTCAACCCCGACTATTTCTACCGCCGCACGGCCGACGGAAAATACTCCGACGGATCGGGATGCGGCAACGAGACGGCAAGCGAGAAGCCTCTCATGCGGCAGTTTATGACCGAAAGCGCGAAATACTGGGTGCAGGAATATCACATCGACGGGTTCCGTTTCGACCTCATGGGAGTGCACGACATAGAGACAATGAACCACATCCGTGCCGAAATCGACAAGATCGACCCGTCAATCTATATCTACGGCGAGGGGTGGAGTGCCGGAAGTTGCGCCCTTGCCACCGACAGTCTGGCCACCAAGGCCAACACCCCACAGCTCTACCGCATAGGTGCTTTCTGCGACGACATGCGCGATGCACTGCGCGGCCCGTTCTCCGACGACACAAAAGGAGGCTTTCTCGCCGGGGCAAAAGACTGCGAAGAGAGCATCAAGTTTGGCATAGCCGGAGCGATAGAACACCCGCAAATAGACATGACGAAGGTGAATTACAGCAAGAAAGCGTGGGCAAACAATCCCACACAGATGATTGCCTATGTGAGTTGCCACGACGATATGTGCCTCGTTGACCGCCTGCGGGCAAGCATTCCGGGCATAACCGACGACGAACTGGTGCGTCTCGACCTCCTTGCCCAGACCGCCGTGCTCACCTCGCAAGGCGTGCCTTTCATCCTTAGCGGCGAAGAAATGCTGCGCGACAAGAAGGGCGTGCACAACAGTTTCAACTCGCCCGACAGCATAAACCGCCTCGACTGGGACGGCATGCGACGTCATCCCGAGGTAATGGAGTATTACTCGCGCCTCATAGCGCTGCGCAAAGCCCATCCGGCATTCCGTCTTGGCAAAGCCGAAGAGGTGCGCCGACACCTCGAATTCATCGACGCTCCAGAGGGAGTGGTGGCTTTCCACCTTAAAGACAACGCCGGAGGCGACGAATGGAACGACATCATCGTGGTTCTCAATGCCAACCGCAAGCCGGTAACGATAAACGTTCCGCAAGGCCGCTACACCACAGTGGCGGCGCAAGGCCGCATCGACTGCGCCGGAATGGGCACTACAACGGGCACTGAAGCCACCGTCGCGGCACAGTCGGCACTGATAATGCACAACTGAACAAACACAAGAATATGAAGAAATTACTTACCGCCCTGCTTCTCGGGACAACACTCACAATGAACGCTTCAGGCAAAATAGACAGAATAGAACCCACCAACTGGTGGGTGGGAATGAAGAACCCCACAGTGCAACTCATGGTCTACGGCAAGGACATACGCTCTGCCGAAGTCACCACCGACAGTCCGGGAGTGAGTATCGACAGCCTCGTGCGCCTCGACAGTCCCAACTATCTGCTCGTCTACATGAACGTAGGCAAGGCCCAACCGGGCACCGTCAATTTGAAATTCGCGTCAGGCAGCAGCAAAACCACCGTGAAATATCAGCTCAAGCAACGCGACATGCGCGGCGAAGAACGTATGGGGTTCACTGCCGCCGACGTGCTCTACATGCTCATGCCCGACCGCTTTGCCAACGGAAACGGCAAGAACGACAACATAAAGGGGCTCAATGCCTACTCCATCAACCGCTCCGAACCGAGCCTGCGACACGGTGGCGACCTCGAAGGCATACGCCAACACCTCGACTATTTCACCGACCTCGGCGTGACGGCACTGTGGTTTACGCCGGTGCTCGAGAACAATTCGCCCGACCACGGCAAGCAAAGCACCTACCACGGATATGCCACTACCGACTATTACCGCGTTGACCCGCGCTTCGGAACCAACGAAGAATACCGCCAACTCGTGAGCGAAGCGCATGCAAAAGGACTGAAAGTGGTGATGGACATGATTTTCAACCACTGCGGATTTGAGCATCCCTGGGTGAAAGACATGCCTTCGCACGACTGGTTCAACTGCCCCGAATGGCTCTATCCGGAGAACCAGAAGAACGTGGTGAAGACCAAAACAATGGACGGCGAACAGATAACCAACGACAAATATCTGCAGACAAGCTACAAGCTCACGCCCGTGCTCGACCCCTACGCCAGCAAAATCGACCTGCACGAAACCGTTGACGGATGGTTCGTGCCCACCATGCCCGACCTCAACCAGCGCAACCCGCACCTTATGACCTATCTCATACAGAACTCGGAATGGTGGATTGAGACCGTAGGCATCGACGGAATACGCATGGACACCTACCCCTATGCCGACCGTGCAGGCATGGCCCGGTGGATGAAGGAGCTCGACCGCGAATATCCCAACTTCAACACCGTGGGCGAAACATGGGTAACCGAACCGGCCTACACCGCCGCATGGCAGAAAGACTCGCCGCTGTCTGACCAGAATTCCTATCTCAAAACCGTCATGGATTTCAGTTTCTTCGATAAGATAAACAAGGCGAAAGACGAGGAAACCGATGCCTTTTGGAACGGCTACAACCGCATTTACAACTCGTTGTGCTACGACTATCTCTACAAAGACCCGTCGCATGTCATGGCATTCATCGAGAACCACGACACCGACCGCTTCCTTGGCGAGGGCAAAGACACGCTTGCCTTGAAGCAGGCTCTCGCACTGTTGCTCACCGTGCGCCGCATACCCCAGCTCTACTACGGCACCGAAGTGCTTATGAACGGCACAAAATCTGTAACCGACGGCAATGTGCGCCGCGACTTCCCTGGCGGATTTCCGGGCGACACGCACAACGCCTTCACCCGCGAGGGACGCACGAAAGAAGAGAACGCAATGTTCAACTGGACAAGCCGCCTGCTGCACTGGCGGCTGAACAACGACGTGATTGCCAAGGGACAACAAACCCAATTCATTCCGCAGAAAGGCATCTACGTCGTGGCACGCACGCTCGGCCAAAAAGCAGTGATAACCGTAATCAACGGAACATCGCACTCGGCAACGCTCGACGTAGCACGCTATGCCGAAATAACACGCGGCGCAACCACTGCCACCAACGTGCTCACGGGCCGCAAAATAGACATCTCGCACGACGTGCGCCTCGCCCCGCGCGGCGTGATGGTGCTCGAAACCGGCAACAAATAACTACAACCCACACCACACACACCTCACATAACGACAACAACATGAACAAGAAAATATCGGCGGCAATAGCCGCCTTCGCCCTTCCCACAATGCTTATGGCACAAGGATGGCCCTCTGGACACAAGGGAGTGATGCTGCAAGGATTCTACTGGGACAGCTACGATGCCACGAAGTGGACCAACCTTGAAAGCCAGGCCGACGAACTCGCGCAATATTTCAACCTCGTGTGGATACCGCAAAGCGCATCGTGCGGAGGCAAGTCAATGGGCTACGACGACCTTTACTGGTTCAACAACTACGAAAGTTCGTTCGGCAACGAGGCCGAACTGCGCTCGCTCATCAAGACATTCAAGCAGAAAGGCATAGGCACCATAGCCGACGTGGTGATAAACCACCGCAAGAACGTGTCAAACTGGGTTGACTTTCCGAAGGAAACCTACAAGGGCGTGACCTATCAACTCACCTCCACCGACATCTGTGCCGACGACGACGGCGGCGCAACGGCCACTTGGGCCAAGACCAACGGCTACTCTTTGAGCTCCAACAAAGACACTGGTGAAGGTTGGAGCGGCATGCGCGACCTCGACCACAACAGCTCCAATGTGCAGGCAAACGTGAAGGCTTACCTCGACTTTCTGCTCAACGATTTGGGCTACGCAGGTTTCCGCTACGACATGACAAAGGGCTACGCGGCAAGTTTCACCGGCCTTTACAACAGCGCGGCAAAGCCCGAATACTCGGTGGGAGAATATTTCGACGGCGACAAGTCGAAGGTGATTGCATGGCTCGGCGGCACGAAAGTAGACGGCGACATACAGTCGGCAGCCTTCGATTTCCCGTTGCGCTACTCGGTGCGCGATGCCATAAACAACTCCGACTGGACCAAACTCGACAACGGAGGCATAGCCACCAACAACGCCTACAAGCGTTATGCCGTGACATTCGTTGAGAACCACGACACCGAACGCCGATCAGACACCGAGCAGCAAGACCCTATAAGAAAAGACACGCTGGCCGCCAATGCCTATATTCTGGCCATGCCCGGCACGCCGTGCGTCTTCTTGAAGCACTGGACCGACTGCAAGCGCGACATAAAGAACATGATTCTGCTGCGCAACCTCGCCGGCATAAGCAACACAAGCCGTTGGGCACGCACCGAAAGCACGGCTTCGCGCTATGTTGTTACGGTCACGGGCGACAACTCACGGCTCATTGCCGCCGTAGGGTCGGGCGCACAGTCGTACACCGCCGGAACGGAGTATGCACTGGCAGCCGAGGGCAAAAACTACCGTTATTTTGTTGAACGCACCTGCGAAACGGCATGGACCGACGTTCCGTCGGGCACATACTACAAAGCAACCACTGCAAAGCTCACCGCCATAACCGCCACCGACGGGGCGCAGATTGTCTACACCACCGACGGCAGCACGCCCACAGCAAGCAGCAGCAAAGTGGCAAGCGGTACAAGCATAGCCCTGCCCTACGGCACCTACACCATGAAACTGGGCATACTTGCCAACGGCAAAGTGACGGGAGTGACAAGCCGCGACTACACGATAAGCCAATTCCAGCCCTACGGAATAAGCGTCAACGTGAACGCCGACAAGGTGGGATGGACCACGATGAACACCTGGACGTGGGGCGGCGACGAAACACACGGTTCGAAAAGCAGCTGGCCGGGCGATGCAGTAAGCAACACCACGACGGCAGCAGGGCGCAAATGGTTCACCACAACATGGACAATCAACTCGCCCACCGACTATATTAACTTCGTGTTCAACTGCGACAAAGACACTCAGACAGTTGACGTCAACGGCGTGGCACGCACATCATATTTCGAGATACAGCCCGAAACCGACTCAATGGGCCACTATCTCGTGAGCGACATCACCGACGACATCACGAGCGGCATAGCCAACGTCAGCATCAACAACGGCGCTGCCGACAATCTTCCCACGCGCGTCACGGCTTTCGACGGCACCACTGTGCGCACCTTCGGCACCCACGTTACGGTGCAAGAAGCCACCGAAGGCTTGCCAAGCGGCTTCTACATCGTGAACGGCAAGAAGGTGGCCGTGAGATAACCACACCCCGTCTGCAAGCGTGCACCATACGCCGCACACACGCGCGGCAACCGCAACACGCACGCGCAGCAGCCGCCGCACACCAATAAAAGTTTTTTCATACATCGCCGGCAACCCTACAAGGCAGAGCAACTAAGGCTCGCATGAAAGGGTTGCCGGCATTTTTTTTGTTGGTATCCGGTAAAAACTTTACGCCAGGTAAGTCCCATAGGGATAACAGGTAAGTCCCATAGGGATAACAGGTAAGTCCCATAGGGATAACAGGTAAGTCCCATAGGGATAACAGGTAAGTCCCGTAGGGACGACAGATTATAGCGCAGGGGCTTGCCCCTGCGT
>CAVKCP010000079.1:0-12222 GCA_963654815.1 Lachnospiraceae bacterium | reverse complement strand
AGAATCTTTGTATGGAAGGTTCGCCCTCTTCGAGGACGATTTTACGCCCTGCTACAGAATCCGCAGGTTCCCTTCGGTCACCAGCGGTTATGCAGAGTTTGCCCCCTTCGGGGACAATTTTCAACCATAATTCCAAATCAAAAACTTGAGTAAAAAAATACACGCCCATGCAAGCACGGGCGTGTATTTATATTATTAAGGTGTGATGATGATGCGTTGTCAGAGCAGCGACTTTATTTCGGCATCGATGTCTTTTATCTGTGCATCGCGCTTGTAGACATTGGTGTTGCGGTCGAGCAGGAAGAATGTGGGCACGTTCTGCACGTTGTATTTGGTTATCACGTCGGTCGAGTTTTCGTCGGCACGCACGCATATCCACGGCAGGGCAGCGGTCTGCGTCTTCCAGAAATGCTCGTCGCCGTCAACCGACACCTGGTAGATTTCGAAGCCCTGAGCATGGTATTTGTTGTAGAGGTCGCGCAGGAGCATGATGCGCTTGAGCGAGTTCTCGTCGGCAAAGAGGTGGAAATCGAGCATCACCACCTTGCCCTTTAGCGACGACAGGCGGCGCACTGCACCGTGGTTGTCGGTGAGTTCGATTTCAATCACGCCAGTGGTGTTCACTCGGCTCGCGTCGATTTCGTTGGCAGCCTGGCGGTTGCGCACAATGCGCAGGTCTTTCATGCCCTCAATGGCAATGTTGTGCAGGTTCTGTCCGCGCTCGGCTCCAGGGTGGAATGTGTCCCAACTGGTGGCTACTGCGGCGTAGACCTTTATGTCGTCCTCGTTGCTGCGCGGGTTAAAGATAAGCACCTGCTGGCGGCCGAGGGCTATTGTCTGGAAAAGGGCGAAGTAAGAGTAGGCGCGCATGGGCTCCTTGAAGATGTAGTTGAGCTTCACCTGCGTCTTATACTGGTCAACAATGCGCGTGATGCTGTCGTCAACAGCCGTCGTGCCGAGCTGCGGCGAGGCCACAATGGCATTGATGCGGCTCTGAAGGTTCATCTGCATGAGGGTGAGTTCCTTCATTTTGGCGCATTCTTCCGAACCGATCACCTCGTAGGCCGAGCCCATATCAGAATATGAAGCCTTCACGCCCACGGTCTCGGTGGAGTCGATTGCGATGTTGACAATCTGTCCGGCAATGCGCAGACGATAGAACTCGGGGGCTTCGGGGGCGTTGCCGCTGAAGCTGAACGTGCCGTCGGCGGAGAGTTTTACGGAGTCGATTGCCACCGGGCCGTCAAGGCTCATGTTCTCGAAATAGAGCGTGGAGTCCTCCGCGCCGCTTATCGTTCCTTCCACATGGAATTTACGTTCGTTGCACGCCGTAAGCCCTATCAGCGACAGCAGAAGGGCAACAAGGGCGAGAGTAGTTGGTTTACAATTCATATTTATTATATGTGTGTTATTGTCACTATATTACTTTCAAGGTGCAAACTTAATCATTTTTTCCGTAAAAAAGGCCGCGCCCCACGCCTTTTTGCTCCTGTGTGCCACGCAACCGTGCCCGAAACGCGGCAAGAGGGCATGCAAAACAAATTTTTTGCAGAATATTACGGGAATTTTACAAAAAAACTCGAAAACTTGCAATAGTTTAATATTTTTTCATAACTTTGCCCATGATATTAAACGAACGCCATACCGTCACGAAACATTACCCAACTGTCACGTCTCCGGCCAAACTGCATACAAACTGAGACGACAAAAGGACATTATCTTCAAGAAGGTTACGACGAGAATGATTCTATACATTTTTATATCTACAAAAAAATTACCAATCTATGGAAAAAGGAAAACAATCACTGACTTCGGCATGGAAGAAACACGCCATGCAGACGTTGCCGCTGGCCGTAGGAATGCTGCTTTGCGCCACAGGAGCCACGGCAGCCGACGGAATCGCCGGCTCTGTTTACGGAATTACTCCTCCCGCCTCACAACAAAACAATAAGATTACAGGCCGCGTTGTAGATGCATCGGGCGAACCGCTCATCGGCGTAAGCGTAACGGTGAAGGGCAACAAGGGCACGGGAACAGTAACCGATGCCGACGGAAACTACGCGCTCAACGCTCCGGCCAACGCCACGCTGGTGTTCTCGTATGTGGGCTACAAAACCACCGAGAAGGCCGTGGCAGGCAAGAATGCCGTGAACATAACCCTCAGCGAGGATGCTGAGCTGCTCAACGACGTGGTGGTTATCGGCTACGGTACGGTGCGCAAGGCCGACCTCGCAGGTTCGGTGGCCGTAATGGACAACAAGGCGTTCAAGGATCAGCCCATTACACAGGTGAGCGACGCTCTCCAAGGCCGTATGGCCGGTGTGAATGTGGTGAGCGACGGAATTCCCGGCGGATCGGTAAAGATACGCGTTCGCGGTACCAACTCAATCAACAAGTCGAACGACCCGCTCTATGTTGTTGACGGAATGGTGCGCGAGTCGGGTCTCGACGGCATCAACCCCGAAGACATACAGAGCCTGCAGGTGCTCAAGGATGCATCGTCTACCGCTATCTACGGTAGCCGTGGTGCCAACGGTGTGGTTATCGTCACCACCAAGACAGGCATCAAGGGCGAAAGCAAGATAACCCTCGACGCATCGTGGGGACTCAGCAAGGCAACACGCCTGCCCAAGATGATGGACACAAAGACCTATGCACAGGCACTCGTTGACTATGCAGGTGTGAACGAAAGCGAAGTGGCCGACTACCTGAGCGGCAAGAACCCCGGCATCGACTGGGTTGACACCATGTTCCGCACAGGCCTTACACAAAACTACAAGCTCGTGTTCACGAAAGGCACCGAAGGCATGCAGTCGTATATATCGGGCAACTACATGAAACACGAAGGTACGCTCGAGAAGAGCCAGTATGAGCGTTATTCGGCCAAGGCCAACATAAAGCTGAACCTGAAGAAATGGCTCGACGTGACATTCGACGTTAATGCTTCGCGCGGAATAGGCAAGGGCATCGGCGGCCTCGAAATGAGCGCCTACAACCCGTTGTGGATTGCCTTCAACTCATCGCCCACCCGCACGATGTTCGACGACAACGGCTACTACACATGGGACGACTATGCTACAATCCAGGCTAACGCCTACGGAACGATAGCCGACAACAAGAACGAACGCCGCCACGACGTGGTGAACGGACACGTTGACCTGAAATTCAACATCGCACCGGGCCTAACGTTCACGTCGAGCAATGGTGTTGACTACTTCAACAACACTTCCTACTCGTTCTCAACAGAGAAGGTGCAGGGCGCAGGAAAGAACGGCATGGGCAACAGCAACGCTCAGCGCACCATGCTCCAGTCGTCTAACAACCTCACCTATACACACACTTGGAACGATGCACACCACCTCACAGCCACAGGCGTGTGGGAGGCCACCAAGAGCAACACCCGATCAATGAGCATATCAGGATCTTCACTGCAGACAGAGACAGTGGAATGGTGGGACGTGCAGAACGCCAAGACACGCGATGCAAGCAACAGTTACAGCGAATGGTCGCTGCTCTCAGGCGTTGCCCGCGTCATGTACAACTACTCCGACCGCTACATGCTCACCGGAACGTTCCGTGCCGACGGTTCAAGCCGCTTCACCAACAACAAGTGGGGCTACTTCCCCTCAATCGCAGCAGCATGGACAGTGAGCAACGAGAAGTTCATGGAAAGCACACGCGACGTAATATCCAGCCTCAAGATACGCGCCAGCTACGGTATCATCGGCAACCAGGACATCTCGCCCTACTCCACACTTTCACTCCTTTCTGCAACCCAAACCTACTTCGGCACATCCAACGCCATAACCGGTTACTGGGAGAATTCAATCGCAACACCCGACCTGAAGT
Organism: Lachnospiraceae bacterium; assembly: GCA_963654815.1. Lineage (GTDB taxonomy): Bacteria > Bacteroidota > Bacteroidia > Bacteroidales > Bacteroidaceae > Prevotella. The sequence goes on along the minus strand of CAVKCP010000079.1, from coordinate 8,373 downwards.
GGGAGAAGACAAAGCAGTTTGACATCGGTTTCGACCTCGGTCTGTTCAACGGACGCATCGACTTGAGCGTTGACTACTTCAACAAGCAGACATCCGACGCCCTGCTCTCCACCAACCTCGCCAACTATCTCGGCGGAACATCCTACATGATCAACGCAGGTAAGGTGGCCAACCAGGGTATCGACATCGCGCTCAACGCACGCATCATCGACAACAAGGACTGGACATGGACCACTTCGCTCAACGGAACTTATCTCAAGAACGAGGTGAAGAAGCTTACCGCCCAGCAGCCCATACTCTACGGAGGTTCGTTCCAGTCGGTAATCACTGACTGTACCATTATCAAGGAAGGCGAAGCAATCGGTACGTTGTACGGCTACAAGTGGGCTGGCATCGACAGCGAAGGCTACGACACATATTATGCAGCCGACGGTTCGGTGACACGCACCCCGACAACCGACGACCGCGCAGTGCTCGGCAAATCCACTCCTGACTTCACCCTCGGTTGGAACAACCAGGTGCGCTACAAGAACTGGAGCCTCAACGCATTCTTCAACTCGGCATTCGGCGTGCAGCGCCTCAACGCTCTGCGCTTCGCCATGAACTCGATGATTGGTAACTCACGTATGTTTACCGATGCCGACTACATCAGCGAAATCGGCAAGACCATGCCCGATCCGCGCGTTTCAAACAACCAGTACATCGGTAACTCCACCAAGTTTGTGGAGAACGCCAGCTACCTGCGCTGCGAAAACGTGACTCTTGCCTACGACCTTCCCAAGTCTGTTGCCAAGGTTGCCGACTTCCGCTTCAGCTTCAGCGTGCAGAACCTCTTCACGATTACAAGCTACAAGGGTTCCAACCCGGCAGGTTTCTCGTTCTCGAGCGACTACGGCGACCGTGCAAACGGTATCGACACAGGTACATATCCCACACCACGCACATTCACACTCGGCGTGAGAGCAACATTCTAACCACCACTTAATGGAAAACTACATGAAGACAAATATTCTTACAGGCTGCATGCTTGCGGCTTCAATGCTGCTCACAACATCGTGCAGCGACTTCCTCAACGAGGACCCGAAGGGCAAACTCACGCCCGACACATATTTCTCCGACCAGCAACAGCTCGACATGAGTGTGTATGCACTCTATGCCAAAGTGCAGGCCTACCAGTGCAACTCAAACACAATGATTACGAAATGTCAGGGTGACGACGTTACATCGACCACAGGATCGAACAAAGCAGCCTACCTTTCGGCTGACGCTTTCGAGACGCCAACCGATACCAAGGGCGTGGAACAGACCTGGAGCCGCCTCTATACCATTATAAAGGCAGCCAACTCAATCATTGCCAACACCGATAAGGTGAGCACCACACAGGAGGAAAAGAACATCGCACTCGGACAGGCTTACTTCTGGCGTGCCTACTGCTACTTCGGACTGGTGCGCGCCTACGGCCCGCTGCCTCTGATTCTACAGAATGTTCCTGACAACAACACCACACAGCTCACCGATGTTGAAGGCGTTTACCAGCAGATTGTAGCCGACCTCACGGCCGCAGAAAACTGCAACTTGCCCACGCAATACACCGCCACCAACCGCGCAATCGACGGCACCAACATCTATGTTTCAGCACAGGCTGTGAAGTCGGCACTTGCTGCTGTCTACCTCAACATGGCAGGCTATCCGCTCAACAAAACCGAATACTATGCCAAGGCAGCCGACAAGGCCAAGGAAGTAATCACCGGCGTTAACAACGGCACATACAAACAGAGCCTGCTCGACGACTGGAACAATGTCTACTCCTACGGCATGAACCACCACAGCGAGACCATTCTGGGCATCGACTACAACGCCACAGCAGGCGGATGGAGCGACTACGACTCGCAGCTCACCTCTTGTCACCAGCTGGGCAACCTGCAGGGATGGGGCGACTTCCTCGCCGAACGCCGCTTCTGGGCCGAGTTCCCCGACGGACCGCGCAAAGATGCAGTTTATGCCAAGACCGAACGCACCAACGACGGCTTCAACGTTGACTGGTGGGCAACAACTGATGGCAAGGCCTACGACGGTTCCAACGCCGTGATTGCAGCCTACCGTCCCATGTTCGTGGCATTCACCGTGAACAAAGACGAGGCTACCGGACAGGCTGCCAAAGCCGCCTACGACTGCACAAAACCGTTCTGGGGCGGCATGTGTCTCGACAAACGCCACCAGCTCATACGCTACTCTGAGGTGATATGCTGGTATGCCGAAGCTGCAGCTCGCGCCGGACAAGATCTGACACTCGCCAAGAGCGAACTGAAGAAGGTGCGCCAGCGTGCTTACAGCGACGCATCGGCAGTGAGCGCAATCGACGCCATGAACGCCGAACAGCTCGCCACCGCAGCCTACAACGAGCACGGATATGAAGTGGCAGGATATGTGCTGGCCATGGTGACACGCCGCGACGACCAGTTCCGCACCAACACTCTGAAAGAAGCCTACGACTACCGCAAGGGCACACAAAACGTGGTGCTCGTGAAGAAAGGCACTCTCACCCACAGTGTGAAGGACGGACAGGAATTCACCTACACTCTGCCCGCCGACCTCATCCTGAAAGAAAACATGGACGTGACGGCTTCTTGGGCAGGCGAAGAGTCAATCTACAACATCTATCCTCCCACAGAATACGAGAAGAACCCCAACCTGAAGAGGTAACACACACCGCTGCCCGCCGTGCCGCACAAGCGGCCACGGCCCGGCAGACGGCATAAAGCAACAGAAAACCGGATCTCTTTCTTGCTATTGGCAGAAAGAGATCCGGTTTTATTTTTGCGTCAAGCAACGGCGAAAAAGCAGCCAAACCGTCATGCGCGGCAAGCCATCACAACCGCGACGCAATCCACATGCCGAGCGCAGCCGCGCCCAATCCCAAGGCAACGCTGCCTCCGGCATAAGCCATCATGGCCATCGTCTGCCCGGCACGAAGCAGTCCTACGCCCTCAGAACAGAACGTGGAGAATGTGGTGAAACCGCCGCAGAAGCCCGTAGTGAGCAACAGTTTTGCCCAACTGCCGCCCAATGCGCCGCGCGACGACAGCCCACTGAGAAATCCAAGGACAAGGCATCCAGCCACATTCACCGCAAACGTGGGCCACGGAAAGCCCTGCCCCACATGCTCCTGCAATATCCTCGACACCAAATAGCGCGCCGCAGAGCCGACGGCACCGCCGAGTGCCACAATCAAAACGTTGTACATACAGGGCACAAAGTTACGCTTTTTCCGTCACATTGCACCCCGCTGCAGAGCCAATGCAGCAATATGCCGCCCACATATCATAAAAAAAGAAAATAAAACAAGCCGTTCTTTGCACAATCATTTAGAAATAAGTAATTTTGTGCGAATTAATTTTTTAGATGTTATTTTTATACTTAGATGAACGTAATTACGAAAACAGTATCATTGCCTGACGGAAGAACCATCAGCATTGAGACCGGGAAAGTGGCAAAGCAGACCGACGGAAGTGTTGTCCTGCGTATGGGCAATACCGTACTTCTGGCCACTGTTTGTGCCGCAAAAGATGCAGTTCCCGGAACAGATTTCATGCCTTTGCAGGTAGACTACAGAGAGCAGTACTCAGCAGCCGGCCGTTTCCCCGGCGGATTCACCAAGCGTGAAGGCAAAGCAGGCGACAACGAGATTCTCACCTCGCGCCTTGTCGACCGCGTGCTGCGCCCCCTGTTCCCCTCAAACTACCATGCCGAGGTGTATGTGCAGATAATGCTGCTCAGTGCCGACGGCGTTGACCAGCCCGATGCACTTGCAGGATTTGCAGCTTCAGCAGCCATGGCTTGCTCTGACATACCTTTCGAATGCCCCATTTCAGAAGTCCGCGTAGCCCGCATCAACGGAGAATACGTTATCGACCCCACCTTCGAGCAGATGAAGGAAGCCGACATGGACATCATGGTAGGCGCTTCTGCCGAGAACATCATGATGGTTGAGGGCGAAATGAAAGAGGTGTCCGAGCAGGACATGATTGGTGCACTGAAAGCCGCCATGGCCGCAATCAAGCCCATGTGCGAGCTGCAGACCGAACTTTCGAAGGAGCTCGGCACCGACGTGAAGCGCGAATACTGCCACGAGGTGAACGACGACGAACTGCGCGAGCAGCTCCGCAAGGAAACCTACGACAAGTGCTACGCCATTGCCCAGGCAGGCGACCACGACAAGAAAAGCCGCGAGGAAGCATTCGACAAGATACTCTCCGACTTCAAGGAAGCCTACGACGCAGCCCACGCCGACCTCACCGCCGAGGAACTCGACGAGAAGCACGCCATGATGGTGCGCTACTATGCCGACGTGATGCGCGACTCGATGCGCCGCTGCATCCTCGACGAGGGCAAACGACTTGATGGCCGCAAGACCGATGAGATACGCCCCATCTGGTGCGAAGTGTCGCCGCTGCCCATGCCCCACGGAAGCGCAATATTCACACGCGGTGAAACGCAGTCGCTCTCTACCTGTACGCTCGGCACAAAGCTCGACGAAAAGATGGTAGACGACGTTCTCGACAAGAGCTACATGCGCTTCCTGCTGCACTACAACTTCCCGCCCTTCTGCACAGGCGAGGCTAAGGCACAGCGCGGCGTAGGCCGTCGCGAAATCGGACACGGCCACCTGGCATGGCGCGGACTGAAAGGTCAGATACCCGAAGACTTCCCCTACACAGTGCGTCTCGTGTCGCAGATACTCGAGTCGAACGGTTCTTCGTCGATGGCCACCGTATGTGCCGGCACACTGGCACTCATGGATGCAGGCGTACCAATGAAGAAACCCGTCAGCGGCATAGCCATGGGACTCATCAAGAACCCGGGCGAAGAGAAATATGCAGTGCTCAGCGACATCCTCGGCGACGAGGACCACTTGGGCGACATGGACTTCAAGACCACCGGAACAAAGGACGGTCTCACCGCAACACAGATGGACATCAAGTGCGACGGACTTAGCTTCGAGATTCTCGAAAAGGCCCTCATGCAGGCAAAGGCAGGCCGCGAGCACATCCTCGGCAAGCTCACCGAGACGATAGCAGAGCCCCGCGCCGAAATGAAGCCGCAGGTTCCGCGCATCGTCCAGATTGAGATACCCAAGGAATTCATCGGTGCCGTGATAGGCCCGGGCGGAAAAATCATCCAGCAGATGCAGGAAGACACCGGCGCAACAATCACCATCGACGAGATAGACGGCGTGGGCAAGGTGCAGGTGTCGGCTCCCAACAAGGACAGCATCGACGCAGCTTTGGGCAAGATAAAGGCCATTGTGGCAATACCCGAAGTGGGCGAAATCTACGAAGGCACCGTGCGTTCAATCATGCCCTACGGTTGCTTCGTTGAGATACTGCCTGGCAAGGACGGCTTGCTGCACATCTCCGAAATCGACTGGAAGCGTCTTGAAACCGTAGAAGAGGCCGGCATCAAGGAGGGCGACAAGATACGCGTGAAACTGATGGAAATCGACCCGAAGACAGGCAAGTACAAGCTTTCGCGCCGTGTGCTTCTCGACAAGCCCGAAGGCTATGTTGAGCGTGAGCGCCGTCCGCGCGGAGAGCGTGGCGAACGCCGCCCGCGTGGTGAGCGCGGAGAGCGCCGCGACGGTCATCGCGACAACCGCGAGCACCGCGAAGCCTAAGACTTCAACGGTCAGACAGACAACAACCGATAACCGCACAGCGGCGGCTTTCAATGCCGCCAAGCGGTGAATACCTTTAAAAAGGGGCTGCATCACAATCGTGATGCAGCCCCTTTTTTTTGTGCCTTGCCCGCATTATTTCAGCGTGACAACCATCAGCGCACCATCGCGCGTGTATTTCGTTGCCTCTTTTGTCCCGGCCTTGTATATGTTCACGTCCTTGATCTGCGTCGAAGGAATGGTCTTCATCTTGGCCGACGACATCACCTCTCCGCCCACGAGATACACCATCGGGTCGTTCTTGCACGCCTTTGTCACTATGCGTATCACGCCTCCGGCAGCCTTTTCGCCATAGGCGGCACACACCTTCGGGTCTTTGAAGATGTCAACCGAACGTATGTCGTCGGCAGGAATGTCAGAAAGCTTCACGTCTTTCTCCTCGCCGTCGATTATGATGAGCGGTTTTCCGAGCTTCACCACCTTTGTTTCGGTCTTTGTCTTGCAGTTGGCGAGGGTCTTTATCTCATGCCTCTCCAACACATGCGACTTGCCGTTGGCAGCCTCGGTAAACGAATTGTGCTTTATTTCGTAGCTGGTTACGGTCTTGCCCACCAGTTGCTGTCCGGTGAAGTCATTGCATATTTCGCCGTCGATGTTGTAAATCCTGATTGTGTCGGCGGGTGCCGATGCCGCGCCCTGTGCCAATCCTGCGACGAGCAGGACAAAAGTGAAAAATGTTTTTCTCATAGTTGTATATGTTTTTAAATCGTATTTTGCTTGTATGATAACCGTTACTGCCTTGCCGCCAGTTTACAGGTTAGGCCCATGCACGTCCGACTCGCCGTCGATGCCATGCTCCGCCATGTGGCGGTCGGCATCGGTAAGGTCATACACGGCCAAGTCTTTATTGTCAGAAGCATCTATTATATAGGTGTTCACCGTGCCGTCGGCAGCTGCCGACGAAACCAGAAACACATTGCCCTTGCGCTCTATGCCTACATTGACCGATGATGCCGAGGCCGCCTTCAACACCCGGTCAAGGTCGATGCTGCCACCCGATGTCTTGCCGACATTGTCCGCAGCGGCCTTGTGTCTGCGCCCGGCGGTAGTCTGATCATACGACTTTGCAGAAGACGCGCTTTCTGCTGAAACCGATACGTGGGATGGTTGCGTCGCAGATGAAGGCCGAACGGCAGACCGACAGGTAGTTGTTACCGATGCCAACTGAGAGTCGGCGGCATCGCGATGGTCGGCAGGGCGCGCCACGAAATAGCCCAACACGGCAACGGCGGCTGCGGCTGCGCAACCGGCAAAAAGCCACGTGCGCCACCTGTCGGCACGTCGGTCTACTGTTTGGGAGCCAACATACAGAAGCCTGTCAAACTCATCCACGGCCTCAACCGACGGTGCTTCCACCGGCGGCACATTCGTTCGGTCGAAAGCCAGGATCAAGGCTGCCGCCTCACAATCGTCTTCGTCAACCGGAGTGGCGGCGAGGTAATAAGCTGCCAGCAACCGTTCTTCCTCAATCGTAGTCGCGCCATCGAGATAGCGTTGCACAAGACGCTGTCGCGAAGGTTTGTCAGTAATGTCGTGTTTCATAGTTCCTCTCCTTTCATTGATTTCATCAAAGCCCTGCGTGCAGCCGAAATCAATGTCTTGGCACTGGCTTTGGTGGTGCCGCACACGGCCGCGATGTCGTCAAGTTGCATGCCCTCGCTGCGCATCATCAGCATGCGCCGTTGGGTTGACGGCAGCCGGGCAATACCTTTTTCAAGTGCATAGCGCAGAGCCTCATCGGTCTGCCGCGTTTCGGCTGCCGCCGCGACGGCTATGCGCACATTGTCTATCGGCAATGCCGACGGCGCACCTCTGCGGTAAATGTCCACGCACACGTTCTTGGCAATAGCTATGGCCAGAGCCTCCACATCGCGGTAGCCGTCGGCCCTGCCGCCCATGCGCCACAGCCTGAGGAGCGTTTCCTGCGCCACGTCGTCGGCCTGTTCGGCCCTGTCTACGGCGGCGAAGAACCGTCCGGCAAGGGCGGTAATCTTTGGCCGCAGGCGTGTGGCCAACTGTTCGAAATGTGCTTTGTCCATCGTTTTATTGCTTGCTGCGTTTCGGGGTGCTTCTATTTTAATGACGCACAAACCCGCAAAAGGTCAACACAAAAATACCACTTTTTTCCGCATCGCGCAATTGCCGTGGCAACGCAAGATTTTGCCCCGGCAAAAACAAGCCTTACTTGTATTGCAAACAAGGCTTAGTTGAAAGGCAAACAAGGCTTGTTTGGAATGCAAAGAAGCCTTGTTTGCAACACAAAGAAGGCTTCCCCGCAATGCGAGGAAGCCCACGACAGTTTTATTCCGTAAAATTACCTTTACAAATTATTGGTGTCCAATAAAATATTTGAATGGTATAGTAAAACGCTAAATGCATGCTTTTTATAAGGTTTTTGGAAAAGACATAGCTTACTTTTGTCCATTGCACAACTTGCTATCCATTGCCCCTGAAAGGGGCGTATATTATAGGATAGGGGCTTGCCCCTATCTCTCCCGGCATCACGACTTAGCCCCTGTAGGGGGCGCATAATTCATTGTAAGAGATTGAAATATGCGCCCCTTACAGGGGCAAATTTAGTAAAATCCATAAACGCAGGGGCAAGCCCCTGCGCTATAATCTGTCGTCCCTACGGGACT
>CAVKCP010000078.1:0-12237 GCA_963654815.1 Lachnospiraceae bacterium | reverse complement strand
CCAACGACCCCCTGATTAACAGTCAGGTGCTCTAACCAACTGAGCTATTGAAGCATTTCTTTACAACTCATTTCTGAATTGCGATTGCAAAGGTAATGCTATTTTTTGTTTCCACCAAACTTTTTCGGCGAAAAATTTGATTTTTGGCTAAAATTAGATAAATATTCGCCGCCGGAGAGCATTATAAGCCGTTTATATATTACTTTTGCACAAAGAAAAGGCACGCGGCGCCAACGCTCAGTGCGCCCGCCTACACATTATTATATAAATGCATCCCACACGATGGCAAGACAATCATGACACTCATGCGAAAGTTATTACTCATGGCAACAATGCTGATCTCGCTCACGGCAACAGCACAAAACAGCAGCGGACACAACTTCGAGGTGGCCAAAAACCTCGACGTATTCAACGCGATATACAAAAACCTCGACCTGATGTATGTCGATTCGCTCGATGCCGACGAAACCGTGGGCACGGCAATCAAGGCCATGCTGCGCAGCCTCGACCCCTACACCGAATATTATCCCGAGGACAAGACAAGCGAATTCAAGCAGATGCTCACCGGCAAGTATGCCGGAATCGGGGCGATAATAAGTTATAGTTTCACGCGCAAGAACGCCGTTATAAACGAGCCTTACGAGAACATGCCTGCCGCCGAGGCCGGACTGCGCAAGGGCGACGTGATAGAAAGCATCGACGGCGAACCTATGGCGGGCAAAACCACGTCGTATGTGAGCGAGAAACTGCGCGGCGACGCGGGCACCACGCTCGTGGTGAAGGTGCAGCGGCCCTCCACCGGCAAGCGCATCACAGCCAAGATACAGCGCCGCGCCATACAGTTGCCATATCTGCCCTACTATGGCATGCAGCCGGGCGGTATAGGCTACATCAACCTCAACCAGTTTGTTGAGAATGCGGCAAAGGATGTGCGGCGCGCATTCATCGAGTTGCGCGAGAAAGGGGCGAAGTCGCTTGTGCTCGACCTGCGCAACAACGGCGGAGGATCGGTGGCCGAAGCCGTGTCGATACTCAACATGTTTGTGCCCAAGGGAGTGACGCTGCTCACCATGAAGGGCAAGCTGAAAAGCTCAAACCAGACCTATGCCACCACCAAGGAACCCATTGACACCATTATGCCCATAGTGGTGCTCGTGAACGACAACACCGCAAGCGCGAGCGAAATAACCAGCGGCGCACTGCAAGACCTCGACCGCGCCGTGGTGATGGGCACGCGCACCTACGGCAAAGGACTCGTGCAGGTGCCCAACATTCAGTTGCCCTACAACGGAAACCTCAAGCTCACCACCGCAAAATATTACATACCCAGCGGCCGCTGCATACAGGCCATAAACTACAAGCACGCCAACGGAGGCTACACCGAGCATGTGGCCGACTCGCTCACGCATGAGTTCCGCACCGCTGCAGGGCGCATCGTGCGCGACGGCGGAGGCATTAAGCCCGACATAGAGGTGCAGCCCGACTCGCTGCCCAACATAGCCTTCTACCTCGACCGGGTTGACACCACCGACGTGCTGCTCAACTACGAGATTGAATACATGGCCTCGCACCCCACGGTGGCCAAGCCTTCGGAGTTTGAACTGTCTGATGCCGACTACGAGAAATTCAAGCAGAGCGTCATAGCAAGCGGCTTCACCTACGACCAGGTGAGCGAGAAATATCTGAAAGACCTTGAAAACCTCGCGCGTTTCGAGGGCTACTACGACGATGCCAAGAACGAGTTTGAGGCTCTGTCGAAGAAACTCAAGCACGACACGGCACGCGACTTGGACTATCCCTACAACAAGCAGAAGATAAAGGAAATGATTGCCTCTGACATCATGGCCGCCTACTACTACGAGCGCGGGGCGATAGAAAACTCGCTGCGCTACGACAAACAGTTTGCCGAGGCCGTGAAACTGCTCAACGACCCCGACCGATACCGCAGCGTGCTCACGCCTGCCGACGAAACAAAAACCACCGCCGACCAGGCAAAGGCCAAGAAAAAGAAATAGCGAAATGCGCCCCGCACGGGGCTGACATTCAAGGTCTTGCACGACAGTGAGGCAAGACCGCAGCAATATAACGATAACATGAAAACACAAAGAAGGCTTCTTTGCATTGCAAGGAAGCCTTCTTTGTGTTGCAACTAAGCCTTGTTTGCATCGCAAGTAAGGCTTGTTTGCAATGCAAGTAAGGCTTGTTTGTAATTTATTGGTGTTCGGTAAAGTGTTGGTCTAATATTGAAAACGTTGAATGAATGTTCTTTATAAGGTTTGGGGAAATGCGGGGCTTACTTTTGTCTATTGCATGGTTTCCTATTCATCGCCCCTGAAAGGGGCACAGATTATAGGATAGGGGCTTGCCCCTATCTATCAAAGCGCCACCATCTTTTGCCCCTGTAGGGGGCGTATATTTCAATATCACAATGAATTATGCGCCCCTTACAGGGGCAAAATCATTGAAATTCATAAACACAGGGGCAAGCCCCTGCGCTATAATATGTCGTCCCTACGGGACTTACCTGTTGCTAAGTTTTTACCGGACACCAATATTTGCAATGCAACTAAGGCTTGTTTGCAATGCCGTGAAACCTTGGTTGTGTATATCGGGGCATACCGTTGCGGTTTGCCCGTGGCTCAGCAGTATTCGCTCGGGCTCACGCCGAACTTCTTTTTGAAGCACGACGAGAAGTAGGCGAGGTTGCCGAAGCCGGTGTCCATGGCCACCTCGGAAACGTTGCGGCGGCCTTCGCGCAGGATGCGCGCTGCCTGGTTGAGGCGGTAGTTCTTGAAGAAGTTGTTGGGAGTTTCGCCCGTGAGGCTCTTCATCTTGTAGTAGAGCTTCGACCGGCTTATGAGCATGTCGCGGCAAACGGTTTCTATGTTCAGCTCGGAGTCGGACAGGTGGGTTTGCATGAGTGCCATGATTTGTTTCATAAACTGGCTGTCCTGTGCCGAAAGTCCTTCGGGTGCAATCTCGGCGGTGTCGGCTTCGTTGAGCCGCCGGCGTATGTTGTTCACATTGTTGAGCTGCGCCTCGACGAGAGCCTTGAGGTAGTCGGGGTTGAAGGGCTTGGTTACGTAGCCGTTGGCATTGAGGCGCAGACCCTCAATCTGCTCGTCAACCTTCGCCTTGGCCGTGATGAGCACCACGGGAATGTGCGAGTAGGCCACGTCGTTCTTCATGCGGCTGCACAGTTCGTAGCCCGACATTTCGCCCATAACAACATCACTCAGCACTATGTCGGGCGCATTGCCTTCAATCCATTCGAGTGCCGCCTCGGCCGAATACTTGTTCACCACGCGCAACGTGTCGGCGAAGATCGACCGTAGGTAGCGCGCCATTTCAATGTCGTCGTCAACTATCAGCAGCACGGGGCTTTGCTGCAGCGTTTCGTCGGGTTCTGCTTTTGTGGGCAACTGGGCATTGTCGGCCTCAGAACCGGGCAGAAACATGCCCGGCATGCGGGTGTCGTCGGCCATGTGTTCGTCGCTGTCGTAGGCTTCGCTGCGGCACGGCAGCGTCACGGTGAAGGCCACTCCGCCGCCCTGCACGTTCTCCACCGCCACGCTGCCATGGTGCAGTTGCACGAGGCGGCTTACGTAGTAGAGCCCTATGCCGGTGCCCCATCCGTAGTTGTGGTTGCTGCCCACGTCCTTAACCTGGTAGAACCGCTTGAACACGTCGGCCAGTTTGGCCTCGGGAATGGGCTTGCCGTCGTTGAAAACCGCTATGCTGCAAAGTCCGTCGGCACCGCCGCTGCCTAACGACACGCGCACCGTGCCGTTGTCGTCGGTGTGTTTCATGGCATTGGTGAGCAGGTTGGCCATGATTTTCTCCAACTTGTCGCGGTCGTAAAGCATGAACAGCGAGTCGTCGAGCCCCTTGCGTTCGACGCTGATGCCGCGCTCCGCCGCACTCACTTCAAACGTGTCGAGAATGGTGTTCAGGTCGTCAATCATGTCGCACCGCTGCACCCTCAGCTTCAGGGCATCGCTTTCAAGGCGGTTGAAATCCATCATCTGATCCACCAGGCGGAGCATGGCCATTGAGCTGCGGCGTATCATGAGGAGCTTGCGGCGCGTGTTGCCCGGCAGCGATTTGTCGTTGCAGAGCGACTGCACCGGTCCTGAAATCATTGTGAGCGGGTTGCGGAACTCGTGTGAGATGTTGGCAAAGAAGCTCATGTTCATTTCGTTGTTGTGGCGTTCGCGCTCTTTTTCGGCTAGTGCCGACCGCAGGGCCAGACGGTTGACACGTGTGCGCAGATAGAGACGGTTGGCCAGATAGATGAGCAGCAGAGCCAACACTATATAGGCAACTTTGGCCGGAACGGTGAGCCACGGGGCGGGTTTCACCACTATGCACGCCGTCGCAGTGGCTATGGGCTTGGCTCCGTAGGCCTGCATGGCACGCACTATGAAGCGGTAACGGCCCGTGGGCACGTTTGAATATACCACGTCGCGGTAGCTGCCGGAGTGCTGCCAGTCGCGGTCGATGCCCTCGAGCATGAACTCATATTCGTGTTGCGGTGCCGAGGCGAACGATATGTCGCCGAAGGAAATGCGCAAGTCGTTGTCGTCGTGCGACACCACATACTCGCGCTTGTCGCCCTTGCCAACGACAAACCGGTCGGAGTTGCGCGATATGGCACACACCGAATATACTGCGGGCCGTGGCTGCACGGGCTTCTGCATCGACTGCGGTGCGAGCTGCAGACATCCGTCGCGGGTGCCGATGAAGAGCCGTTTGCCGAGCGTGCATATAGCCTGTTCTGAGCAATTGCAGTAGAGCGACAGCTTGTTGCGCCCCAGAGTGTGCAGCATGGCGGTGTTGAGGCGTGGCGAATAGGCCAGCAATCCGCTGCCGGTGCCCATCCACAGGTTGCCGTCGAGCTCTGCAATGCTCTCTATTCCGTTCACCGGCAGCTGCGGCACCGGCGTGAGTTGCATGGCGGTCATGTCGAGGCGGTAGAGCCCGTCGCTCTTTGTTGCAATCCACACGGTGCCGCGCGAGTCTTGCAGCATGTCGGTTGGCAGGGCGTTGGAGGGCACATGCTGTGGCCGCGATGCGTTGAGTGCGGCTGCATGAAGCGTGCGCGGGTCGATGGTGAGCAGTGCCAAGCCTTCGGTGGCCACAAGCACGCGGCCGTTGCGCAGGGTGATAATGCGGGCATTGGCATTGTATGAAGGGATGTCTATGGGCACAGAGTCGGCCCGTTGGTCGTCGATTACAAACAGGTTGTGGCCGTCGGCTGTCACGAAGCAGCGTCCGCCGGCCACGCAGCAGTCGCCCATGCCGGTCCAGAAACGCCAGCTCTGCCGTGTGGCTACGCTCCCGCCGTAGGTGGCAAGCGATATGCGCGCATTGGTGAGCAGCCACAGGCGGTCGCCGTCGGGCACTATCTTTCTGAGAATCTGCCGGTAGTAGGGGCCTGAAACGAGTATGTCGCTCTGGTCGAATGTCTGCAAGTCGTCGGTTGCCGGGTTGTATCTGAACATGCGGCTGTGCGTTGCTCCCCACACGATGTTGCCTTTGCCGGCGGCAAGAGCCACGATGTTGTCGTGGTGGGTGTCGTTGTAGAGACGGTTGTCGTTGAGCATTTGCTGGCTCACGGTGTTGTCGTTGAGCACGCGGAAACCGTTGTCGAAGAATCCTGCCCAGTGGTTTCCGTAGGCATCGCGGTAGAGGCACGAGATGTCCTTGGTCTCGGAAGGGGTGAAATGGAAATCGTTGCAGGGAGCGATGTCGCCGGTTTTCAGACTGAATTTGAACAATCCGTGGCGGTTGCTTTTGAGCAGTGCCCCGCTGTCGGTGGGGAAAATGAATTTCGGGAGAATCTCCATGCGTTGCGGAGTGCGGTGTATAAGGCGGCCCGTTTGGCGGTCGATGCACAGCAGTTCGCGCGTGAGTGCGGCCCACACATATCGGCTGTCGCTTGCCGATGTCACCATGTTGCTGCCCAGCGGTTCGCTGAATGTTTTGTCGGCAACGAAGGTTCCGCCCTTGGGCGAAAAGTGGAAGTAGTGCTTGCGGTGGAAAGCCCAAAGGCCGCCGTGGCTGTCGGGCTCTATGGCCATGGCTCCCTTGAGGGCTGTGTGCGGCTTCATGGCGTGCGGGTCTGTTGCCTCATAGACTCGTTCGGAGGCCTGCACGATGATGCGGCGGTCGGAGGTTTCGACAATCTGGGCTATGTTGAGCGCGGCACTGTCGGCAGAATGAAATCTCGTGAAAGTCTCGTTGCCCGTGTAGCAGGCCAGCCCGCTCGACGTGCCCACCCACAATCGGTTGGCAGAGTCGATGTGCAGGCAGTTGATGTGGTTGCCCGGGATAGACATGGAGTCGCCGTCGGCAAAGAAATATTGGCGGTATCGGTTGCCGTCGTAGTAGTTTAGGCCGTAGGACGTGCCTATCCACATACGCCCGAGACTGTCCATAGCAAAGCATTTCACATCGTCGTCAGAAAGGCCAGTCTTTATGTAAGTCTGCCGGCCGCCTGCAATATCGACTGTCTTGCTTGCCCGTGTGCATCCCGTAAGGCATGCCACGGCGATGGACAGATAGAAAGGAATATGACGCATAAGTAGGTAGCAGTAGGTTTATGGAATTGATATAGTAGCATTACAAAGTTAATGCTAAATGCTTGAAAAGCGCAGCAAAAATGGCGATAAATGCTGCCTGCATGCTGCCAAAAGCACTGCAAAAACCGCCATTTGGACGTTTTTGCAAACATTTGAACTATTCTGTAAACGCATGCAAGCAATTGCAGTAGCCGTAAATGCAATCGTGAAAGCGCGTGTTGCGGCCTGTGAGTAACTTTGCCGACAGAAAAACCAATACCTAAAAACCGCAAGATATGACATTCACCAAACAGACTTTGATTGCCGGAAGTTGCCTCGCGATTACCGCCGCCGCTCCGGCTGCGACGCACGAAAAGCCCAACATCGTGATATTCTATATGGACGATATGGGCTACGGCGACCTCTCGATCACCGGGGCAACCGGCTATTCCACCCCAAACATCGACGGGATTGCACACGACGGAATGTTCTTCACACATTATTATGCATCGTCGGCCATAAGCACGGCATCGCGTGCCGGACTGCTCACGGGCTGCTATGCCACCCGTGTGGGCGTGCCCGGATGCTATATGACCGACCCTCACGTGGGGTTGAACCCCGAAGAGCAGATTTTGCCCGAGGTGTTGCGCACGGCAGGCTACCACAGCGGCATCGTGGGCAAGTGGCATCTGGGGTGCGGCCAGGACTTCATGCCTATGGAACAGGGCTTCGACGAGTTTTTCGGCTTGCCCTATTCAAACGACATCTGGCCGGTTGACTACGAGGGAAACCGCATTACCGAGAAGTCGGTGCTGCCCGAACGCGCCAAGAAATTCAAGTCGAAATTTCCGGCACTCACATTATATGAAGGTCGAGAGAAGGTGCGCGAACTGTGGACTTTGGACGACCAGTCGGAGCTGACCACACTCTACACCCAGCGTTCGGTGCGCTTCATCGAGGAAAACCGCAAGCGGCCTTTCTTCCTGCTCGTCACCCACGACATGCCGCATGTGCCTTTGGCCGTGTCTAGTAAGTTCAAGGGCAAGAGCGGTTCGGGCCTTTTCGGCGACGTGATGATGGAGGTTGACTGGAGCATCGGGCAGATACTCAGCGCACTGAGAAAGAACGGTTTGGAGAAAAACACCATAGTGATATTCACCTCCGACAACGGCCCGTGGCTCACCTACGGCAACCATTCGGGCAGCGCGGGCAGTCTGCGCGAGGGCAAGCAGTGCTCGTTCGACGGCGGACAGCGCGTGCCCTGCCTCGTGAAGTGGTCTGGACATGTGCCGGCAGGGGTGGTAAACCCGCAGCTTATGTCGAACATCGACATCCTGCCCACGCTTGCAGCCATAACGGGAGCTACGCTTCCCACGAAGAAAATAGACGGAATAGACGTGGAAACACTGTGGAAGGGCGAAACGATGACATCGCCGCGCAAATACTTCCACTACTATTACAGCCAGAACCCCGCGGGTGTGCTGAAAAGCCTTGAGGCCGTGCGCGACGCGAGGTTCAAGCTCGTTTTCCCGCACAAATATCTCACCAACGAGGGGCAGGGCGTGAAACTGGGCAAGGACGGATTTCCCGGCGTGACACAAACTGCCGAAACCGGCATGGCGCTCTACGACCTCCGACTCGACCCGGGCGAGCGTATCGACGTGAAAGACCTCTATCCCGAGGTGGTGGAACGCCTTAAAAAGGTTGCCGACGACATGCGGCACGACCTCGGCGACGACCTCACGGGCATCAGTTCGGACAACATACGCCCCGACGGCAGGAAATGAAAGGCAACCAAACAATTATAACCAACAAAAACAATTATTATGAACAACAACCTTTTGACCACATCGCTGTGTGCCATGGCTGGCTTGGCACCTGCAACACACGCCCTTGCGCAAGACGCGCTGAAGGTGAAGAAACAGCAGCCCAACATCATATTCGTGCTCGCCGACGACATAGGCTACGAGGCATTCGGCTGCAACGGCGGCACATCGTGGAACACTCCCAACATCGACCGTATGGCCGAAAAGGGCATGCGCTTCTCGCAATGCTACTCGCAGCCGCTCAGTGCGCCGTCGCGCGTGGAGCTGATGACGGGCAAATACAATTTCCGCAACTACGAAGGTTTCGGCGTGATGTCGCCCAACAACACCACCTTTGCCGACCTTATGAAGGATGCCGGCTACACCACGGGCATCACCGGCAAGTGGCAGCAGTATGGCGACGCCATACAGATACAGCTCGCCGGACACCCGGGATCGCTGCCCGAGCAGGTGGGCTTCGACCACTATTTCGTGTGGCACTCTTATTATCCCTATATGGAACTGCCCAAGGTGAACCGCGACTCGATTGACATGAAGGTGCTGGCAACGGCCGAACTCGCACAACGAGAGTCGCGCTACAAGCACCCCGTGATACTCTCGGAGAACGGCAAGCACACCTACCACGGGCAATATGGCCCCGACCTCTTCCTGGAGGATGCCCAGCATTTCATACACAACAGCCGCGAGAAGGGCAAACCCTTCTTCCTCTACTATCCCATGGTGCTCATGCACGACCCGTTCCAGGCCACACCCGACAGCAAAGACTGGGCAACGTCGGGACCGAAGGACAAGAGCGACCCGAAATATTTCGGCGACATGATGGAATATATGGACAAACTCGTGGGCAAACTCATCGACTATGTTGAGAGCGAAGGCATTGCCGAGAACACGCTCATAATATTCACCGGCGACAACGGCACCAACAAGAAGATTACATCGCAGTGGAACAACCAGCAGATAACGGGCAACAAGGGATTCCCGCAGGAGTGGGGCATACACGTTCCGTTTGTTGCCTACTGGAAAGGCCACATCAAGGCCGGAACGGTGAACAACAGCCTTATCGACTTCACCGACCTTCTGCCCACCTTCATGCAGGCCGCACAGTATGACCTGCCTGCCGACTTCGTGAGCGACGGACATAGCTTCTACGACCAGCTCCTGGGCAAGAAGAACGCCTATGCACGCGAGTTTGCCTTCGGATGGTATGACTCAATGTGGAACCCGGCATTCCCGAAGGCCATCTGGTTGCAAGACTGCACGCACACATGGAAATACTATCAGGAAGGCAAGTTCTTCAACCTGAAGGACGACCCCGACGAGAAGCACCCGCTTTCCGACAAAGAACTCACCAAGGAAGGCAAGAAGATGAAGAAGAAAATGATGGCCGAAGTGGAGCGAATACTCAACAGCTGACAGCCTGACTGAAGCCTGCCGTGCCGGGATATAATGCCGTTCGGCACGGCAGCATGTCAAGAACACACCTTAAACTTAAAGTAAAAAAACAAAGAAAATCATGAAGAAATCAACGATATTCACACTCTCGATTGTGCTGGCAGGCATGGGAAATGCCATGGCACAGACGCCGACGACGGCGAAAGCTGCCAAAGACTCGGTTGCAACCAGCGACGACAAGTCGGGGCGCAACGTGATGCTCAATGCCGCCGACAATACCAGTCCGCGCGAAATAAACATCGGTCTGCCCGCATCCACATGGGGAATAAACATCATGGAAGACGACCTGCCGGTGGTTTACCGTGGCTTTCCCGAAGCACCCAACAAGTCGTGGCGCGCATCGACGGGCCTAAGCTCCAACGGACTGTTGCAGATGAACGATGTGGTGTGCACTCTGGGCGACCTGGGCTATGCCGTGAACTCCTACTCGATGAAGGGAACAAAGAAATTCAAGTTCAAGGGAAAGTTCACCGTCAACACCTTCGGATGGCTGCAAGGCGACGTAAACGTGTCGGGACCGCTGTCGAAAAACGGGTGGTGCTACACCGCCGGAGTGTTTGCAAACTTCGACCCCGGAACCACCAACCTGGCCGCATCCAAGTATGCCGACAACACCAAGATAGTGCGCCTGGGCCTTACCAAATATTTCGCAGGCAAGCGCGGACAGGTGAACCTGCTCTACAAATACAGCGACTCCTACACGCAAACCGACTATGCCGTGTTCCGCTACGAGAAAGACGGCAAGGTGAGCGAGCTCGACAACTTCAAGATTGGGCGCGACTCATACACCATAAAGTCGGGAAGCCTGCGCATGCTCGACATGACCGACGGCGAATATTACTGGGCAAACACCAGCGGAAGCCACTCGAAATCAACGTCGCACAACATCGACCTCAACGGAAACTACCTGCTGGACAACGGTTGGAACTTCAAGTTCGCGTCGCGCCTGCACCTCGCCACGGTGGGCTATCTGCAGAACTCGCCCACGTCGATAACCATAGTTGAGGAGAAAGCCGGATATACCACGGCCGACGGGAAAGCCTATTCGGGCATGGTGGGCGGCGTGCTGGCACAGGGTTTCAACAACGTGCCTATCACCGAGTTTCAGGCAAGGCTTGCAATGAACAAGCGCCTGGGCACACACAACGTGACATTCGGCATGTTGGAGCAGTTCCGCCACAGCACCTTCGCCAACGGACGCGTGCAGTATTACCTCGCCGTAGAGCCGCAGCCCGAACAGCTCTACCGCCCGGGCACTACCGACGAATACGGATTCTATGCCTACAACAACGGTGCAGCCTATCACAAGGGCAACGAAAACAAACTGGGCATTTATGCCTCTGACAAGTGGAAGGCCACGAAAGACCTGCTGCTCGACTACGGAATGCACCTGCGATGGCGCTTGCTCGACGGCGAATACACACTCTCGCCGCGCAAGGCCGGGTTTACCATTCCCAACGCCGAAATCTCGCAAGTGAACGACAGCTACTTCAACATAGCCGGATATGTGAACGCACGCTACAACATAACGCGCAACTTCGGAGTGATGGCCAACGCCCTGTATAGCGAGGACAACGGCGGGCTGGAGAACTACAACACCAAGTATATGCCCAACATGAAGAAGAGCCAAAGCCCGATGGGCGCTCTCGGAGTGTTCTGGAACACCAAGTACATACAGCTCATATCGCAGCTCTCGGTGCTAAGCAAGACCAACAACCTGAAGCGTTTCAACATGGTTGACCCGTCGAACGCAAGCAACGTGGAAAACGTGCAGGTGTATTACCGCATCCAGACCGTGGGATGGACCACCGACTTCGTGCTGAAACCGTTCAAGGGCTTCAACCTGCACTACCTGCTCACCATTCAGAACCCGCTCTACAAGGACTTCAACTTCGAGGCATTCGGCACCGACTACGACTACAGCGACAAAAACGTGACGGGCATTTCGAAGGTGCTCATGGAGATTGACCCGAGCTACAGCTTCGGCAAGCGCATGGAGTGGCGCGTGTGGGCAAGCTTCCGCTACTACAGCAAGCAGTTTGCCAACCTCACCAACGTGCTCTACTTCGAACCCCACTGGGAAACATTCGGCGGAGTGGACTACACCCTCAACAAGCACATAAAGCTGAGCGCACAGGTGGTGAACTTCCTCAACCAGCGCGGAGCAAAGGGCACAATCAACGGCTCCGACCTCATCACCGACCCGACACCTTACTACGGAACGATAATGACCGGTTCATACATAATGCCGCTCTCGGGCCGCTTCACGGTGGCAGTGAATTTCTGACGGCAGACACGAAAATCTTCATTTGTAAATATTGGTGTCCGGTAAAAACTTTGCAACAGGTAAGTCCCGTAGGGACGACAGATTATAGCGCAGGGGCTTGCCCCTGCGT
>CAVKCP010000077.1:0-12280 GCA_963654815.1 Lachnospiraceae bacterium | reverse complement strand
CTCGCTCCACCAGCGGTTATGCAGAGTTTGCCCCCTTCGGGGACACCTGCTAAATGGTAAATCCGAAAGTTGAGTATTTACTCAAACTAACCATCACTGTAAATTGTTGTCACATTAGAGGGTGACCAATCAATCTTGTTTACAATCTATGCGCGGTTTCCCATACTTCTTTACACTCCTTTACACAGATTATTGATAGCTTTAAAAATGGATAATTTATTTTGTGTTGTGTCCTTTTTGCATTAACTTTGCAATATGAACGGATTTTTCAGACTATATCTAATTGCTTTACTGGCATTTTTAGGATACGACCAACTATATTCCCAAAACATTTACACTCAATGCGAAGACACTTGCTCGCACATACATGGCATCGACCTTAGCCACTATCAGGGCGAGGTGTTTTGGGAAACCGTAGGCGAAAACACCAAGATGGCTTATGTGTATTTGAAGGCCACCGAGGGCGGCGACCGCATTGACGACAAGTATGAACAGAATATAGAGCTCGCACACAAGTATGGATTGAAGGTGGGATCGTATCATTTCTTCCGCCCCAAGACCGACCTTACACGGCAACTCGAGAATTTCAAGAAACAATGTCTGCCACGGCAGCAGGATTTGATACCAATGATTGACATCGAGACAAAAAGCGGATTGTCAACCGAGGAATTCTGCGACTCGCTGTTCAAGTTCTTGGAGATGGTTGAGGAAGCCTATCACCAGAAGCCTCTTCTCTATACCGGCACCAATTTCTACAACCGTTATCTTTCGGGAAAACTTGACGGCTACAAACTTATGATTGCACAATATTCAAGCCGTGAGCCGGAACTTGAGGACGGTCGCGACTTTATGATATGGCAATACACTGGCAAGGGGCACATCGACGGCATAAACGGATATGTGGACAAGAGCCGCTTTATGGGGCGGCATGGCTTGCGCGAGATAAGATTTAAACATCATTGAAAATATGGCTATAATAAGATGCCCGGAGTGTGGTCATCAGATAAGTGACAAAGCTCCTTTTTGCCCTTCGTGTGGCGTAGCAATTGCAGGAAGGGTGTTGACATGCCACAAGTGTGGCAATGTGTATTTTTCAAATCTGGCAGAGTGCCCGTCATGCCATGAACCCAATGTTGGCGGCAACACGGCAACGCCTGGCGGCAATGGCAACTGCGGTTGCACGACGGCAGCACGCAATGTGGCAGCCACCGAGCACGGCATGGAAAACGTGGCTAATACAGCAGCTGCCGGAAACAATGGCAATGGTGGCCCCGTGTATGGAGGCAACAATAACGATGCCCCGAAGACACCCGGCAAGCGCAACAACAAGATGATATTGATTGTAACGCTTGTGGTGGTGGTCGTGATTTCGGCCATTTGCTGGTGGATGAACCGCGTGTCGGCACAGTCGAAGGAAAAGGAAGCCTATGAATTTGCCATGACAAGCAACGACCCGCAGGTGCTGCAGAGCTATCTCGACAAGTATGGCGATGCTCCCGAAGAGCACCGCGATTCGATAGAAGCGCATCTCGACTTGCTCAAACAAATAGACCAGGACTGGACTAATGCGCTTGTGAGCGGGTCGAAATCGGCCTTGGAACAGTATCTGTCTATGCATCCCAACTCTCCATTCAAGAATATTGCGATGCACAAAATCGACTCCATTGACTGGAGTTCGGCCAATGCCGCCAATACCGTTGAGGCCATGGAGAATTATCTTGAAGTGCATCCCGACGGCGATTATGCCGATGAGGCCAACAGCATGATAAAGGGTTTGAATGCGAAGACATTGCAGCCGGAGGAGAAGCTCATGGTAAGCAGCGTGTTCTCTACGTTCTTCCAAAGTCTCAACAGCAGGGACGCCGATGCGCTCACAAGCACAGTAAGTCCGCTGATGACATCGTTCCTCGGCAAGAGCGATGCAACGCGTGGCGACGTGATAACATTTATGAACAAGATTTACAAGAGCGACGTTGCTTCGATGACGTGGCAGTCGGCAGGGAATTACGCCATAACCAAGAAGGAAATCGGCGACGAGCAGTATGAATACACCGTATCGTTCTCGGCTACACAGGAGGTTTCCCACACCGACAACTCCACATCGGAGTCGAAATACCGCATCGCGGCAAAGGTGAATCCCGACGGTCGCATCACCGAATTCAACATGACAAAGATATTGGAGTGAGCATAAGATTTTTACTCAGCTGATAAATAAAAGCAGAAGCGGGAGTGGCAATGCCATTGTCCCGCTTCTGTGTTTATGTGGGCTTTGGCAAACTAAAATCTATGGACATAGTGAGAATTTTTGCCCGTATTGTGTGCGCTTTCGGCTTAATTTGATTACTTTTGTGGGCGTACAGATATGCCTCAGTGTCAAAAAGGGGCATTTGCCTTAAATTACATCAAACTCAATTATTCATTGTCATGTTTATGAAAAAATCTGTGTGCAGCCTTTGTGCCTTGCCGTTTTTGTCGGCATTGATGATTGTATTCGCTCTCGTTTCTTGTGAGAAACCTATGGTTGAAACCGATGGCGATAGTGGCAGCGATAATGGCGGCGACGGTAAATGTGTGTTGAGCATAAATGCCTCGCAACTCGAGAATTTCATGTTTGAAGGTGAGGGGAGCGGTAGCCGCAGCATAAAACCTTTGGGCGATGTGTGCAGCAGGGTTAGTTTCGTGATATTCAATGGCGACGACAAAGTGAAGGCAGTGAACCAGAAATCGTCGGACAAGGATTTCGGCAAGGCATCAATCAGTTTGGAAAAGGGCACATACACTCTTGTGGTGATTGCACACAACGGCACGGGAAACCCCACTTTCAGTTCGCCTGAAGAAATAAAGTTTACCGACAACAAAGTTACCGAGACGTTTTATTATTGTGGAAATGTTGACATTGACGACACGCAGGATTGTGACATAACGCTTAAACATGCGGTTGCAATGTTCAGACTCACCATGAACGATGCCACGCCACAGGGTGTGAAACGCATGAAATTCTATTACACGGGCGGCAGCAGTACCTTTAATGCTGTCACTGGCTATGGGTGCGTGAACTCAAAGCAGACCGAATATCGCGATGTTTCTGCCGACGCTTATGAAGGAAGCAGCAGCTACGAGGTGTACACCTTCCCACATTCCGACGGCAAAACACTGAAAATGGACGTGTCGGCATTGTCGTCTGACGGCACTACGGTGATGTATAGCAAGACGTTTGAGGACGTGCCTGTAGTGGTGAACCAGATTACCGAATACACTGGCTCGTTCTATGGAGAAAATCCCGACGGCGGGCGCGGCTTCAATGTCACTGTCGATGACAGTTGGACTCAACAGAGTTTTGAATATTGATGCGGCACCCGCGCCGGTGTCATAATTGCATGCAGTAGTTGGAACAACCCTTGAATGTTTCGGCTGCGCGTGTCTCGTCGGGTGCATTCTTGAACAGTCCGAACAGTGCGCTTCCGCTTCCGCTCATCTGTGCATAGTCAGCTCCCAAAGCATAAAGTGCGGCTTTCATTTCCGACAGTATGGGGTGCTTCTCGAAAACACTGCGCTCAAAATCGTTGGTAAGGTTGTCGCGCCAGTAGCTTATAGGTTTTCCCACAATGTCGCGGCAACATTCGGCAGGCGCTTTTGCACATATAGAGGCGTATGCCTCCTTGGTTGACACCATGATGTCGGGCTTTACAACAAGCAGATGATAGCCGTGAAGATTGTTCTCGGCGATTTTTACGGGTGACAGGACCTCGCCTTTTGATGTGGCAAATGCCGGTTCTGACGAAATGAAGAACGCGCAGTCGGCTCCTAAGAGCGAGGCGTAGTGCTCCATTTCTGCATTTCCGAGGTTCAGTCTGAACCTGCTGTCGAGAAGCCTAATCATAAATGCCGCGTCGCTCGAACCGCCTCCAAGACCTGCCTGCGAGGGTATGTGCTTGTAGAGATGTGTGTGTATGCGCGGAATGTTGAAATCTTTTGCCAACAGACGGTAGGCTCTCACCACGAGATTGTCTTGCTCGTTGCCGTCGATACTGTTGCCCGTGATTTTAAGGTCGCACGGGTTTTCCGATGGAAATCGGTCGTCCATGAGCTTTATTTCCAGCGCGTCGTGCAGTGGAATAGGGTAGAATACTGTTTCGATGTTGTGGTATCCATCGGCACGTTTGCCCACGACGTTAAGGCCAAGGTTTATTTTTGCACAGGGAAAGTTTATCATGTCAGGTGAGTGTTTGGCGTTAGTTTCTGAAAAAGGGCAGAACGCCGGCTTCGGGGTTATTGTACCTGAAAGCCTCGTTCTGCCCTTGTTTCTGTCGGGAAATTATTTGCTTTTCTTGATTTTGTCTACATAAGCATCGATTACAGCCACTGCCGTGATGTTCACGATGTCGCGCACTGAGCACTCGAAATCGGTGAAATGTATGGGCTTGTTAAGTCCCATCTGTATCGGGCCTATGATTTCGGCATCGGGATCGAGAGCCTGAAGCAGTTTGTAGCTGCCGTTGGCACTGCTCATATTGGGGAATACAAGAGTGTTCACGTCAAGACCTTTCAGGCGTGTGAAAGGATATTTGTCGTCGCGCAACTCCTTGTTGAGGGCGAAATTCACTTGCATTTCGCCATCGATTGCAAGGTCGGGCATCTCTTTCTGAATTTCCTCAACGGCGTTGTGCACCTTGACAGGGCTTCCTATCTCGTCGGTTCCGAAGTTGGAGTAGCTTATCATTGCTATATGCGGCTCATCGTTGAAGAACTTTACGGTGCTTGCCGAGAGCTTGGCAATGTCAACAAGCACGTTCTCGTCGGGATGCCTGTTAATCAAAGTGTCGGCGATATAGAACACGCCTTTCTGCGTGTTGAGAATGTGCATTGTTGCAAATGTCTTGTATTCGGGACGTATTCCGATTACCTCTTTTGCCACCTTTATGGTGTTGGAGTATTTTGTGTAGAGGCCGGTGATGAATGCGTCGGCTTCGCCTGTCTCAACCATCATCATGCCGAAATAGTTGCGTTCGTACATCTTGTCGTAGGCTTCTTCGAAGGTGTAGCCTTGGCGGGCACGCTTCTTGGCAAGATGTTTGGCGTAGGTAGCGCGTCGTCCCTGCTCCTGGTCGGCTCTCATGTCGATGAGTTCGATGCCTTCGAGACTCAGCTTGAGGCGTTGTGCCAGTCGTTTCAGACGGTCGGGGTTGCCAAGAAGTATCGGGTTGCAGATGCCTTCGGTCTTTGCCTGCACGGCAGCTTTCATCATTGTGGGGTGTCCGCCCTCGGCATATACCACGCGTTGCGGGTGGCGTCTTGCCGTGTCGTGCAGCTTGCGTGTGAGCTTGGTTTCTTGTCCGAGCAATTCCATGAGGCCTTTCTTGTAGGCATCCCAGTCGGTGATAGTGTGGCGTGCCACACCGCTTTCTATTGCGGCTTTGGCCACGGCTGCACTTACTTCGGTGATAAGACGCGGATCGACAGGTTTCGGAATGAAATATTTGGAACCGAAGGTGAGGTCGTTAACATGGTAGACATCGTTTACGACATCGGGTACGGGCTGCTTGGCGAGGTCGGCAATGGCCTTTACTGCGGCAAGCTTCATCTCCTCGTTGATTGCCTTTGCGTGCACGTCAAGAGCTCCACGGAAGATGTAGGGGAAACCGATGACGTTGTTAATCTGGTTTGGATAGTCGCTTCTTCCGGTTGACATGAGCACGTCGGGGCGGCTTGCCATGGCATCCTCATAGCTTATTTCAGGCACAGGGTTGGCGAGGGCAAACACGATAGGTGTCTCGGCCATTGATCGTATCATGTCCTGTGAGAGCACGTTACCTTTTGAAAGTCCCACAAACACGTCGGCATCCTTTATGGCTTCTGCCAATGTGTGGACATCGCGGCGGTCGGTTGCGAACATTTTCTTCTGTGGGGTGAGGTTCTCGCGGTCGCTTGTTATGACGCCTTTCGAGTCGAGCATGACTATGTTCTCGGTTTTTGCGCCCAATGCCACATACAGTTTGGTGCAGCTTATGGCTGCTGCTCCGGCACCGTTGACTACGATTTTTACCTTCGAAATGTCTTTTCCGGCCACTTCAAGGGCGTTCTTCAGTCCGGCAGCCGATATGATGGCCGTTCCGTGCTGGTCGTCGTGCATGACAGGAATGTCAAGAGTGCGTTTCAGACGTTCCTCGATATAGAAACATTCAGGGGCTTTAATGTCTTCAAGGTTGATGCCGCCGAATGTGGGTGCTATCTTCTCTACGGCCTCGCAGAATTTCTCAGGGTCTTTCTCGGCCACTTCAATGTCGAACACGTCGATGCCGCCATAAATCTTGAAAAGCAAGCCTTTGCCTTCCATTACGGGCTTTCCGCTCATGGCTCCTATGTCGCCGAGGCCGAGAACTGCTGTTCCGTTGGATATTACCGCTACAAGATTGCCCTTGTCGGTGTATTTGTAAACGTCGTCGGGGTTGGCCTGTATTTCAAGGCACGGATATGCTACACCGGGCGAATAGGCCAGACTGAGGTCGGTTTGGGTATGGTACGGTTTTGTAGGTTTAACTTCAATCTTTCCTGGACGCCCGTGATGATGATATTCAAGGGCATTCTCTTTAGTGATTTTTACCATAATATTATCTATTGTATAATATGTTGTAGTGTTATTGTTTCTATACGCAAAGTTACGAAAATAGTGGATATATCTTTAACTGAAATTGAAACTTTTAAGGTTTGTTTCCCTTTTTTGCTTCGTTTTTCCACCCAATAGGACTCTTTTCCGGATTACAGTTTCACCTTTTTCTTCACCGCCTTGCTCTCGTTGCTCATGCGGTCGAGTGCCGTAACAATATATGTATAGTGTGTAGATCCGTCAACATAAGGCAACTTGAACATTGTGTCGGAGGTGATGGCCACTATGTGCGAAGGGTCTTCGGTGTCGGTTTGCTCACCGTCGGCAAATCTGTAAACCACATATTTCGTGGCTATGTCATTCCATTTCTTTCCTTTTGGGGCTGTCCAGAACAATATATAGCCGTCTGGCGTCCACACGGGTTTCACCTTGCGAGGCTTCCCCGGAGCCTTGTCGTCGATAAACGGCATGCGAGGCTGCAATGCAGGATATTTCCAATACATCTTGCGCAGCATCGTTCCGTATTTGCCCAAGTCGTCGGCAACGGCTTTGGCATACCACAACACGGTGCCGTTGACGCCGGACACTTGACTGTGCAGGGCAAACTTTGCAGCTTGCTGGTTGGTGCGCGGATTGTCGGTGTCGGCATACTTAACGGTGCGTTCCACATCTTCGCCTATATACAACGGACGTGCCGACGCATTCTGCCCCCACCATTTTATAAGGGTCTTATAGTCGGCTGTCTTATGCCCAATCTGCCAGTAAATCTGCGGCACACAATAATCCACCCATCCGTTGTTCACCCAAAGGAGCACGTCGGCATAAAGGTCGTCGTAGTTTTGTGTGCCGGCGGTATTGCTTCCGTTTGCCACACCGGCACGGCGGTTGCGGTAGATGCCGAACGGTGACACGCCAAACTTCACCCATGGCTTTGTTTTGTGTATGCTTTCGCCCACCTGTTTTATGAACACATTGACATTGTCGCGCCGCCAGTCGGCTATGTCGGCAATTCCATTGTTGTATTGTGCAAAGACATTCTCATCGGGTATTGAGCATCCGGCCACGGGGTAGGGGTAGAAATAGTCGTCCATGTGTATGCCGTCGATGTCGTAACGTGTCACTATGTCGTTTACGACCCGGCAGATGTATTCGCGGTTTTCGGGCTTGCCGGGATTGAGAATGAACAGTCCATCGTAGGGAAATACCAGTTCGGGATGTTTTATTGCCACATGGTTGGAGGCAAGATTTTGCGTGCCCTTGGTCTTGGCTCGGTAGGGATTGAGCCAGGCGTGCAGCTCCATTCCGCGTTTGTGGCATTGCGCAATCATCCATTCAAGCGGATCCCAGTAGGGCGACGGTGCCTTGCCTTGAACTCCGGTGAGAAATCGGCTCCACGGCTCGATGTCGCTTTTGTAAAGGGCATCGCACTCGGCACGCACCTGAAAGAATATGGCATTCACGCCATCTCGGGCCAGTTCGTCGAGCTGGCTTGTCAATGTTTGCTGCATGGCGGCAGTGGACATCCCTTGGAACTGCCCGTTGACGCATTGTATCCATGCCCCTCTGAACTCGCGCTTTTGCGGCACATATTGTGTGGCTGCACTGGCTGTGCAGTGGAAAAAGAACAAGCCTGTAAGTAGCTGTAAGAAAATCTTGAACGATGTAAGTTTCATTGTATTGCTGAATAACAAAGTATTAAATGTTCTACAAATGTATATATAATTTTCCTGTCAGCATAATTTAAAGGCGGAAAATTTAGCTCCATTGATCCATGTTGTATGGATTGGTCGTTGTTGCAGACCGTTTTTGCGGGCCGTCGGCTTAGCCATCGTGCTTGCTGTAATGCGGTAGGGTGGCGACGGACCCTATGTTTGTCCCTTGCGGATATGGGGTCCATGCTATGACGCACCCCATATCCGTCGGGGGCGGGAGTGGGGTGCATCGTTCGGCTTCCTATTGTTGCTCTAGGTGGGGGCTATAAATTTCCACCGCAAACAATAGTCAGCAATGGGACATGAAATAATAATGGCGGTTTGTTGGAAAAAGAATTGAAGTGTATTTAAGACACTATCCTATGAGATATAAAAAATCCTGGTTTCTCAAGGAACACCCCGGCGCCAGAGGTTGGGGGCAAATCTATGCGCCCAATCCGTCATGTTGCGCGAGCATCTAAGATGCGCGTAACATAATGTCTACAAAGCTTCTTGCGTGTGGTTCATTCGTCGGCTACGGAGAGGGGCGTGCCTTCTTTCGAGATGTAGAACACAACCACCTCTGTAGGCACGTCGCCACGGTTTTCGCCATGGTGCACCGTGCCGACGGTTTCCACCACTGCCTCGCCGGCTTTCACGGTTTTCTCCTTACCGTCGGATTCGCGCACCAAGGTGAGCTGCCCCTTATTTACCACTCCATACGACATGATGTCGTGATGGTGTTTGGGCAGCTTGCTGTGGGGCGGCAGCGTCACCTTGATCACTCGTAGTTCTGGTTTGCCTTCGGGATAGTTTGGCAGTTCGGCTTCATCCCAGCTTTGCGAGGTCTTGAGCAGTTCCACGCTTTCGGTCTTGGACGGCTCTTCGGCCTTTGCATTGTCGGTGCACGAGCTGATCATTAGCCCGGTGCCAGCTATAACCGTTGCGACTACGGCCTGCCATATAGTGTGTTTAGCTTTCATAGTTTTCCTTTTTCCCATCGTTGTTACGTTCGCGGTATGTATGTGTTGCAGCCGCACACCTTGCGTATGTCAGTTGCGCACAGTGTGTGTGGCGGTTGGTTTGCCTGGTAGTCCGCCCTATTGCAGCGTTTCTTTATCGCATGCAATGGAGTTTAATTGGACAATAGTTCGCAGACAAAGTTATAACATATACCCCGTATTGCCGCATCATTATGTTACATCCATGCCTTATTTTGCTATAATTAACAGATTGGCCGATACTTTTCTCCTTTATCATGTTTGTATGATATTTGGTTAGCAGAAATAGGTTGTTGCCACGGAAATTTTAAACTGCGCCGGCACTACTCGGATCATTATAGCGAGTGTCAGTTACCATTTTTACGGGTTCTATATTGTATCTCGTACTAAAAGGAATGCATTTTCGAATATTTTTAGTAATTTTGTCAACAATAAAGGCGGTCTCTTAAAATTACCTTTGTAGGATTTTGGGTATTTAGCCGAGCAGATTTTACTTATCTCATGAAGGAGAATAGTGGGCTATACGACTGAAAGATAGTGCAAGCCGAACGCAATGAAGCTTGCTTCAATTGCTGAGGCGCAGCCTATCTTATGTAAAGAGAAAGGAAAAGATGCCGAATAAAAACGAAAAGACACAAAGAGTAGCCCGTCTAAAACAAAAGCATAACAATGCGTGGAATTTGAAGAACACGCCTTCAAAACTACAAAATCAAAAATGAAGAAATTACTAATCAGTGCACTTATGGTCTGTTTTGCCATAGGCGCATGGGCTCAGTCGGCCAACACCTACAACAATCCTGTATTGCCAGGATTCCATCCAGACCCCAGTTGTGTACGTATTGGGGATGACTATTACACCGTAAACTCTAGTTTCCAATACTTTCCTGGCGTGCCAATCTACCACAGCAAGGACCTCATACACTGGGAACAGATAGGCAATGTGCTTGATCGTAAATCGCAGTTGCCCCTCAAGGACGCCACTTCTTGGCTAGGTATCTATGCACCAACGATCCGTTACAACAACGGAACTTACTATATGATCACGACCAACGTGGGCAACGGAGGCAACTTTATGGTTACTGCCACAGACCCC
The DNA here is from genome assembly GCA_963654815.1 of Lachnospiraceae bacterium. GTDB lineage: Bacteria > Bacteroidota > Bacteroidia > Bacteroidales > Bacteroidaceae > Prevotella. The sequence goes on along the minus strand of CAVKCP010000077.1, from coordinate 1,891 downwards.
AAGGGACCTTGGAGCGAACCACTTTGGCTCAGTCAGCAAGGCATCGACCCTTCACTCTACTTCGAAGGAGATGTCTGCTACATGGTGTCTAACCCTGACGGACAGATCACGCTCTGCCAGATTGATCCCAAGACGGGCAAGCAACTCACACCAAGCAAAGCCATTTGGGGAGGCGCTGGCGGTCGTTACCCTGAGGGACCACATATCTATAAGAAGGACGGATGGTACTATCTGCTCATCTCTGAAGGCGGCACCGAGCTGGCTCACCACCTCACCATCGCGCGTTCGCGTGACATCTATGGTCCTTATGAGTCAAATCCGGCTAACCCTATCATGACCAACTGTAATCACAAAGGTGAAGGAAAGCAGATCCAAGGTTGCGGTCATGGCGACTTCGTACAGGACCAACAGGGCAACTGGTGGGTGATCTTCTTGGCTTATCGCAACTATGGCGGATCATATCACCACCTGGGTCGTGAGACTTATCTCGCACCAGTGGAATGGAATGAAGGCGAATGGCCCGTGGTATATGGCGGCGAAGCCATCGACACTGTGATGCAAGCAAAGACGCTTCCGCTCTCTCCTATGCCTAAAGCGAAGGGACATTATGACTTAACCAAGGACAAACTGGATGCACAGTGGATACATCTAGGACACCCAGTAGAGGCTAACTATGAATACAAGAGTACTGGACTGCGTCTGCACGCATCCTCTTCCACACTGGATCGGCTAGAGCCTAACACCTTCGCGGGTATCCGACAGACTTCACCTACGATGGTGGCAGAGATAAGCGTCAACCCTAATGGTTTGAAGACGGGTAGCAAAGTGGGACTATCAGTGTTCCAAATCTTTGACGGCCACTATGACTTCTATGTCACACCAAGCTCGGTTGGCTATCAAGCACAGTTGCGTTGCAAACTCAAAGGCATCGATTATGTGGTGAACAAGGTGGGATTGCCTAAGGGCGTACAGCAGCTTCGCATCACCAGCGATGGCTTGATGTACCACTTCTTGTGCCAGACCCGACGCGGCACTTGGACCGAGGTGGGTGCGCTGAACACATCTTTGCTCTCTACCGAGGTAGCTGGCGGATTCACTGGAGTGACCTTGGGCATCTACTGCAACGGTGCAAGCAGTTCGTATGCAGACGTTCTGTCATTCGATTACACCGAGTAACCGTGCGTCAGACGCCCTTACTTTCTTCGCAATGATAAATATAACCCCTTATAAGTATCAATACTTCGTTAAATTTTATGCCGTCTCAGCAGCGAATCCAAATAATTGTTTTTTGCAAACGGGGCAGAAAGGAAAATTGGAAAGTTTGGTGACATATGGTTATGATGAAGATACCCGTTTGTGATGATACCCAAAACAAAAACAATGTTAGCAACAGGAGTATACGAACAGATAATAAACCGCCTCTTCAAGCAGAAACTTGACCAAGTGGATGCAGGGCGTTTCTATATAGGAAAGAAGGCCATATCCAAAGGGGATGCAGTAAATATATTGAGCAAGTATTTGCAACACCTCATAGAAACGGCCTTTCTTGGCACTGCAGAGGATGACAATGCCGATAAATACACGGGCTTTATCAATTCGGTCATTAAAACGCTTGGCAGGGAATTTCATGTGGAAGACACGGAACTCGACCTTATTGACGCACAGAAAAGCATACTCACGGCAGTGGTAGACCGGACAAACTGCGAATATCCTGACATCGAGCAACACCTGCGCTCCATTACTCCCGTGACATCACTCAGCCACTGCGAATTGTTCTTTGGAGGGAGCGGCACGGCCGACATGGAGAGCGAACTGAACAGAGAGATACTCTGTTCGGACGAAATATGCTGGGTGGTGTCATTCATCAAGACAAGTGGCTTGAACCTTCTTT
>CAVKCP010000076.1:0-12353 GCA_963654815.1 Lachnospiraceae bacterium | reverse complement strand
GCGCATATTTCAACCTGTCAATGAATTATGCGCCCCCTACGGGGGCAAATTTGTTGGAAACAATAAACGCAGGGGCAAGCCCCTGCGCTATAATCTGTCGTCCCTACGGGACTTGATGGTTGCAAAGTTTTTACCGGACACCAATAATTTTTTAACAATAACAACTCACAAGGGCGCGGCAAACATTTGCCGCGCCCTTGTGAGTTGTTATTGTATCGTGTGCCCGCCTGTGCGGCTGCGCCTTGTCAGCGCAGCGGTTTGCGTGCCGTGTTGTTGCGCTTCACGGCCGCGATCGGCTTGCGCTTTGCGCTTATTTCCTTATACTGCGGTTCGCTCACCGTTCCGTCGGCATTGACGGTGGCCACGGTGAGAGCCGAGTTTATGGCTCCGTCGGCGTCGAGATAGCCGGCCACGAGATAGTAGACGGCGTTCTTGCCGAAGCCCGTGTAGGTGAGGTTGAGCGCGCCCTTGTTGGCATGCTGCTCGAAGAAGTTGTCAAACTCGTCGGTGGCAAGATAGTCGTAGAGCATTTCGCTCAGGCTCTGCTGCATGAAGTCTTTCACGGTGCTGCCCTGCGATATGTAGGCGGCAGGCACATAACCGGCCGTGTAGGGCAACGTGTCGTCGTCGGGAGTGTATGTCACCTGCACGCCGTCGTCGGTTTTTGTGCATGTCATCTGCACGCGGTTGGCTATGGGTGTCACGCTCTTCGTGGTGAAATAATACTTGCTCACGGGCGTGGTGCTGTTGCCATTCTCGTCAACGCCGTGGCACCATATCACATACTGACGCCCGGGAAGCAACCCGGCCTGCCACTCCTCGAAGTCGCCCTTGCCGCAGAAGCTCGCCACAACGTCTTTCACCGACATGCTGTATCCCTTTGCCATTTCCTCAAACCACAGTTTGTCGTCGGCCACGAGAGCCTCATCGCTCTCATACTGGTCAAACTCGTCGCGGTCGAGATAGCTCATGTAGAAATATTCCGACTTGTCAACCGGGGTGAATTTCTGCTTCACATAGGTTTCGGCTATCACCGGCAACTCCAACTGCACGGCCCCGTCCGTGGCAGCGTCGTGGAACGTTATGCTGTCAACATTGTTCAAATCCACGCTCTGCGTGGTGTTTCCCTTATAGTGCACCGTAAGTCGGCAGTCCTGCTGGGCCGAAGCTTCGAGGGCCACGGCCATGCATATTGCCACTGCAGCGTGGCGTGATGAAAAGTTCATTTTAAGTCTGCGGGTTTCGGGTTATTTTATGAACTTGTATGACTGTCCGCCCACATTGAGCATATACACGCCCGGAGCCAGTGCGCTCACGTTCAAGCCCGAACCATCCCACTGTGCCACGCGCGCAACAGCTGCGCCCGAAGCCGAGTAGATTGTGGCTGTCGCGGGCTTTGCAAGTCCGGCCACGCGCACCGTAGTGCCGTCGTAGGCGAAGGTGCCGCGCACGGCCGATGCCTTTATTTTATCTATCGCTGTGGCGTCGCCTCCGAACGTCACGCGGCTCACTTTGGCCAGTTCAAAAGCCTGTGTCTGCTCTGCTGCCCCTGCTTTGGTGGTGACTGTCATCGCCCCATCGGCAAAGGTGAGCTTGCGTATGCCTGCAAGTGTGAACGAGCTTTCTGCGCCCGTTTCTGCCTGACGCACTATCATTTTATTCTGCGCCCCGGCAGTTGCCGACGCGGCCGCCATAAGCGTGAAAAGCAATAATTTTTTCATAATATTACGTTTTAATTTAAGCAATGGCCGCATCGCGGTGTCGCCGCCGCACGGTTTTAGCATTGCAAAAGCTGATTTTCTGCAAAAGTAGCTGATTTTTACATATTATACAAATTTTAGTGACGGTAAAAAAGCAAGTTGACAATATTTTCGTCTTCATCCAAACATTTGCTTTTGCGCGTGCCACGGGGCTTTACTTGCAGCATGGGCAAGCCTCGGTAGGCGGCGTGCGGCATACGGTGCACGCGTGCGGTGCATCCGCCATACGCGCGTGCACCACATGCGCTACGCCACGTCGGGGCACGAAAAAGGCCGGGACATTGCTGTCCCGGCCTTTGCATTATAGCCTTGCGGCGGTGTTATTTCACTACGATTGTGCGGTCGTTCACCACATACACGCCGCTCTTCAGGCCGTGGAGCGACTTGATGTCCTTGGCCACGAGGCGGCCGTCGGTGGTGTATACGGTGTAGACCGTTGCGCCGTTGAGTGCGGCTGCGCCTATGCCGGTGGTTATGGTGCGGGCCGTTGCGGGCAGCGACTCGCCGTCGGCGTAGACTGCCGTCACGGCGTAGGTGTGCGTGCCTGTGGCTGCTGCGCCGTCGGTGAAGGCGTATTCGTCGGCCTTCACCGTGCCCACGAGCTTGCCGTCGCGGTAGATGTTGTAGCCCTTGAGGCGTCCGCTGCCCGACATGTAGGTCACGTCGTCAACCATGAACACGAATGCCTGCGATCCCGATGTGGTGTGGTGCAGTGCGAAGTGGGTTGCGCCCTCGGGCAGTGTTGCCGTGGCCTGCTGCCACTTGCCGCCGCTCACGGTGCGCGTTTCGCCCAGTTTCACAAACGAGTCAAGGTCGGTGCCCTCGGTGCTGTAAAGCACGTCGTAGGTTTCGGCATAGTCGGTTCCGTCAACGCTGAGGTTGTTCACCCAGAAGGTCACGGTTTGCTCCTTGCCCGAGAGTGCCGGACTTATGAGCCAGTCGTTGCCGTCGTAGAAGGTGGTTGTGCCGTTGTTGTCGGTGTAGCTGTAGAATGCTGCAAGATATTTGTCGCCCGAGTGGGGCACGAGCGACGGTGCAAGGGTGGTTACCTCGGGTGCCCAGCTGGCGGGGTCGAAGGCTATGTAGGCGAATTTCTCGCCCTGGTGTTCATACTCCTTGGTTGAGTAGAGCATTCCGGCTCCGCCCTTCTCGCCCTGGTAGATCGATGTCCACTCGCCGAAGTTGTCGGTGTTCCACGAGTCGTAGTTCTCCATGTCGTCGGTCACGGCGGTTTCGTCGTCGGCCGGAGCGGCCCATGTCACTGCCACGCTGCCGCCGTCGGTCTGCTGTGCCGAGGCGTTTTCGGGCTTGGCCTGTGTGGGCGATGTGAGCTCAACGCGTGCCGTGGCCTCGTTGTCGGCCTTGTTGCCGTCGCTGTCGAGTTCGACTACGGCCTTCAGCACGGCCTCGCTTGCCTCGTTGAACAGACTTGCTTCGTAGTCGAAGCTGACGGTAGTGCTCTCCAACGGTTGCAGCGCGGCGTCGGCCTTCTGGCTTGCCACCTCAACGCCGTCGGCCAGGAGGCGCACGGTGTAGGCCGAAGTGGCGTTGTCGCCGTTGTTCTTCACCGTTACCTTCACCTTGCCGGTGCTGCCCTTGCGCACCTGCGCCGGTACCGACACTGCTGCCTGCAGGTCGTAGGGATAGACGTTGGCAACGCTTATTCCGTCGATGTAGAGGTTGTAGGCTTTCACTCCTATGTCGCCGCGGAAGCGCACCATGACGTAGGGAAGCGATGCGTAGTCGGCCAGCGAAACGGTGGCTTTGCGCCATGTTGCGGCGTCGGCCGAGGTGAGCTGAGAGTAGTCGTAGGTGTAGAGTTCGTCAACCGTGCCGTCGGGTTTCTGCACTTCGACGGTGAGTCGCATGTCGGAGAGCGGGTCGGCATAGTGGCTGAAACGCAGTTTGGGTGTTTCGGCACCGCCGAGTGCTATCTTGCCCGTGTTTATCCAAGCCGTTTCGTAGGGAGCTGCGATGTTGAGCTTGAAGCATCCGCCGTCGTTGTCGCAGCTGGTGTCGGTGCAGAGTCCGAATCCGGAGTTGCCCGAGTTGTTGCCCCACCAGAATATGCTCACGCCGCCTCCGGCCACGCTTTCGCTCACGGGGAGCGCGTAGGGTGTGCCCACGATGAGCGGCGACGAACCCGTGATTGAGCTTGTTCCGGCCGTGGTGGCTGCCGCAAGACCGAGCTGTACGGCCTGCTGTGTGCCTTCGGCGGTGTTGTAGGGCAGGTCGTAGGAGGTGGCGTTCTTCACGCTGTCAACCACCTCGGCAGTTGAACCTTGACTGCTTGACGACACGGTGTATATCTTATACCACACGTCGTCTGTCTTCACCACGCCGCCGTTGCTGCCCGTTGTGCCCACGGCTTTCCACTCCATGTGAATGCTTGTGGTGCCGTCGGTGAGCGAGGGAGTGGCCGGACGCACCGGGATGTCGATGCCCACATAAACCTTTGCGCTCACGCTGCGGCCTTCGCCTTCTGAGGTGTAGGAGTGCACGGTGTAGGTGTTGAAGCCCTGCAGGGCCTCGGTGTCTTCAAACGAGAGTGCGGCGCAGGTGTCGGGAGCCTCGAATGTGGCTATGGTCTTGCCGTCGCCGCGAGTCACCTCAACGCGCGTCAGTGCGCCATCGAGTTTCTCTCCGCCGAGGTTGACGGCCGGTGTGGTGAACGATCCCGATGCCTTGAGCAGTCCGTCGGCATCGGCCTTTACGGTGAGTGCGGTGGCCGAGTCGGGCAGCGAGAGCGACATTCCTTCGTAGACGCTGATGTTGCGCAGGAAGAGTCGGTACTGGTCGGCATCGCTCACGGCGTGGAATCCGATGAACACCTTGCGGTCTTTGTCGGCAGCCAGCTCACGGGTGTATTTCGTGAACGTGGGCGAGAGGATGTCGGTGGGTTCAAGCAGCGTGTTGGTCATGGCCTCGGCCGTGGGAGCGTCGCCCCACTTCACCTCGATGCGCTCGCTGTAGGAGTAGCCGTAGGAGCACGGTTCGAACGAGACGGAGTAGAGTTTGCCGCCCTTGAGCTGTATGGCCGGGGTGATGAGCCAGTCGTCGCCGGCGTTGGCGCGGCTGTATTTGTATGACGCAGCCGACAGGTCGCTCTTCTCATAGAACTCCCATGTCGATCCGTCGTTGTTGCTGTCGATTATGGTGTAGACGCTCATTCCCTCCTCGGTGTCGAGTGCTTCGCTGTAAGGCGGCACTATGGCGGCTCCGTAGACGGTCTTGTTTGAAGCCGTCTCGGTGCTTGCGTGCTTGCCGTTGACGGCCGTCACGCCGTAGTAGTAGGACTGCAGACTGCTGCCCTCGGAGAGTATTTCGGTGAATGTTGTGCCGTCGTAGCCCTGGGCCACGGTCACGTTGTCGGGGTAGCGCACTATGTTGTAGGTGGCCTTGCCCACATATCCGCCGTTAAGGCCTTCGGTGGCTGCGTCCCAGGAGAGTGTTGCCACGCCTGTAGAAGCGTCGATGGCGAGCGTCACGTTCTGCACGGGTTTGGGCTCGTCGTAGCCCACATACACCTTGCTCTTGGCCACGGGGCTTGACCCTACGGCGTTGGCTGCGGTGACGTTGAACGTGGTGAGGCCCTCGGGCACGGTCACTTCCTCGGCCACTTCGGCTCCGGCAGCTGCCGTGCCATGCTTCAGGGTGTCGGTTCCGGCCACTATATAGTAGTCGAGCGTGCCGCTGAGTGCAGATCCAGCAAAGGTCTGTGTGGGCATGGTGAAGCCCACATAGCCCGTTGTCGATCCGTTGTCGAAGAGCGTTTCAAGTCCCGACACGGCAGCGGGCGCGTCGTCGTCGGCCTGCGCTGCGGGCACAGTGAGTCCGTATATGGTTTCCTGTCCGCCGAAGTCGGCCACCTTGGTGGCAGCTCCAGTGGTGAGGTCAACGGTGTAGAGTGCCGTATTCTTGTCGGCATCCTTGCACACCCAGTAGAATATGCCGGTCTTCTGGTCTATCTCGCCGCTCTGTCCGTAGTGTCCGCCGTTGTTGTCGCTCACGGTCACTCCGGTGCTGCCTATGAGCGTTTCGGTGCCGTCGGCGGTGCTTATGCGGTAGAGGTTACCGTCGTCGGCCACTCCGTAGAGCACGTTGTCGGAGGTTACGCCGAGTGCCACATAGGTGTTTTCCGACGTGCCGAAGTCTTTGCGCGACATCGTGGCGTAGTCAACCGTGCCGAGCACGAAGCCCGTTGCATCGCTGTTGTAGAACTCGCCGTAGGTGACGCCGGTGGCGGTGTTGGTGGCGGTTTCAGATGCTATGAAGGTGATGTCCTCGAGTTCGGTCGATCCGAGCTGCTGCATCGTCTCGGGGTCGTAGGTGTTTACATATATATAATAGTAGGGGCCGCCCTTGAACCAACGTGTGATGTAGAGCTTGTCGTCCTGGAACACGGCTCCGCCGTTGCCTTCCATGTAGTAGCTTCCGGCAGTGCCTATCATCTGCACGCTCAGCGGCGACGCGGCATTGAAGGTATAGAAGCCGCGCGAGTCGTAGCTCTCCCATGTGTTAGAATAGGTGATGTTGCCCCAAAGCTCGCGTCCGTCGGCGGTGCGCACGTCGCGCAGGGCTGCCGGTGCGGTTGCCGTTGCGGTGTTGGCACGCTTGGTGCGCTCGTGCAGGATGTCGGTGCCGGTCACTATCGCGGCACTCGCCGTGCCGGGAGCGTCGGGCAGAATTTTAGCAAGCAGCGGGTAACGGCCCGCCGTGCGGTCGGCCTTGTCAACGGCCGAACCGTAGCGCATTATGCCGAACGTCTCGTGTATAGCCGTCGGGTTGGCCGTGCTTGCGCCGGGATTTTGGGCAGAAAGGTTGCCCGCAAGTGACAGAATGCAGCACGCGGCGGCAATTCTGGCAGCATGGTAATGATTTTTTCTCATTTTCCCTGTCGTTTTTTTTGTTTTTAAGTGGTTTGATTTAATATCTGCATGCAAAATTATTCTTTTTCGCGTCAACTATGCCATAAAACGTAAAAAAGTTATGTTTGCATGCCGCTTTACTTTCAGTTTTTAACTAAGCGGCACAAAAAAGGATCTCCATGCGGTTTGTGCAGGAGATCCGTTGTTGCTGATTGCTTGGCAAGGCCGTCAGAAGTTAAAGCGGATGTAGAACATCGACGTGCCGAACTTGATTTTCGATTTTTCGTTGCCTTCGTTGTATTCCGAGTCCGAATAGTCGTCGTCGTCGCCATCAAGCGAGAATGTATTGAACTTCGACTTGCCCCAACGGTATTCGTAACCCACCGATATCATCTTGTAGGAAACGTTTATTCCCCAGTTGAAATAGGTGGTGTAGCTGCTCTTAAACTCGGTTTCATCATTTTCGCTCAATATTATTCCGGTGAAAGAAGGGGTTACATGGAAATAAGTCTGTGCGAGAATGTGCTGCAATCCTTTGCCCATGTTGTAGAAAGGAGAGAACGTGAACGACGGACCTACGCTCATTCCGGCCGCTATCGAATACACTCCGAGGTCGATATCAGTACCCATGTCGTAGTCGGTATAGTCGGTGCTGTAGTTGCCGTTGCCGTCGATATAATCCGAGTAGTCGCCTGACGACGATGAGTTGTTGAAGTGTATGCCGGTGCCGCTCTTGTATTTGGCAAACGATAAGTCAATCCACGACCAGTCAATTCCCACCTTCATGAGGTTGGCAATGGGTTTCTTGTGCAGATAGAATGTCTTTCCCCAGTTGAGGACGAAACCCATCTTGCTCTTGTACATGTCATCCACGTTGTCAGCATCTGTCATTTTCTGTGTGGAGAAACCTATGCTGAGGTGTCCCTTACGCTTCCACACGGCGTTGTCGTATTCGGTCTTGCTGCGGGTGTCTTCTTTCTCCTGCAGCACGGCAACGGTGTTTTGAAGGGAGTCGAGTTTTTCCTGCAATGCGACAGCGGTGCTGTCGGTCTGGGCCAAAGCCGTTGTTGTGGAGAATGCGGCAAGCAAAACCGCCATTAAACTAATTTTTTTCATAAATTAAGCAGAATTTGTTTTGTTTACATCTTTTATATCTGCAAAGTTAATATTTTCTAAAAAAAAACGGCACATTATGCCGAAGAAATGCAAATAAAGCACCATATTTTCACATCATCTTCATATTTTGCCCCGACAGAAGCGGTGATTTGCACGCAGAAAAGAGAGAAAATAATGCAAAAATACGGATTGCACGTTGCGGTTTTCCTGTGAATTTTCATATATTTGTCGGCAGAAAGCAAAGTCTTTACACATTATCAACAGGAGAAACTATGAAACTAAATTACGACAGAAACACCAACATGGCGGCAAGAATAGTTGTCTTTTCCATTCTGATGGCACTCAACCTTCTGCCGGCGGAGGCTTCTGCCGCAGGCATGGAAACTGCCGGTTTCTACAAGAAGATGTCGGTTCTGTCGAACGACTCCCTGCAGTTAAAGGCACTGCACTATGTGCATGCCGAGATGCCCGACAGTGCTTTCCTCTGTTACACGGTCATGGCAAACCGCCTGGGCATTCAGAAACTCAACGACGACGACCTGCTCAAAAGCGTAATGGCACTCAACAACCTGGGCTACATGTATTATTTCTTCTACCACGACTACCAGAAAGCATTCTCATGCCTTACACAAGCCCTGCGAGCGTCGGAGAAATACAACCAGGAACAGGCTCAGGAAGCCATATATGTGAACTTTGCCAACCTCTACCGCCTTTACTCCGACTACCTCTCAATCAACGACTATTCCGACAAAATCATAGCCTATTACAAGAAAGGCTTCCACGTTTCGCGCAAATACAACGAGGTGCGCTTCATGCTCGTGAGCTTCTACGGACTTGCACACTACGCCTATTGGGCGGGCAAGACACACGACATAAGAACCGAAATGAGAATTGTGCGCACGGCCAAGATAGAACGCGGATTCCCCATGCTTGACTTCGACCTCGACCTGTGCAATGCCATCGACAGCCTTGATGTGCACAACTATCCCGGGGCCTTGAAGTGTCTTCAGGCCATGCTAAGGCACAACAATGCCCGCGACACGCGCGAACGCTACGACGTTATGACCCTACAGCGCATGGCCGACGTGTGCCTCAAGATGAACGACTATGCCAAAGCCGAGGCATATCTTGGCCAGGCCGAGGAACTGGCACTGAAACTCCGCGCCGAAGACCTTATAGTGTATGTCTACAAGGAATACATCGCCCTCTACCAACAGAAGCACGACCCCGACAAGAAGACATTCTACGAGAACAAGTATCTGCGCGGAAAAGACACGCTGATGAACAAGGGAAAGCTGAAAATGGTGGAGAAGATGCACTTCATGGAAGAGCTCGACCGGGCCAACGAAAAAATGGTTGACCTCTACCAGGAGCAGCAGCGGCAGCGCACAGTGTTCTTCGCCGTCGTGGCCGTGGCACTTGTCCTCATGCTGTCGATAGCCGTGCTCACGCTCAACTACCGCAAACTAAGGGCTTCATACGTGCAGCTTTACCGCCGAAATATCGAGATGCTGAAACAAGACGAGAGGAAACGGCGCAAGAACACGGCCGCCGATGCCCGGCAAACCGACAGCGAGGAACTCAGGAAATTGCAGGAGTCAATCGACAATGTGCTTAACAACGACGAGGAAATATGCTCGCTCGACTTCGACCTCAGCCGCCTTGCCGACCTCACCGGAGCCAAATACTGGACGCTGTCAAAGAATATCAAGACCATATACGGCAAGAATTTCAACGCCCTGCTCGGCGAATACCGCATAAAGGAAGCCTGCCGCCGGCTCAACGACATGGAACACTACGGCAACTATTCGGTGGGAGGCGTGGGTCTGAGCGTGGGTTTCAGGTCGCGGCCAAACTTCGTAAACACCTTCAAAAGCATCGTAGGCATGACTCCTACGGAATACAGGAAGATAGCCAAAAGCGAGTATTGATGACAAATTGTGTACTTGTTTTCAAAACAAGTACGGCTAAACGGCATTCAAACACACATTTTCTTTCAACTGTGACATACCTTTGCACCATAATGACAAAACGCGGTGCAAAGGTCAAAACAGGCTCTGCCCTTGCATACGCCCCGTAAAACAAGAGCCTGACGCTATACTGATATGAGAAAGAATATTACGCTGAAAGTAGGTGTGCTCATGCTTGGCACCCTTTTCTCATGCTGTGTTTTCGCCGGCGGATTGCTGCAACTGAAGCATGCGGGCGAGAAATCCACTTTTGTAAAAGACGGCAAGACGATCGAAACAAAGGCAAAGGTTTTGGGCAATGTGGTGGGCACGCCTGCCAACCGCCCGCTGAAACAGAGATCATCATCGGCTTCGGCTTCACAACTCAAGTCGTTTGAGGAAGGATCACACGAGGAGGAAGTGCTGATAGACGAGGATTTTTCGCTTATAACCGAGGGCACAAGCGAACAGCCCGGCAACAACATGCTGTGCTATTACTACGACGAACCGGGCATGTATATGGACGCCAGCCTCACCAAAGACGGCCAGTGGGCAGGATCGTTCGTCTATCCCGCAGGCGGCATGGTGGCCTTGATCTCGCCCAACAACTACACCGCTGCCGACCTCAACACGCCGCTTGGCGACTATTCGGGCAGCATCACACTTTCATTCAAGATAAAAGCCACCAAGAACAGCGACCTCTTCGTAGATTTGCTAAGGGGAGGCTACAACGATTGCCTTGACACCAAGAATCTGGAAGGCGACGTGAATGTGCACACCTACCGCATCTACCAGAAAGAAGGATGGAAGAAGATAACCATAAAGATGAACAATGTGAACGCCGACCCCGACGGCTTCATACAGTTCCACAGCTACGGTTCGGTGCTCATCGACGATGTCCAGGTCACAACCTCGTCTGAAGAGTTTGTGGCTCCGCCCAAGATGCTTTCCGAGAGCAACATCACCAACACTTCGTTCCAGGCCAACTGGCAGCCCACACGCAAGGCATTCAACTATGTGGTAAACCTCTACAAGAAGGAATACACCAGCGACAAGGACACCGTAATTGCCGAGAACTTCGACGATGTGGCCGAGGACGGATCAAACCTCCCTGCCGGATGGACATTCAACATGCACGCCGACAAGAAGGTGCAGCCCGTGGGCGTTGACGGAAGCAATGCCCTCTACATAAACAACGGCGACACCATAACCACTCCCTACACCTTCAGCAAGGTTAAGAACATGTCGATGTGGGTGCGCTTCTACGACCCCGTGCCCTACGGCGACGACGACATGAACTGGGATGCATTCGAAGCCACGATGCACATCGACGGCCTTACGCTCACCGGATGGAAAGAACTTGCATCTCTCGACTACGGCGAAAGAACATCCGAGGGCCTGAACCTGAACGTAAGCAAGGAGCTGGGCAGCAACAAATACTACGGTTTCCGCTTCTACTTCACCGGTCTGCCCGAGGGCGACTATGCCGTCATCGACAACATCAACCTCACCATGGGACGCCCGGGCAAGCTCGTTGCGGCTGAATTCGACCTCGGCGGCGGAGACATGGACACCGAAGACCGCACCTCGGGCACATCTTATGTGTTCAGCGGACTCGACCCCGAAGGCGACTACTATTACACCGTAAACACCCATTATCTCATGCAGTATTCCAACGCCGACATACAACACCTCGTGGCAGTGGCTTCGCCTGCGCTGAAAGAAGCCACCGACATCACTGCCATCTCCTACCAGGCCAACTGGGAAGAGGTGGGCAAGGCCGACAAGTATGAGGCTTACTGCTACGGAGTGACTACCGCAACCGAAAAAGGACGGTATGTAATACTCGACGAAGACTTCTCGGGAATAGAGGACGACCAGACCGACCCGTCGTCGCCCGACAAGGTGGGCAACACCGAAAGCATGTCGCTCGACGAATACACCAAGCTGCCCGGTTGGGAGGTTTCAACCGGAGCTGCCATAGTAAACGGCATGGTGGGCTGCGCCACATCCAACTACTACACCTATTACCTCACCACACCGCAGCTCTATCTGGGCAACGACAGCAAGTTCTATCTGCATGTCAAGGCCTACGGCACACCGGGTGAAGGCTTGGTAGTGAACGTGGGCGGACACGAGTCGGGCGCATATTTCGAGGCAACCGACGCTACCGGCAAACTGGGCATCATCGACAAGACCTTCGAAATGGACTGCAGCGAGTTTTCACACGGACAGATTCTCTTCTATACTCTAAGCCACACCTACTTCCTCCTGGACGAGATCAAGGTGGCACAAGACCTTAAAGCAGGCGACAAGGTTTATACTTATCTTGCAACGGGCAACATAAACGACGGCAAGACCACATGCTACACGTTCGATTCGCTTACGGGCTACACACAGTATGCATTTGCAGTAAAGTCGTTGCTCGACCGCGACGGCGACACGGCAGAGTCTGTTCTCTCCGACTTTATGCACGTAACTCTGAGTTCAACTCCCACTGCCATAACCGAAACCAACGGCAATGCCACGGCCCACGAGGTGGCACGCTACACCATCGACGGCAAACTCACCTCGAAAGCAGTGAAGGGCCTCAACCTCGTGAAGATGTATATTTTAATTGAAAAGTGCAGTGGATAATGATTGAAAAGTGCAGCACCAGA
>CAVKCP010000075.1:0-12703 GCA_963654815.1 Lachnospiraceae bacterium | reverse complement strand
AGTTGGTAGAGCAAAGGACTGAAAATCCTTGTGTCCCCGGTTCGATTCCTGGTGGTACCACTTCTTAAAAACGAGAGAGTTACACTAACGGTGCAACTCTCTTTTTTTATTGTCAGAACAACACTCACGATATATTTCATTGTTTCCACTGGTTAAATCGGCAATATTTTCTGTTCAATAGTCGTTTTACCCACCTTGCATTGATTGTCGTTGACATAATGCCACAAAAGCAATATCTTTGCAGCGACAACAATTCCAACTATGGAATTGTAAACAAAACTATAAAAAACATATTTACGATGAAACGTAAAATGCAAAGTAAATTGAAGTTCTTGATTACAAGAAGACTTGTAGCAATGGGAGTGATGGCTTTTGTTGCAATCGGCGTGTCGGCCCAAAAGACAGTGCGCAACATCTCCGTAGAATTGTTTGGCGCACAAAACACTGTCGGCATAAACTACGACAGTCGCCTCAAAGGCAATTCGGGATTAGGCTATCGGGTAGGCATCGGATTTGGTTATGGAGACAATTCCAGTCTGATAGACCAACGCATCAAAGGCGTGGGAGTGCCAATAGAGATGAACTATCTGCTGGGAAAGAAACGCCACAAACTGGAAATCGGCGTCGGCACTAGTCTTGGCATTTACCACGTCAAGGAAAGCGTATGGTATTATTATCAACCTGTTCCACCCGAAACAGAGGGACATGACGAACTGTACACATCAACCAGCAACCGCTTTGGCTATTTCGTTTTCGGCGACATTGGCTATCGTTATCAGCGCGACAACGGCTTCATGTTCCGCGCAGGCATCTCGCCTTCGTTCAATTTCGGCGACAAATACGGGCTTAAGAAATCAGCCTTCTATCCTTACATAGGTTTGGGATGGTCGTTTTAATTTCCATGTCATCATCCACGGGATGGATATTTTGGCAAGCATGCCGCACAATTCTTTTGCCCATACAATCCCAAAACAACAGTCATCGACATTAGCTGAAGACATCGACCGAAGATCACGAATGTGAGGAATAGGCACAATACCCGACATTTCTACAATAAAACAAACATAGAGACGTTATATAAACATATCGAAATGCCATAGCAAGACAGATTACAAGCAAAAACCCATGTCATTCCTCGACATTATATTCGGTTCAAAAAGCAATCCTCCCCTTGTCACGGTTTCAAGAATCCGTGACAAGGAGAGCTATGCCTTTATCGACATAGAGGTGACAAACGACGGGAAAAAGATTGTAGATATAGGAGCATTACGGCATGATGGAGCTACATTCCACAAGGCATCACGCAAAGAGCTTGAGTCTTTTTTGAAAGGCATCGACTTCGTATGTGGCCATAACATCATACACCACGACATCAAGTTCTTGTTTGGCGACAACCTAATGCCATGGATGCCGGTTGATACGCTCTATATGTCGCCTTTGCTATTCCCTGAAAAGCCTTACCACAAGCTTGTCAAAGACGACAAGCTGATGAGTGAACAGATGAACAATCCTGTCAACGACTGCGAGAAAGCACGGGAATTATTGTACGATGAAATTGCCAAATGGCACGAACTAAGCGAAAGACAACGTGCCATATACACTTTTCTGCTTGATGGTATTGAAGAATTCTGCGGTTTTTTGCAGTTTGCCGGAGAAGAGAAAATGCTCAACACCGACATAACCAAGCTGATACGCGCCGAATATAAAGACCGCATTTGCGACAATGCTCCTATTGAAACACTGGCAAACAACTATCCTGCAGCCCTTGCTTATGCCCTCGCTTTGGTCGACACCACCGACCGTCACTCAACCACCCCGGCTTGGGTGCTCTACAATTTCCCCGAAACAGAGCATGTTATAAAAGTTCTCCGCAACACACGGTGCACCGACGGATGCGCATACTGCAACAGGATGCTCGACGTGCATGCCAACCTTAAAAAAATATTCGGGTTCGACAATTTCCGCACCTTCAACGGAGAACCGCTGCAAGAAAATGCCGCACGCGCCGCTGCCGACGGCAAATCGCTTCTTGCCATATTCCCCACAGGCGGCGGAAAGTCGCTTACCTTTCAGTTGCCAGCATTTATGGCCGGCGAAAACGTGCACGGACTCACCGTTGTAATATCGCCACTGCTGTCGCTTATGAAAGACCAGGTGGACAACCTTGCTAACCGTGGAATAACCGATGCTGTTACAATCAACGGTCTTCTCGACCCCATTTCACGCTCAAACGCAATAGAGCGTGTACTTCAAGGTGAGGCTTCGTTGCTCTACATTGCACCAGAAATGCTCAGGTCGAAGACCATAGAACGCATCCTTCTCGCACGCAATGTAGTGCGGTTTGTCATCGATGAGGCGCATTGTTTCTCGGCATGGGGACATGATTTCCGCGTCGATTATATGTACATAGGCAAATTCATCAAGGAATACCAAAAGCAGAAACAACTCAAATCCCCCCTGCCAGTGTCGTGCTTCACGGCCACCGCCAAGCAAAAAGTGGTGCAGGACATCTGCGACTATTTCAAGTCATGGCTTGGAATCGACCTTGAACTGTTCGCTTCTGATGCTACACGTACCAATCTGCACTACAAGGTGATACATGTAGAAACAGACGACGACAAATACACAAAACTGCGCGAGATAATAAAAGAAGCCGCATGCCCCACAATAGTTTATGTATCGCGCACGAAACGTACACTCGAACTGGCCAAAAGCCTGTCTCGCGACGGAATGCCGGCACTGCCATACAATGGTCGAATGGATACTGACGAGAAAGTGCAAAACCAAGACGCATTCATGCACGACCGGATTAGAATAATTGTCGCCACATCGGCATTCGGCATGGGAGTAGACAAAAGCGACGTGGGACTTGTGGTGCATTATGACATATCCGACTCGTTGGAAAACTATGTACAAGAAGCAGGGCGCGCCGGACGCGACCCAAAACTCGACGCAAAATGTTTCGTACTGTACTGCGACAACGACCTCGACAAACATTTCATTCTGCTCAACCAAACGAAACTGAGCATAAACGAGATACAGCAGGTGTGGAAAGCCGTGAAGGAATTCACGCGAAACCGACCGCGAATATGCTGCTCGGCACTGGAAATAGCACGACAGGCGGGATGGGACGACTCGGTGAGCGACATCGAAACACGTGTACGCACGGCACTCGCAACACTCGAACAAAGCGGATACATAGAACGCGGAAACAATGTGCCACATGTGTACGCCACCGGGATAACCGTAAAAAACATGGACGAGGCACGCCGCAGAATAACCGAATCACCGCTTTTCTCCGAAGATGAAGCCGACAAGGCCGTGCGCATAATCAAGTCGCTGATAACGCGGAAAAACACCACACGCCCGCAAACCGCCGAAGCAGAGTCACGCATTGACTATCTTGCCGACATCCTAGGGCTGAGCAAGCGCGACGTGGTGTCGGCCGTGGAGCGCATGAAGCAGGACGGCATTCTAGCCGACACCAAGGACATCTCGGCATACATGCAGGAAAGCGACACCACAGAGCGCAAGACACGCATGCTGCTCGAACGCTTCGCAAAACTTGAGCAATACATCCTCAGCAACATACCAGACAACTCGCTCAACATCTCATACAAGCAACTTAACGAGAACGCAACACGCGACGGCATCACTACATCAAACGAGAAGAGCATACGCACCCTACTCTATTTCCTCGTTATAAAGGGATATGCCAAGAAAAAAGAGGATAGTTCGCACAACATAACAGTAAAGCGGCAATCCGACATGGAAACCACTTTGTCACGTTTCAACCGCCGTCTCGGCATCTGCCGCTTCACGATAGATTGGCTATATGGAGTTGCCTCGGGTACAGGTACTATGAAAGCAGACGACGGTGCGGTGCGATTTTCGGTGACAGAACTACTCAACGACATAAAAGCAGAAGGTAAAACCTTGTTCAACGACCCTTCTGAACTACAGCTGGAAGATGTGGAAGAAGCTCTTCTATATATGTCGAAGATAGGCGCGCTCAAACTCGAAGGCGGTTTTCTCGTGCTTTACAACGCCATGGAGATACAGAGGTTGAAAGACAACCGGCTGCGCTACAAACTCGAAGACTACCGCATGCTCAACGAGTTTTACAAGCAGAAAATACAACAGATTCACATCGTGGGCGAATATGCCAACCTCATGGTGCGCGACTACAATGCGGCCTTGCAATATGTGAACGACTATTTCAACATAGACTACCGCGATTTTATCGACAAATATTTCAACGAGAAGCGCAAGAACGAAATAAAGCAGAACCTCACCCCCGAGAAATACAAGCAGCTATTCGGAAACCTTTCTGCGCGGCAGAAAACCATTATCGACGACAACAAGTCGCGCTGCATAGTCGTGGCGGCAGGCCCGGGCAGCGGAAAAACAAGGGTGCTTGTGCACAAGCTCGCATCACTTCTGTTGCTTGAAGACGTAAAGCACGAACAACTGCTTATGCTCACATTTTCACGCGCAGCCGCCACCGAATTCAAGCAACGCCTAATGCAGCTCATAGGCAATGCCGCCCATTTTGTCGAGATAAAGACATTCCATTCTTACTGTTTCGATTTGCTCGGACGCATAGGCAACCTCGACGACGCAGCCAACGTAGTGGGTGAAGGTGCAAGAATGATAAGCCAAAACGAAGTGGAGAAAAACCGCATTGCAAAGACGGTGCTTGTAGTTGACGAGGCGCAGGACATGGGCAAAGACGATTATGCACTTGTGGCAGCTCTCATTGAAGCCAACGACGACATGAGGGTTATAGCCGTTGGCGACGACGACCAAAACATATACGAGTTTCGTGGATCCGACTCGAAATACATGTTCGAACTGGGCAAAATGCACGGTGGACGCATAATCGAAATGACCGACAACTACCGCAGCGCACGGCACATTGTCGATGCAGCCAACGATTTCGCAAAAAGCATAACAAGACGCATGAAGAAGATGCCCATAAATTCGGTTGCCGACAGCGACGGCTTCGTTGCAATAACCCACCACACCTCATGCCACATGTATGCCCCATTGGCCGACGACCTGAAAAGGCGTGCCCAAGGAACAACCTGCGTACTTACACAAACCAACGAAGAGGCCGCAATCATACTTGCCCTGCTGCAACATCAAGGCATCGATGCCAAACTCGTACAGTCGATGGACGGACTTCGATTTTGGAATCTTGCCGAAATGAGATATTTCTTAAAGCACATCGACTCCGACCAACATTCGCCTGTCATCTCAGAAAAATGTTGGAACGATGCCAAAGAACGCACTTTCAGAAAATATGACACAAGCACCAGTCTCATCTATGTGCGCCGTTGCATAAAGACATTCGAGAAAACCAACCGGACAAAATATCGCAGCGATTTCCGCGAATATGTATTCGAGTCGTCAATAGAAGATTTCTGCGACACAGAAGGTGCCGACGTAATAGTGTCGACGATACATAAAGCCAAGGGACTCGAGTTTGACAATGTATATATGTATGTCAACACCACGCAGAAATATCCTGACGATGACCTGCGCCGCCGATACTATGTGGCAATGACACGGGCAAAACACAATCTGCACATACACACCAACGGCAACTTGTTCGACGGAATACGCGCCGACAAGACAACCACCGACACGCACACATATGACATGCCGGACGAAATAGTGCTGCAACTCTCACACAAAGACGTGTTTCTAGATTTCTTCAAAGAGTGCAAGAACGACGTGCTCTCATTGCACGGCGGCGATGCACTCACATTGCGCGGAATCTACCTTTGCGTTCCTACCACTGGCCGTGCAGTGGCAAAATTGTCGAAAGCCATGCAGGAAAAGCTCAATTCCTGGGCAAAAAAAGGCTACCACCCAACTGCCGCCTCGGTGCGGTTTGTTGTAGCATGGAAGCCGAAGGATACTGCCAAAAACGAGCAAAGCACTGCCGTACTGCTTGCCGAGATAACTTTGCACCGACAGTGATGGCTGCCGGTGCAAAGTGCCATGCGCCCCATCATCAATGCCATTTCGCCCATAATATATATTGTTTTTCGTCTGGTGGCGGTTCTTATTCCTCTTTTTTATGTAAATTTGCATAAAACATTTACCTTCAATGCCCCCAAGGCAACGAGACTGCAACAAGCAAAAACCTATACCACAAAATATGAACAAGAACCACCTTTTGAGCATTTTCATGCTTCTCGCGCCCTTCGCGGCGCAGGCACAGGGCACGACAGCCAAGGCGAAAACCGCACAACCGGCAGCACGCCAAGCCAAAGTCATGTCGAAACTCGACGCTATCGTGCGCATGCCTTTCACCGAAAACATCTTCTCCGACTCGTGGGTTGAAGACCAACACAAGTTTGAAGACCGCAAGCTGAGTGCCCATGCCACCTTCATCCCCTACTCCACCACGGCGGCAATGCAGGCCGATGCCTATTACGACACGCCTTGGCTAACGCCCGAGAAGGCCGACTACATGTCACTCAACGGCACATGGAAATTCAAATACACGCGCAACTGGAAGATAGTGAAGCCCGAAGCCCACGACTTCTATGCCGACGACGTTGACGTGAGTGCATGGGACGACATCACAGTGCCGCTCAACTGGGAGTTGGCAGGCTACGACGTGCCCGTCTACAACAACGTGGGCTACCCGTTCAAGAACGACCCACCACGCATCACCGCCATACCCGACAACTTCGATGCCAACCCTGTTGGATCCTACCGCCGCACCTTCACGCTGCCCGAAGGGTGGGACAAAAAACGCGTAACACTGCACTTCGACGGAGCATGCAGCGCAATAGTGGTGTGGATAAACGGCCGCTATGCAGGCTATTCGCAGGGAGCCAACACCGATGCCGAGTTCAACATAAGCCCCTATCTGCGCACCGGCGACAACAACATTTCGGTGCGTGTCTACCGATGGAGCGACGGTTCGTATCTTGAAGGGCAAGACATGTGGCACCTCGCAGGCATACACCGCGACGTGTATCTCGTGGCAACGCCCACCACCTACATCTCCGACCACTACATAACATCGAGCCTTGACAACGGATTCACAAGCGGAACGATGGCCGTAAAGCTCACCATCGACAACGCCACACGCCAAAAAAGCAACAAGCAGATAGAGGTTTCGCTCCTTGATGCCGACGGAAAAACCGTTGCCGCACAATCGGCTACCGTTATGCTCGACAAGAAAACCGTTTCGAAAGACATCGATCTCAACCTCGGCCACATAGCCGATCTCACACCGTGGAGCAGCGAAAATCCATACCTCTACACCGTAGTAGTAAAGCAGAAAAGCGGCGGCAACGAAGAAATGGTATTCTCCACCAAATACGGATTCCGCGACATACGCATCAACGACAGCAAGCAAGTGCTCGTAAACGGCAAGCGCGTGTTCTTCAAAGGAGTCAACACCCAAGACATACATCCGCTCTACGGCCACGCCATCGACGTGCCCACCATGCTGCGCGACGTGACACTCATGAAGCAGGCCAACGTCAACACAGTGCGCACGAGCCACTATCCACGCCAACCCAAGATGTATGCCATGTTCGACCACTACGGACTCTACTGCATGGACGAAGCCGATGTGGAGTGCCACAACAACCAGGGGCTGTCTAACGACACCTCATGGCAGGCAGCATATGTTGACCGCACCGAGCGAATGGTGCTGCGCGACCGCAATCATCCGAGCATCGTATTCTGGTCGTTGGGCAACGAGTCGGGCGGAGGCGAGAGCTTCCAGGCCACCTACGACTGCGTGAAACGGCTCCTGCCGGGCCGCGATGCCCTCGTGCACTATGAAGGCTACAAGCACGGTGAGCGTTACTCCGACTTCGGAAGCGACATGTATCCCAAGGTGAAGGTCGTGGAGAGCCAGCAGGGAGGCCTCAACAACAAGCCCTACTTCATTTGCGAGTATGCCCACGCCATGGGACAGGCCGTTGGAAACCTGCAAGAATACTGGGACATAATAGAGCGCAGCGAGGCCATTGCAGGCGGCTGCATCTGGGATTGGGTTGACCAAGGCCTGTATGACACGCGCCGAATAAAGGCCGGACTGCCGCTCGTCGATGCGAAGACCGGACTGCACTACTACACATCGGGCTACGACTACACCAAGCTCAACAACGGCATTGAGGGTTTCCAGGGCGATTTCATGAGCAACGGCATTATCACTCCGGGACGCGAGTGGACACCGAAGCTCACCGAGGTGAAATATGTTTACCGCAATGTCGATTTCGTTTCGTTTGCCGGAAAGAAGCTCACACTGAAAAACAAGTATGCCTTCACCGACATTGCCGACATTCTCTCGCTGCGCTACACCGTACTGCGCGACGGCAAACCCGTTGAAACGGCTCTCCTTGCAATACCTTCCACACAGCCCGGAGCAACCGCTTCGGTTGACATTCCCTACACCACCGCCGTTGAAGCAGGCCACGAATACATCATAACATTCAGTCTGCCGCTGAAGCAGACAACCACATGGGCCGAGAAAGACTATGCCGTGGCCGAACAGCAGTTTGCCCTCACGGCCGATGCCAACGCCGCATGCGCATCGGTGGCCGACCCCACGTTTGTGCAGAACCGCGATGCCCAGCTCGCAGCCATAGCCCCCAAGGGCAAGCTCAAGGTTAAGGGCAACGCCATAACAGGCGATAATTTCACCATTGAATTCAACGCCGACGGCACCATCAAGCAGTGGACCTACCAAGGCACACAACTTGTCGTGCCCGGAGCAGGTCCCGACTTCAACGCCTTCCGCCGCATTGCCAACGACAACGTGAGCCTCGGTGCCACCGGTGGCGTGGCCGAGAACGAGAACAAGGAAGAAGGAGCCATAGGCGGAAAGCGCCAGCTCACCGCCGCACCCAAGAAGTCAGGCAAGAACGTTGTGGCACAAGCCACCGTGTCGGGAAGCAAAGACACCCATGTGATTGACTACACCGTATATCCCGACGGCACGGTAGACATGCGCGTGACATTCAGCAACTCGTCGGAAGACACGCGCCGCACGGGCATCACCATGCAGTTTGCCGAAGGCTTCGAAAACGTGGAATACTATGCCAAAGGTCCGCAGAGCAACTTCATCGACCGCCAACGCGGTTCGCTGCTCGGCCTCTACCGCACCACGGTTGACGGTATGTTCGAAGAGCTGAGTGCCCCCCAGACCATGGGCGACCGCCAGGGTCTGCGCCGCATGACACTCGACAACGGCACGACGGCACTCACTGTCGAGACCGACAAGCTCGCCTCTTTCTCGCTGTCGCACGTTGACGACGAGCAATTCAACTACGATGTGTTCTACGGACGCAAGCACCCCTACGACCTTGTGCGGCATCCGCAGGTGTTCGCCCACTTCGACTATTGGCAGCGCGGAATAGGCAACCACAGCTGCGGCGGCGACTCTGTGCTCGACCAATACAAGTGCCCCACCGGCAAACACACCGTTACATTCAGGTTCACCCCGTCGGCAAAA
Source organism: Lachnospiraceae bacterium (assembly GCA_963654815.1). Taxonomy (GTDB): domain Bacteria; phylum Bacteroidota; class Bacteroidia; order Bacteroidales; family Bacteroidaceae; genus Prevotella. The sequence continues at coordinate 3,210 of CAVKCP010000075.1, read as the reverse complement.
TAACGCCGCCGACACCTCTCTCCACGGCACCGCAGCACCGGTGACGTTGGAAATAAGCCTCACGGCTTGGCCATGGCAGTGCAGTTCTGCCCCGGCCAAGCCGTTTTTCGTTGCGTGCGGCAAATGGTGCACGCGCGCGCTCCTTATGGAGCACACACGCAGCGCATCTGCAACACATCCCCAACCGCACGCCGTGAAACCGCCGCAACGGCCCCGACAAGTCGAATGCACATGTTTTTCGCTTTTTTAACCGCGCTTTCTTGTGCATCAAGCCCATTTGTGATAACTTTGCACATATACACACTCCATGCACAAGCCACACCTGACACGAATGAGAACAGCATGGCTGCTGCTCGCCCTGTATGTGCCGCTATTGCTTGCCGTTTCGCTCCACCGCCACAACGAGTGCGCCGAAACGGCTGCGGTTGAGTATTGCCAGGAGTGTGCCCACAACATACGCCACGGCGGACACCTCACAGCCCAGCAGACGACAGTGCACGAATGCGTGCTTTGCCAGTTGCAAAGCATGCCCTGCATGGTGCCTCTCACTCTGCTCACGTTGCCCCGTCCCGCCATGCGTGCCACACGCCTTGTGCGGCAAAGCGCAAGACTGAATCCGTGCGCATGCCGCAGGGCCACCCTGCGCGCACCTCCTTGTTTCTCCTGACAACACTACTTTTCAGCAACACCCCTGAAACATTCACGGGGCACACACTGCCGTAGTCACACCTACCGATGCACGGTAGGCATGCAAGTGTGCCCGAAAACAAGGAGAAAACCAATGAAAGCAACAAAAATACAACTGCTGCTTGCGGGCGCACTGTGCCTGCAAGCCGGGGCCGCAATGGCCTGTCCCGAAGCAAACAAATGGCCACTGCACGACAACGACGGCGACAACGCCGCACAACACGACACCATAACCCACAACCCCATGACCGAAACGAGCATGAAACTCGGCGAGGTGGTGGTGACTGGCATAACCGGAAGCGACAAACTGAAGAACACGCCGTCGCCCGTGAGCGTGGTGACACCACGCCAACTCGAAGCACGCGCCTCATCAAACATCATCGATGCCATTGCCCACGAACCAGGAGTGTCGCAGATAACCACGGGCGGCGGCATATCAAAACCCGTGATACGCGGCTTGGGCTACAACCGCGTGGTGGTGGTTAACGACGGCATTCGCCAGGAAGGCCAGCAGTGGGGCGACGAGCACGGCGTGGAGATTGACGGTGCATCGGTGCATTCGGCCGAAATACTCAAGGGCGCGGCAAGCCTCAAATACGGGTCGGATGCCATGGCCGGAGTGATTGTGTTCAACCCTGCGCCCGCACCAATGGAGGGCGAGATGCACGCCAGTGTCACGGCGGGATTTCAGAGCAACAACGCACTTGCCGACTACTCGGTGAATTTCTCGGGCCACAAGCGGCATTTTGTGTGGGACACGCGCTACAGCGGCAAGGCCGCCCACTGCTACCGCAACAGCCGCGACGGCTATGTGCCGGGCTCGGCCTACCGCGAACAGGCATTCACGCAGAAACTCGGCCTTGACTTCGGCACGCTGCATTCGCGCCTCACCCTTGGCTACTACCACTCCACCCCGGGCATCGTTGAGGGCGAGCGCGACGAAATCACGGGCATGCTCACACGCCCCGATGGATATTCGCCGGAGAGCTATTCCATACCCGTGCCCTACCAGCAGATACACCACTACCGTGCCGTGTGGGACAACACACTGGCCATAGGCAACGGAAACCTGAAGGCAACCGTGGCCTACCAGCACAACCGCCGGCAGGAATTTGAGGAAGAAGATGCCTCGAAGGAGTGTCAGCTCGACTTCATGCTGCACACCGTAAACTATGATGCCCACTACGACACCGACATTGCTGGCTGCTGGAAAGTGTCGGGCGGCGTGAACGGCATGTACCAGCGGTCGCTCAACAAGGGTTCGGAGTTTCTCGTGCCGGCCTACCGCCTTTTCGACTGCGGCCTTTTTGCCACGGCTGCAAGACGACTGGGAAAGGCCAACCTGACCGGTGGCTTGCGTGCCGACCACCGCACCATGAGCGGCGACGCGCTCACCTGCGACGGCACAGAGCGTTTCGCGGCATTCAAGCGCACGTTCAGCGGTGTGTCGGCAAGCATCGGCATCGCCGCCGACGTGCTGCCCGACGTCAACGTCAAGCTAAACCTGTCGCGCGGGTTTCGCGCTCCCAACATCAGCGAACTCGCATCAAACGGAGTGCACGAGGGCACGCAACGCCATGAGTTGGGCAACACGGAATTGCGCCCCGAAGGAAGCTGGCAGGCCGACTTGGGCGCGAGCTACTCGTCGGACATTGTTTCGGCCGAACTGGCACTGTTTGCCAACCGCATCGACAACTACATATTCAGCGAGCGGCAAGTGGCCGACGACGGCACTCCGGCCACAATCGACGGCGTTGCAGCCTACCGTTTCGCCTCGGGGCGGGCACGCCAGCTCGGCGGCGAAGCACGCCTCGACGTGCATCCCCTGCCGCGCCTGCACATAGGCAGCAGCTTCAGCTATGTGAGTTCGGTGCAACTAGGACAACCGCGCGCCACACGCTACCTTCCGTTCACCCCTGCCCCGCGCCTTCTGGCCGACGTGCGCTACGAGATTGCCTGCGGCAGGCGCCACATAGACAACTGCTTTGTGAAACTTGAAGCCGACTGCAATCTGCGGCAGAACCACTTCTATGCGACCAACGGCACCGAGACGGCCACGCCTTCATACACGCTGCTCAACCTCTATGCAGGCACCGACGTGAAACGGCATGGCCACCGCCTGTTCTCCCTCTACCTATCGTGTGAGAACCTCACCGACCGTGCCTATCAAAACCATTTGAGCCGATTGAAATATCTCGACCACAACAATGCAACGGGACGCACGGGTGTGTGCAACATGGGGCGCAACTTCACGGCAAAGATTGTAGTGCCTGTCGATTTCTAACCACTTGCCGCCAACCGCAGCAAGTGGCTTTTCGGCAAGGCCTATGGCATGAAATCAACAGGCGAAGACATTAAAAAATTATATTGGTGTCCGGTAAAATATTGGTCTAACATAGTAAAACGTGGAATGTCTGTTCTTTATAAGACTTCTGAAAACTCGGGGCTTACTTTTGCGCTTTGCACGGTTTGCTATCCATTGCCCCTGAAAGGGGCGCATATTATAGGATAGGGGCTTGCCCC
>CAVKCP010000074.1:0-13313 GCA_963654815.1 Lachnospiraceae bacterium | reverse complement strand
GGGCGTATATTTCAATCTCACAATGAATTATGCGCCCCTTACAGGGGCAAAATTACAGAAATCCATAAACGCAGGGGCAAGCCCCTACGCTATAATCTGTCGTCCCTACGGGACTTACCCGTTGCTATTTTTTACCGGACACCAATAATAGAATACATATTTTTCATCGGATACCTGCAAACTGTGGTCTCGCGTATCTGTCAGAAACGAAAAAAGCCTTCCCCGAAGAGGGAAGGCCGTTAGCGTTGTCCTAGGCGGATTCGAACCACCACAAACAGAACCAAAACCTGTTGTGCTACCATTACACCATAGGACAGTGCCATAATCGGAAAGCGAGGAAGCGTTGCCCGGCACGAGCCACGGCACACCTGTCCACATTTCCGGCTGCAAAGGTAACGCTTTTTTGCGCTACCGCCAAATTTTGCCGTGCTTTTTTGCCGCAGCGGCAACAAAAGGGCAGGACACTTCTGACTATGTGCCGCAGTGTGTCCTGCCCTTTTTCATGTTATCTTCTGTGCCGCGTCACTTCACGGTGACGAGGTAGTAGTTTTTCTTTCCGCGCTGCACGAGCAGATATTTGCCGTCAATCAGGTCGTCGGCAGTCACCACGCGGTCAAACGCAGCGAGCTTCTCCTTGTTGAGCGACACGCCTCCGCCCTGCACGAGCTTGCGCATCTCGCCCTTCGAGGCGAATATCTTCACTTCGTCGCGGGTGAAGAGTTCCACGGCGGGCTGTCCGAGAAGGTCGGCGGCGAGCGTGTAGTGGGGCACGCCCTCGAATATGCTCAGGAGCGTAGCTTCGTCGAATTTCTGCAGGGTTTCCTTTGTTCCCTTGCCGAAGAGTATGCTCGATGCCTCCTGTGCTGTTTCCAGGTCGGCGCGCGAGTGCACCATTGCGGTAACTTCCTCGGCCAGACGCTTCTGCAGGATGCGACGTCCGGGATCTTGGTTGTGCTCTGCCACGAGAGCCTCCACGGTTTCGCGGTCGAGGTCGGTGAATATCTTTATGTATTTCTCGGCATCGTCGTCGCTCACGTTGAGCCAGAACTGGTAGAAGGCGTAGGGCGTGGTGCGAGCCGGGTCGAGCCAGATGTTGCCGCTCTCGGTCTTGCCGAATTTCTTGCCATCGCTCTTGGTTATGAGCGGACAGGTGAGGCAGTAGGCCTCGGCCTCGCTTCCGAGCGTGCGGCGTATCAGTTCGGTTCCGGTGGTCATGTTGCCCCACTGGTCGTTGCCTCCGAGCTGCAGGCGCACGCCGTATTTCTGGTATTGGTAGAGGAAGTCGTAGCCTTGCAGCAGCTGGTAGGTGAACTCGGTGAACGACAGTCCGTCGCGTGCCTCGCCGTTGAGTCGTTTCTGCACGCTGTCCTTGGCCATCATGTAGTTCACGGTGATGTGCTTGCCCACCTCGCGTGCGAAGTCGAGGAAGGTGAAGTCCTTCATCCAGTCGTAGTTGTTCACGAGTTCGGCCTTGTTGGGCTCGGTGCCGTCGAAGTCGAGGAACTTTGCCACCTGTTTCTTTATGGCCTCCTGGTTGTGGTAGAGAGTGGCCGTGTCGAGCAGGTTGCGTTCCTGGCTCTTGCCCGAGGGGTCGCCTATCATTCCGGTGGCGCCGCCCACGAGCAGGTAGGGTTTGTGTCCGCAGCGCTGCAGATGGCGCAGCATCATTATGCCGCAGAGGTGTCCTATGTGCAGCGAGTCGGCAGTGGGGTCGGTTCCGAGATACGCCGACACCATGTGGGTGTTGAGATATTCCTCTGTACCCGGCATGATCTGCGCGAGCATGCCGCGCCAGCGCAGTTCTTCAACGAAATTCTTTGTCATCGAATTGGTTTGTTTGATGTTTTTTTGAGTATGTTGGTGAGGCCCGGCCTTTGCCGGAAACTTACGGCACGGGGTCGTATCCCGAGCCACCCCACGGGTTGCATCTTAGTATGCGCCACACGGCGAGTGCCATGCCCTTGAAAAACCCGTGCTTGAGCAGTGCCTGCCTGGCATATTCAGAGCATGTGGGCGTGAAGCGGCACGACGGCGGCGTGAACGGGGTTATGAACCGCTGGTAGAACACTATGGACTGCACAGTAATCCATGCCAGTGCATGCGATATGGCGTGCAGCGCTTTCATTGCCTCTCCCCCAGCCTTTGCAGCAGGTTGACCATGCGCTGTTCCACCTCGCCGTAGGTGCGCATCTCGGCGGCTGTCCAGATGAAGGCGAGCCGCAGCTGCCTTTTTCCGCTTTGCTCCACGGCTTCGGCGAGAATGTGGCGGTGCCGGCGGTAGGCTTCGCGCACGAGCCTTTTCACGCGGTTGCGGTCAACGGCGTGCTTGAAGTGGCGTTTGGGCACGCTCACCATCATCTGCACGGGCTGACTTTCGTCGCCGCCGCGCTCCTCTTCCATATACACGAGGCGCAGCGGAAAAGCCGACATGGCGCGGCTGCCGCGCCCGGCGAAGAGCCGGTCGATTTGCTTCTTGCTGTTTATCCTCTCCTTCTTGGGGAGCGCGAATGCCTTTGTCATAGGCGCGGGTGTTTGGTGTGTGCGGGCCGTGGCGGCCTGCATCATTTGTTGTTCTCAAGATAGTGGCGCAGCGCGCCGGTCATCGACGGCTGTTCCTTGGTGGGTGCCTGCAGGTCGAGGCGCAGGCCCTCGTCGGTCACGGCCTTTGCCGTGGCGGGGCCGAACGTTGCTATGCGCACGTCACCCTGCTCGAAACCGGGGAAATTCTTGGTGAATGCCTTGATGCCGCTGGGGCTGAAGAACACGATCATGTCGCAGTCGAATGCCTTTGCTTCCTCCTCGGTGAAGTCGTTGCTCACCGTGCGATACATCACGCACTCCTTGTGGTTGAGCTTCTTCGAGTCGAGCAGAGCCGTCACCGAGTCGTTGTGCACGCTGCTCAGCGGCACGAGATATTTCTCGCCCTTGTGCTTAACCATTGTCGGTATGAGCGCGTCGATCTTGCCGGTGTTGCCGAAGAACACCTTGCGCTTGCGATACTGCACATATTTCTGTATGTAGAGCGCGATGGTTTCAGTCACGCAGAAGTATTTCATGTCCTCGGGAATGGTGATGCGCATTTCCTTGGCCAGGTTGAAATAATTGTCTATGGCGTGTCTTGAGGTGAACACTACGGCGGTGAAATCCAGCAGTCCTATCTTCTGTTGGCGGAACTCTTTGGGGCTGAGTCCCTCGACTTTGATGAACGGGCGGAACACAAGTTCCACGCCAAAGTCTTTCGCGATGTCGTAATAAGGAGATTTCTCACTCGACGGTTCGGGCTGGGATACCAAAATCTTCTTTATCATTTTTATTCTTAATAATTTACCTTCAAATAACTGCTAACGATGGCAAGTGCCCCCAACAAGGCTGCCATAGGGATGATTTCAAGCGTGCAAAAGTACAAAAAAATCTGCAAAGAGAGTCCCTCGTGCCTGAAAAAGATGATGTATTGCTTGTAAAAGGCGAGTAATCTGAACACTCCGAGCACTATGGCGGTGCACACAAGCGTGGCCTGCACGGGCATTTCGAAATAGGCTTGCAGCATAACCACGGGGAAGAGTGCCACGCCCTCCATGGCAATGAGAAAGAGCAGGGCCTTCATCCACATCTCGTTGCGCCGCTTGTCGAAGAACACCCATCCGGCAATGCTGTATGCCCCGGCCCTGACGAGTATGCCGCCGAAGATTATGGCGGCGTAGATGCCTATCACCTGATACTGGTCGATGACGAAGGTGTCGGTGACTTTTATCTGCACATGGAAGAAATATACGAGCGCGAGCAGCAGGCACGTCTGCATGACGAGGAAGAACTGGAACCTTATCTCGCCCGCCGTCTCGGTCATGGCGGTCATCTTCTCGCCGTAGGGCGGGCGAAAGAAGTCTTTGGCCTGCCTTATAATGAACCGCCGCGACTTGGCGTAGGCCACCAATGCGAGCACGAAGCAGCCTATGAGCAGGGCCGTTATCACGTTGTCGCGTGCAATGCTGTAGGGCACGGGGTCGCCGGCCACGCCGAGGCGGCCTCCGAACAGTTCGGGGTGGAAGCACGGCTTGCCCTCGAAATACGACTCGCGGTAGTATTGCGGCAGCGACACGTCGCGGTAGCTGCGCCCTGCCGGCCATCCGGGCAGGTGCAGCGTGTCAGGGCGCGAACTGTAGTTTATCTCGCGCGGCTTCAACGATGCCTGCACGGCGGAGTCCTGCTGCTCGGGCGTGGCGTCGGCAGGCAGTGCGCGCAGCACCTCGGCCGGGGTGGGCTCATGGTGAGTCCTGACGGCGGCGGCAGGCTGCTCGGCATCTACCGCTGTGGCGGTTGCCAAGGAGTCGGGTTGTTGTGTTGCCAATGCTTTCATGTTTGTGTACCGATGTTTTGCGCCGGAGTGTGCCCGGCTTTCAGTTGAAGCGGCGGCACGCAATGTGCCGCCGCCGTGGGGTTACAGACAGAATGCCTCGCGTATGTCGTCAACGCGGTCGAGCTTTTCCCATGTAAAGAGCTCCACGTCTATGGTCTTCGTCTCGTGGTAACGCGAGGTGAATGTCTTCTTCACCACCTCGTTCTTGCGCCCCATGTGCCCGTAGGCTGCGGTTTCGAGATACATCGGCTGGCGCAGCTTGAGGTCGCGCTCTATGTCTTTCGGCCTCAACTTGAACAGGCGGCTTATCTTCTGGGCTATCTCGCCGTCGCTCAGGGCCACGCGCGAGCGTCCGTAGGTGTTCACATATATGTTCACGGGGTCGGCCACACCTATGGCGTAGCTTATCTGCACGAGCATCTCGTCGGCCACTCCGGCTGCCACCATGTTCTTGGCAATGTGGCGTGCGGCGTAGGCTGCCGAGCGGTCAACCTTCGAGGGGTCTTTGCCCGAGAAGGCACCGCCGCCGTGTGCGCCCTTGCCGCCGTAGGTATCGACGATTATCTTGCGCCCCGTAAGACCGGTGTCGCCGTGGGGGCCGCCGATGACGAACTTGCCCGTGGGGTTGACAAAATACTTTATGTCGTCGCCGAAGAGGGCGAGCACCTTTTCGGAGTGTATCTGTGCCTTCACGCGCGGCATGAGAATGTTAATAACGTCGTGTCTTATCTTGTCGAGCATGCGCGCATCGTCGGTGTCAAACTCGTCGTGCTGTGTCGACACCACAATGGTGTCTATGCGCACGGGCACGCCCTGTTCGGTGTATTCCACCGTCACCTGGCTCTTCGAGTCGGGGCGCAGATAGGTCATCTCGCGGCCTTCACGGCGTATGTCGGCAAGGGTGCGCATGATGAGGTGGGCTATGTCGAGCGACACGGGCATGTAGTTTTCGGTTTCGTTGGTGGCGTAGCCGAACATCATTCCCTGGTCGCCTGCGCCCTGGTCTTCCTCTTTGCTGCGGTTCACGCCGCGCTCAATGTCGTCGCTCTGCTCGTGAATGGCGGTGAGCACTCCGCAGGAGTTGCCGTCAAATTGGTATTCCGACTTGGTGTAGCCTATCTTGTTTATCGTCTTGCGGGCAATGGTCTGCAGGTCGATGTAGGCGTCTGAACGCACTTCGCCCATTATCACCACCTGACCGGTGGTTACGAACGACTCAATGGCGCAGTGTGCCTTGTCGTCGTAGGCAAGGAACTGATCGACGAGAGCGTCTGAAATCTGGTCGGCCACCTTGTCGGGATGTCCTTCCGAAACTGATTCTGATGAAAATAGATAATTCATTTTTCCAAATTTTAAATCAAGTGGAAAAATGCCAAATTACCGTCGAAAATCGTTTGTGCTGATTTCGCAGTTTTAGCATTTTTTAGTGTGGTTGCAAGCAGCCAAATTCTTCCACATTATATTATATGTTAAAAAATCGGCTGCAAAGGTAGTCATTTTCAGCGACACACACAACCCGCGAGTGTTAAATCAGACTAAAAACCCCTGTTTCGCCGCATTTGCCGCACGCATGTGCTGCATTTGCGCCACGCGCGTGCATCATCTGCCGCACGCTCCCGCCGCAAACGCAAAAGCCCCGCCGCAGGGTTTGGTTGCGGCGGGGTCAAGGCTTGATTGCGGTTAATTATCAATTGTTTATGGAGTCGATTACGGCTATGATATCGTCGGTTATCTGCCCGTCGGTGAGGTGGTTGTCGCTCAGAAGCTGCTGCACGTCGTAGCGGTCGTAGAGAGCCTTGCGCACTCCGAAGCACAGGGTGCGCACGGCGGTGGGGCCGTAGAAGCGTGCTATGCGTTCGCCGAAGCCTCCGTCGATGCTGCCATCCTCCACCGTCACCACCAGACTGTGGTCGGCTGCAAGCGAGTTGAGCAGTTCTTCGTCGGTGCCCGACACAAAGCGCGGGTTGATTATCGTTGCGTCGATGCCGCGCCTGTCGGCCAGTTGGGCGGCCACGCGGCGTGCCTTGCCCAGGAATGTGCCCACACCTATTATGGCCACGCGGCTGCCGCGGTGTTCCACCTTGTAGCGGTCGAGGCGGGAGTAGTCGGTGTCGCAGTCGTCGCTGCCCTGCTCCACTTCGCCTTCGGGCACGCGTATGGCCACGGGATAGCGGTCTTGGCGTATGGCCCAGTCTTCCATTGCAATCATTTCATTAATGGTTGCGGGCGCGAGATATACGAGGTTGGGAATGTGCGAGAGCATGGGTATGTCGAAGAAGCAGATGTGCGTGAAGTCGTTCAGGCCGTAGACAGACGACCCGATGACGTTTATCACGGCCGGATTGCCGTTCACGCAGAGGTCTTGGGCAATCTGGTCGTAGGTGCGCTGGATGAAGGTTGCGTAGGTGGAGAACACCGGATGCGCTCCGCGCCGTGCCATTCCCGACACCATGGCCACAGCCTCTTCCTCGGCAATGCCCACGTCCTGGTGCTGTGCTCCGGCCTCGGCGCGCTGCGTCGGTCCGAAACCTATCGACGAGGGCACGCCAGCCGACACGCACACGAGCTTCGGGTCGGCTGCCATGAGGGCTCGCAGGTGTGCGCCGAGGGCCTGTGCCGCGCTCACTCCGGCATATTCCACTGTGGTTTTGCCCGTTGCCACGTCGAAGGGCATGCTCCAGTGCCACGCCTCCTTGTTCTCAACGGCGGGGCGGTAGCCGTGTCCTTTCTCGGTGTGCAGGTGCACCACGGTGGGGCGCGGTGTGTCCTTCACCTCGGCAAATGCCTCGATGAGCGCGCCCAGGTCGTTGCCGCTCTCCACATAGCGGTAGTCGAAACCGAGTGCACGGAAATAGTTCAGCTCGGCCTTGCCGCCCGTTTCGCGCAGCAGGCGCAGGTTGCCGTAGAGGCCGCCGTGGTTTTCGGCTATCGACATCTCGTTGTCGTTTACCACTATTATTATGTTGGTGCCCAGTTCGGCAGCCATGTCAAGTCCCTCGAAGGCTTCGCCGCCCGAGAGCGACCCGTCGCCTATCACGGCTATGATGTTCTCCTTTCCACCAAGAATGTCGCGCCCCTTCTGCAAGCCAGTAGCAAGGGCTACCGAGGTGGAGGTGTGTCCTATCTCGAACATATCGTAGTCGGGCGACTCCAACGGACTGCTGTAGCCCGACACTTCGCCGAAGCGTTCGGGGCAGACGAAGCCGAAGGCGCGGCCGGTGAGCATCTTGTGAGGGTAGATTTGGTGAGACACGTCGAAGACGAACTTGTCGCGCGGAGCGTCGAACACGTAGTGCAACGCTATCGTGGCCTCAACAAATCCGAGGTTGGGGCCAACGTGCCCGCCGTGCAGAGAGTCGCGCGTGAGCACTCCCTCGCGCACTTCCTGGACGAGGGTTTCGAGCTGCGCCGCCGTGAGACGCTTTATGTCGGCCGGCGACTTGATTGTTTGCAGAATTTCCATCTTGATACTCTTACTTTTATATATTATTGTTACGATTTCTTTTTTCCACGGTGCAAAGTTAGCACGACAGTGCCTAACGCGGCATAATCCTTTTACCTGTTTTCCTACCACAATTACGTTTTCGCGCCCGGCGGAGCATTTTGTGCCCGGCAAATGGACGGAAACGGCAAAAAATGTCTAACTTTATCATCCGAAAACAAACAATCGCATTTTATGAATTTCCTATTAACCATTATCGTGAGCATCATGTCGTTCGGCGCGACACCCTCCGACTCCACAGTAAACAACGCCGCCGCCATAAACCGGGCCATAGATCAATGCGCCGCCAAGGGAGGCGGCGTGGTGAGCGTGCCAAAGGGCGTGTTCACCACGGGCAGCATATTTCTAAAGAGCGGCGTGACGCTGCGCCTGGAGCAGGGGGCGGTGCTGCGCGGCACAAAAAACCTGTCGCAATACACGCATCTCACCACCACTGCCGACCTGTCGAAATATGAAAGCGGACAGGGCACCGTAAACTACAACAGTGCCACCGACCCCGTGTGGTCGCAGGCTCTCGTGTTTGCCGTGGGCGTGGAGCATGCCGGCATTGAGGGGCCGGGCTGCATCGACGGCAACAACGTGCGCAACCCAAAGGGCGAGGAGCACCAGCGCGGACCGCACACGGTGCTCATGGCCGACTGCCGCAACTTCAAAGTCGACGGACTCACCGTGAAGCACGCGTCAAACTACGCTTTTCTGGGCTATAAGATTGACCGGGGCGAATTCAGCAACATCTGCGTAGAGGGCGGATGGGACGGCATTCACCTGCGCGGAGCCAAGCGCGTGAACATAACCGACTGCACTCTCTCCACCGGCGACGACGCCATTGCGGGCGGCTACTGGGAGCAGACTCGCATAGAACGGTGCCGGCTCAACTCGTCGTGCAACGGCATTCGCATGATTATGCCGTCGGTGGGCGTGACCGTGAGCGACTGCGACATCTACGGGCCGGGCTCTTTCGAGCACATCACCTCGCACCGCACCAACTCCGAAGCGGCCATAACCATTGAACCGGGAGCATGGGGCAAGGCTCCGGGCAGGCTCGACCGAATCTACATAAAAGACTGCCGCGTGAGCCAGGTGCTCACTCCCCTCTCGGTGACTTTGGGCGACGACAACTCTTTGGGCACCATAAAAGTGGAACGGATCACCGCCCGCGACATCACACGCCACGCCCTCTCGGTGAAGAGCTGGGGATCGGCCGTGACCGACCGCGTGGTAATGCGCGACTGCGACTTGCAGTTCCGCAACATCGACGACCCGCAGCTTCCGGCATGGTTTGAGAGCCACGGCACTAACGAATGGCCCGTATTCCCGTCGTGGGGACTGTATTTCCGCAACGTTGACAAGGTGCAGATGAAGGGAGTGCGCCTTAGCGTGAAGGGCAAGGACTACCGCCGCGCCATGATTTGCGACAACGTGAAGCAGATGAAAGGCCATCCCGAAACGGCAGAATAACCCCGAACACACCTTTTGCAGCGGCCATCGACTGATGCAAAAGAGCACAAAAAAGCTATTGCCATCCGGTGAAATTCCCGCAACGGGTAAGTCCCGTAGGGACGACAGAATATAGCGCAGGGGCTTGCCCCTGCGTTTATTGTTTTCAACAATTTTGCCCCTGTAAGGGGCGCATAATTCATTGTGAGTTAAAACTATACGCCCCTTACAGGGGCAAAAAACAGTGATGCCTAACAGATAGGGGCGAGTCCCTATCCTATAATATACGCCCCTTGCAGGGGCAATGGATTGCAAACTATGCAATGCACAAAAGTAAGCCCTTCGTTTTCCAAAGCCTTATAAAAGGACAAACATTGAATATTTTACCGGACACCAATAAAAAAAAACGGCAACCGCCACCCGATGAGGGGTGAGGTTGCCGTTTTTCGCGTTGTATTGTGGTTGTGCCGTCAGCCCACCTGCGAACCCGGCTTCACGTTGCCGAGCACCGATGTGACGTTCAACGAACCGTCGAAGTTTACTGCCGAGAGTATCATTCCCTGGCTTTCTATGCCCATCATCTTGCGTGGGGCGAAGTTGGCCACGAACAGAACGTCCTTGCCCACAAGCTGATCAGGCTCATACCATGCTGCTATTCCGCTGAGAATGGTGCGGTCGGTGCCGCTGCCGTCGTCGATGGTAAAGCGCAGAAGCTTCTTCGACTTCTTCACTTTCTCGCACGCCTTTATGTGGCCCACGCGTATGTCGAGCTTCTCGAAGGTGTCGAAATCAACGTTCTCCTTCACCGGAGCGGCCACATACGAGGCTGCTTCGTTGGCTTTCTTCGTGTCGTCGAGCTTCTTGAGCTGGGCCTCAATGGCCTCGTCTTCAATCTTCTCGAACAGAAGCTGCGGATCGCCGAGCTTGTGTCCGGGCTTGAGCAGCGTGGTGCTGCCGAGCTGAGCCCAGTCGCTTTCGTCGATGCCGAGCATCTGGCGCAGCCTTGCCGAACTGAAAGGCAGGAACGGACTGAATGCTATCTCGAGGTTGGCCACGAGCTGCAAAGAGATATAGAGAATGGTCTTCACGCGCTCCATGTCGGTTTTTGCCACGTGCCACGGCTCACAGTCGGTGATGTATTTGTTGCCTATGCGGGCGAGGTTCATGGCTTCTTTCTGCGCGTCGCGGAACTTGAAGTTGTCGAGCAGAGCCTCAACCTTCTGCTTCACGTCCTTGAACTCGTCTATGGCCTTGCGGTCGATGTCGTTCAGTTCACCGCACTCCGGCACCACTCCACCGAAATATTTCTTCGTGAGTTGCAGGGCGCGGTTTACGAAATTGCCGTAGACTGCCACCAGTTCGTTGTTGTTGCGGTCTTGGAAATCCTTCCATGTGAAGTTGTTGTCCTTTGTCTCCGGGGCGTTGGCGGTGAGCACATAGCGCAGCACATCCTGCTTGCCGGGGAAGTCGTCGAGGTATTCGTGCAGCCAGACAGCCCAGTTGCGCGAGGTTGAAATCTTGTCGTTTTCAAGGTTGAGGAACTCGTTTGCCGGCACATTGTCGGGCAGTATGTAGCCGCCGTGGGCCTTGAGCATGGTGGGGAACACTATGCAGTGGAACACGATGTTGTCTTTTCCGATGAAATGCACGAGGCGGGTTTCGTCGTCCTGCCACCATTTCTGCCACGAACCCCAACGTTCGGGCTGCGCATCGCACAGTTCCTTGGTGTTTGAAATGTAGCCAATGGGCGCGTCGAACCACACGTAGAGCACCTTTCCGTCGGCTCCTTCCACGGGCACTGGTATGCCCCAGTCGAGGTCGCGGGTCATGGCACGCGGCTGCAAGTCCATGTCGAGCCACGACTTGCACTGCCCGTACACGTTGGTGCGCCACTCCTTGTGGCCTTCGAGTATCCATTTCTTGAGCCACTCCTGATAGTTGCCAAGGGGCAGATACCAGTTTTTCGTGGGCTTCTTCACAAGGCCGTGGCCGGGGTTGTTCTTGTTGGTCGGGTTGATAAGTTCCTCGGGCGAGAGCGTGGCGCCGCACTTCTCGCACTGGTCGCCGTATGCTCCTTCGGCACCGCAACGCGGACATGTGCCCACGATGTTGCGGTCGGTGAGGAATTCGCCGGTTACTTCGTCGCAGAACTGTTCCTCAGTTTTCTCCACAAGCTCGCCCTTGTCGTAGAGCGTGCGGAAGAAGTCGGAGGCGAACTTGTGGTGTATGTCCGACGTGGTGCGGCTGTATATGTCGAACGAGATGCCGAACCTCTCGAACGAGTCTTTTATGAGCGTGTGGTAGCGGTCAACCACTTCCTGCGTGGTTACGCCTTCCTTGCGGGCGCGAATGGTCACGGGCACGCCGTGCTCGTCGCTTCCGCCGATGAATACCACTTCCTGCTTCTTCATGCGCAGGTAGCGCACATAGATGTCGGCAGGCACATATACTCCTGCAAGGTGGCCTATGTGCACGCCGCCGTTGGCGTAGGGCAGCGCCGCCGTAACGGTGGTGCGCCTGAAATGTTTCTCTTCCATAGATGCGTATTGTTTCTTTATCTTGTTGCTGTTGAGTTGCAAAGGGGTGTTTACTGACTGCAAAGTTAGCATTTTTTCGCCTACTTTCGGCAGTTGCCCATAAATTAGTGTAGGCGAAATGACAAGTTGCTATGGTTTGAGGTTCGTATTTTCGGGATAATGCCTACCTTTGCATACGTACTAAGACAAGACAACATGGAAATACAGATAATCAACGGGCCCAACCTCAACTTGCTGGGCACGCGCGAGCCCGACATCTACGGCAACACGGGCTTCGACGCTTTTCTCGAAACACTGCGTGCCGCTTATCCCGACATCAACATAGGCTTCTACCAGAGCAACGTTGAAGGTGAACTGATAAACTACATCCAGCAGGTGGGCTTCGGGTGCGACGGCATAGTGCTCAACGCCGGTGCCTACACCCACACGAGCATAGCCCTGCACGACTGCATACGTTCGGTTACGGCACCGGTAATCGAGGTGCACATCTCAAACGTGCACCGCCGCGAGGAATTCCGCCACCACTCCATGATTTCGGCAGCATGCGCCGGAGTGATATGCGGCTTCGGACTCGACTCCTACCGGCTCGCAGTGGAGGCTCTGAAAGGCATGGAAAAGAACGCAACCGCACACCGGCATGGACAGCAGGATTGAGGAATACATTCTCGCCCACAGCGACCCCGAGGGCGAATATCTGCACCGCCTCTACCGCGCCACCAACATCCACACCATACACGGGCGCATGGCCAGCGGACATCTGCAGGGCCGTCTGCTGCGCATGATGGTGCACATGGTGCGCCCCAAGAACATCCTCGAGGTGGGAACATTCAGCGGTTACAGCGCGATATGCCTGGCCGAGGGGCTCGAAGAGGGCGGCATGGTGTGGACATTCGAGATTAACGACGAGCAGGAAGACTTCACCCGGCCGTGGATAGAACAGTCGGCCGTGGCCGACAAGATACGTTTCATCATTGGCGACGCCAACATTGAAGCCCCGAAACTGGGCATAACGTTCGACATGGCATTCATCGACGGCGACAAGCGCACCTATGCCGAGACCTACGAAATGGTTATGTCGGTGCTGCGCACAGGCGGATATATCCTTGCCGACAACACTCTTTGGGACGGCCATGTGGTTGACCCTGCCTACAACCGCGACCACCAGACGGCCGCGATAGAGCGCTTCAACGACCTCGTGGCCGCCGACCCTCGCGTGGAAAGGGTGATACTTCCGCTGCGCGACGGGCTCACAATTATAAGGAAAGTGAGCGACTGAGGGCAACGCCAACGCTTCCACGCCGCCGCACACTGCCCTCGGCAACACGGCTGCAAAGCCATAAAAACAATTATTGGTGTCCGGTAAAATATTGGTCTAACATCGTAAAACGTTGAATGGACGTCCTTTATAAAGTTTTGGGAAATGTGGGGCTTACTTTTTTCTATTGAATAGTTTTCTATTCATTGCCCCTGAAAGGGGCGCAGA
>CAVKCP010000073.1:0-13351 GCA_963654815.1 Lachnospiraceae bacterium | reverse complement strand
AGGTTCCCTTCGGTCACCAGCGGTTATGCAGAGTTTGCCCCCTTCGGGGACATTTTTTCAAGCATAATTTACAAATCAGAAACTTGAGGTGGGTTCTATAAATTCCCACCGCAAAACAAGAATTAATATAACGGGTTGCGTTTTGTCATCTTGCGGTCTCTTTTCGGTCCAATCCGTCTACTCGTTCAGTCGTATAGCCCGCTATACTCCCTCACTCGCAGACAAATTGTCCTCGAAAACAGTCTCGCAATCTGACAAAGCCAATTTATAGAACCCACCTTGAGTGATTTATTAGTGTCCGGTAAAATTTTCGCAATGGATAAGTCCCGTAGAGTGGGTGCTTAAAATTCAGAAAAAAGTAGTCGCAATTTTGTAGGGTTTCGCATACTAAGCCCTGGAAGGGCGTAACGATCCCAGCCCAGGGTGAACCGCGGAACGTAGTGAAGCGGTGTAACCCTGGGCAAACAATTGGTTTTCAAGGCTGGCCTGTAAGGTCAGCACAATCAATTTGGTGTGTTGACCTTACAGGCCAACCGGCTCTGCCGCACATGGAACCCAGGGTTACGGATGTCGCTTCGCTCTATCCTCACCCTGGGCTACAATCGTTTCGCCCTTCCAGGGCTTTAATTACTAAATTCTTTCTGATTATCAGACAATTACGTATTTATACTAATATAAAAAACTATTAGTATCCGGTAAAGACTTTGCAATTATCAAGTCCCGTAGGGACGACATATTATAGCGCAGGGGCTTGCCCCTGCGTTTATGCATTTTACTAAATTGCCCCTGCAGGGGGCGCATAATTCATTGTAATATTGAAATATACGCCCCTTTCAGAGGCAAAATACGGTGATACTTTGATAGATAGGAACAAGCCCCTATCCTATAATATGCGCCCCTTTCAGGGGCAATAGATAGCTAACTTTGCATTCCTCGGCGCGTCAATATCCGGTGGTGCGGTGACGGCGGAACTGGAGAAAATCAAGGTGGGTCATGCCTGCGACGCTGAATGTCACCGCGCGGTCGTGGTCGTCGAGGTAGCGTCGGCGGCGCATGCGGTAGCATGTAGAGGCGAGCGAGAGCGTGTCGTTGCGCTGGGGCGCGGCTATCCCGGCCAACTGCAGCATGGTGTGAAACACCGACACGCTGCTCTCCGCGCCCTTGTCGCGGTTACGTTGCAGAGCCTCGGCTTCTTTATTGTACTGGCGGCGGTAGGAGGGCGATGTCCAGACTATGAGCGGCACGTTGGTGTCGAAGAACGATGGCACGGGCGAAGCGTGCAGGAACCGCTGCCGGGGGTCGTCGAAGATGTTTTCGCCGTGGTCGGAAGTGTAAATCATGGCGGCGGCGCATCCGCGGCGGTTGAGAAGGGTTATGATTGAGTGCAGCAGTCGGTCGGTCTGTCGTATGGTGTTGTCGTAGGCGTTAAGGAGCGCGGCGCGGTTTGAGGCGGCGGCAGTTGACGGCGCATCGGGGCGGAAATAGGCTTGGCTACGGGGGTAGCGGTCGCGGTAGTTGAAGTGCGACCCGTAGGTGTGCATCACTATGAGCTGCTTGCGTCGGCGGCAGTTCAAAACCTTGGCAACGCTTGGCAGCAGCTGCATGTCGCCAGATTGCGCCGCATTCTGGCCTTCGGCAAACCGCCATTCGTCGGCCTCCTGACCGAAGAAGTCGATGAACGAGTGGTTGGGGCGTTGTGCCGATAGAAACACGGTGTGGAATCCGGCCTCGCGGAAGGCCGATATTATGCTCTTCTCGCGGTAGAGACGGTCGTGGTCGGATGCTGTGGCGGCCGAAAGAATCATGGGCACGCTCTTGTGAGTGGTGTTCGACTGCGAGGTGACTCCACGGAACACATCGATGCCGGGCGTGGCTGCGAGCAGCGGCGTGGTGGGGCGTGAGTAGCCGTAGAGTTGGAAATTGACGGCACGCGCCGTTTCGCCCACGACAAGCACATACACCTCGCTGCTGTCGGCGGCATGGGTGGGGCGCGCACCAAACCTGAATGTGGCCACGGCCGATCGGTAGTGTGCGGTGGCACGGGTGCGCTGCACGGCAATCCAGAGGTTGTATATCACGTTGACGGGATATAGGTGATCAGTCACGCGATAGGCGAAACATGGCGAGCCATTGCCTTCGTCAGCGTCGGCCACATCGTCGCCTGCGCCGCACACGCGGCACATTGCCACGACAGCAAGTCCGCACGCGGCAAAAACCAGTGACCATCGGCGCACTCGGCGGCGGCATTCCGGTCGGCATTCCACGCCCCGCCGCCACGACACGGCGGCCACCACGATCAGCGGCACATACACCGCCACCACAAAGGCAATGGCCGGCACGAGGTTGTCGAGCAGTTCCATGGCTTCGCCGGGGTTGGTGGTGACGAGGTTGAGAAACATGTCTACGGCTATCACTCCGCGCCCGTAGAGAAAGATCAACACTATCTGGAAGGCGGCAAAGAACACTATCGGGAAGCACATCAACACGGCCTTGCCGGGCTTGCGGGCAAGGGTGAGCAGCAGGGCATACACCGGCACGGGCAGCAGCACGTTGGCCGCGCAGGCCCACCACGGCATGTGCTCGGTGGCGCAGAGAACTATGTTGGGCAGGGCGAGGGCTGCAACGGCGTATATAAGCCACGGGGTTGCATGTCGGAGATATTTTTGCATAATGACGGATTTTGTTGTTTTGCGCCGCCGGCGAATGCTGCATTGTGCAGAAAGGCGGCACGGAGGTCAGTAGACGAGGGCTACGTTGTCCACCCAGAAGGTGTTGCCCACCGTACCGATATAGGCTCCGCCGTGGCTCGACGAGAACTGCAGCACGAGATGAGTGGGATCGGCCGAGGCACTGTCCCACCCCACTTCGCGCACGGGCACGCTCTTGCCGTGGGAGTTGCGCGCGTAGTCGGTGGTGCGCAAGCCCATGGTGGCGGCATCGTAGCCGGGCGTGTGGGTTATGTCGCCGTAGTGTATCTCGTAGGTTGCACCGTCGATCCATCCCTGTGTGGATGCTGCATACTTCACCACCATAGTGCCCACGCGAAGCGCGGTGATGTTGCCTTTGGCATCTTCCGACCGCCGTTGCAGATAGAGCACCGTGATGCAGCAGTCTTTTCCGGGCACCGACGAAGGCTTGCTGAAACCAGTCTGTTTCACGCGTGTGGTGTTGCCGGGGGCATGCACGCGGTAGTCGTAGCGCAGGGCGCGTGGGCGGTGGGTGAAGGGAATGCCCCAGTTTATGGCCTTGGGGCCGTCCTTGGTGCCGGTGATTGGCTCTTTCACGTCGCCGAGAAACATCGACCCGGCGGCAAGCACGTTGATGTTCATCAGTCCGAGCACGCGGCACGTCTCGATGTGGGTCTCCATCTTGGCGCACCAACCGTCGCCGCGACGCTCGCGCGACACCGAGTTGTTGGTCTTTACCACACCCATTACCTTGGCCATGACGTTTGACGTGGCCCACGGCGAACCGCCCTGGTTCTTGTAGGGGGCGTTGCCGGTGATTGTCTGCGACGGCCCTATCTCGTAGAGTGTCTTGGTTTTTCCGCCGATTACGGCCGACTCGTGTATGTTGCGCACCGTCCACGAGTTCATGTCGCCGTATTTCAGCGGCACAACCTTGTCGGATGCACGCAGCGGTTGCATCATCGGCGGCATGGCGAACAGTGCCCAAATGGCGGCCATGCCAGTTGTTTTCATGTGTGTTTTCATTGCATTTCGTTTCATACATATTCTCCTGCGGCACGCAGAATGCCCGTGCAACGGCACGCGGCAAGACTGCAACACCTTTTGCAGAAGTGTTGCAAAGATATAACAAAAAGGCGGATTGAAAACTCTATACTATATAGAAGTTTTCAATCCGCCTTGATTTTTAAGCTATGTTAAGTATTTGATTTTCCGATATTTCCACACAAATGTCCCACGGTTCGCCTGCGGTTGTGCGCGAGTCTTTGCCTGTCAGTCGTCCTTTCCGTTGAGCACTGCGAGTGCACGCTGCACTACGTGGCTTTGTTGGTTGATAATCTGGAAATACTGGTTCATGTCCCAGATGTCGCGGGCAACGAGTGCCTTGAACTGCATTTTGAGCTGCGGCAGGGTGAGGCGCAGCTCGTTGTCGTCGCGGGGAACAATCTTTTGCGCGGCTGCTTTGGAAAGCATGGAGTCGATTTCGGCCTGCGGCACCTCGAAAGTGCGCTCGAATGCGCCGAAATCGGCATATTGCCGTTGCAGTTCCTTGCGGTGGTTGTCTACGTATTGCAGCGTGGCGTTGACCACAATGCCGCGTGCCACAAGCTGACGGTGCAACGCCGTGTATTGCAAAGTGTCGAGCGGCACGAAGTGGTCGGGCATTATTCCGCCTCCGCCATACACCGCACGGTGGCGGCGCAGGGTGTAGCATTTGAGCGAGTCGGCAAAGTGTATGGAGTCGGCCGAGTAGAGTTCGCCGTGCTTGAAACGCTTCTCAATGTCCTGGGCATAGTCTTCTATGTCGCCTTTCTGGTAGGGTTTCTGTATGCAGCGGCCTGCCGGCGTGTAGTAGTGGGCAATAGTGAGGCGCATCATGGAGCCGTCGTCAAACTCGATGGGACGCTGCACCAAACCCTTGCCGAAGGTGCGCCGCCCCACGACGGTGCCTCGGTCCTGGTCTTGCAGCGCACCACTCACGATTTCGGCAGCCGATGCCGTGTATTCGTTCACAAGCACTATGACACGGCCCGAGATCATGCTTCCGTTGCCGCGGGCACGGTATTCCTGCCTCGATGCGGCTCGGCCCTGCGTGTAGACGATGAGGTCGTTTTTCTTCAAGAACTCGTTGGCTATCTGGGCAGCGGCCTGCAGATAGCCTCCGCCGTTGTCCTGGAGGTCAACGATGATGTCTTTCATTCCGTTATGGCGCAGCGAATCCACCGCCGACATGAACTCTCCGTAGGTGGTTGCGCCGAAGCTGCCGATGCGCACATAGCCCACTCCGGGGCGTATCATGTAGGCGGCGTCGATTGTGTTGACGGGTATCTTGTCGCGAACGACTTCGAACGTGAGCACATCGGGCACTCCACGGCGCACCACGCCGAGCTTCACCTTGGTGCCGCGCAGGCCGCGCAGGCGGCGCATTATCTGGTCGCGGGGCATCTTTACGCCTGCAATGGCGGTGTCGTTGACAAGCACTATGCGGTCGCCGGCAAGTATTCCCTTCTTGGCCGACGGCCCTTTGGGAGTGGGCTGGATTACGAGCAGCGTGTCGTTGACCATGTTGAACTGCACGCCGATGCCGTCGAACGACCCCTGCAAAGGCTCGTTCATGGCCTTGGTTTCGCGTGCCGTGGTGTAGGAGGAGTGCGGGTCGAGCTTCTTCAGCATCCCGCGTATGCCGTCTTCAACGAGTTCCTGCTCGGCCACGGAATCGACATAGAGGTTGCTTATGGCCATCTCGGCTATCTGGAGCTTGCGCAGCGGACTGTTTTCGCCGAAGTTGAAGCGCAGCTGCGCGGCCGCCGCGATCGGCCAAAAAAGAAGCAGCGCCAGCATGGCTGCCGCCGCTTTGTTGTGGTGGTATTTCATCGTTGTGGTGTGTTTCAGTCGTCAATGAGGTTCTTGTCGTCCTCGGGCAGGTCTTCTTCAACCACCAGATTGTCGATGATGAAGTTCTGCCGCTCCATGGTGTTTTTGCCCATGTAGTATTCGAGGAGCTTCTGCACCTGGTCGGTCTTGTGCAGTGTTACCTGCTCGAGGCGCATGTCGGGACCTATGAAATGCACGAATTCGTCGGGCGAGATTTCGCCGAGACCTTTGAATCGGGTTATCTCCGGGTCGGGGCCGAGGTCGTGTATGGCCCGCTGCCGTTCTTCGTCGCTGTAACAGTAGCGCACTATGAAGTCGCCCTTGCGCTCCTTGCCGGTGAGGCGGGCGTCGGCTTCGGCCACAACCTTCTTGTCCTTTACCTTGGTGCGGCGGTTGCGCACGCGGAAGAGCGGTGTCTGCAACACATAGACGTGGCCTTTCTTTATGAGGTCGGGGAAGAACTGCAGGAAGAAAGTAATGATGAGTAGGCGTATGTGCATGCCGTCTACATCGGCATCGGTGGCCACGATTACCTTGTTGTAGCGCAGTGTGTCGAGCCCGTCCTCGATGTCGAGGGCGGCCTGAAGGAGGTTGAATTCCTCGTTTTCATACACCACCTTCTTTGTAAGGCCGAACGAGTTGAGCGGTTTTCCGCGCAGCGAGAACACTGCCTGGGTGTTTACGTCGCGGCTCTTGGTGATTGATCCGCTTGCCGAGTCGCCCTCGGTGATGAATATGGAGGAGTCTTCCTTGCGGTCGTTCTTGGCGTCGGAGTAGTGTATGCGGCAGTCGCGCAGCTTGCGGTTGTGCAGGTTGGCCTTCTTGGCACGTTCGCGTGCTATCTTGGTTACGCCCGCCATGGCCTTGCGTTCGCGCTCGCTCTCGGTTATCTTCTGCTGCATTGTCTCGGCGACATCGGCGTGTATGTGCAGATAGTTGTCCACTTCACGCTTAACGAAGTCGCCCACGCACTTGTTTATGCTCTCGCCTCCGGGCGACATCTGCTGCGATCCGAGCTTTATCTTGGTCTGGCTCTCGAACATCGGCTCTTCCACGTTGATGGCAATGGCCGCCACCAGACCGTTGCGGATGTCGGTGTATTCGTAGTTCTTTGAGAAAAATTCCTTTATTGTGCGTGCTATGTGCTCCTTGAACGCGCTTTGGTGGGTTCCGCCCTGGGTGGTGTGCTGGCCGTTTACGAACGAGTGGTATTCTTCGCCATACTGGTTTGTGTGGGTGAAGGCTATCTCGATGTCGTCGCCCTTCATGTGCACTATGGGATAGAGCGGGTCGGTTGTCATCGTGTCGGTGAGCAGGTCGGCGAGTCCGTTGCGCGAGATTATGCGGCGGCCATTATACATTATTGTTAGGCCGGAGTTGAGATAGGTGTAGTTGCGGAGCATCGTTTCGACGATGTCGTCGTGAAACGAGTAGCCGGTGAACAGTGTCGGGTCGGGTTCGAAGTGTATATAGGTTCCGTTTTCGTCGGCGGTGTCGTCGGTGGTATCGCCTTTCAGCACGCCTTTCTCAAACTGCAGCGTGCGCACCTTGCCGTCGCGGAATGATCTTACGGTGAACTTTGCGCTGAGGGCATTTACTGCCTTCACGCCCACGCCGTTGAGTCCGACGCTTTTCTTGAACGCCTTGGAGTCGTATTTTCCGCCGGTGTTGAGCACCGAGACGGCCTCGACGAGCTTGCCCTGCGGTATGCCCCGGCCGTAGTCGCGCACCGACACGCGCAGATTGTCGTCGATGTCAACCTCGATGCGCTTGCCTGCGTTCATCTTGAACTCGTCGATGGAGTTGTCAACTACCTCCTTCAACAACACATAGATGCCGTCTTCGGGCAGGTTTCCGTCGCCGAGACGGCCTATGTACATACCTGGACGGGTGCGCACGTGCTCCATGTCGGAGAGGTGTCGTATGTTCTCGTCGGTGTAGGTAACAGCGTTCTGTTCGTTCATCTTTATCTCGTTTTTCACTTGGGGTTTGTTTGCGGCGGCGCGGCGGCGGTGTTGCCGGCCGGCGTTGTGGCGCGGTTTACTTTATGTCGCGCTTGTAGCACTTGCGGCGCTTGTGCTGCACGGGGTCGAGCGGTCCCCACTGGTTCTGCACCTTCTCGTTGGTTTCCATCTCGACATGGGTCTCACCCCACTCGAAGCCGTATTTCTGGTAGCGCGGGATGAGGTCGTAGAAGAGCAGTGCGTTGGCTCCCTTCGATCGGTATTCGGGCAGGACTCCCACGAGAAGCAAATCGACAACCTTGGTCTTGTGGCGCTTGAGTGCCTGCACGATGTGCCACCATCCGAAGGGGAAGAGCCTTCCGCGGCGGCATTTCTGCAGTGCCTTGGTGAGCGAGGGAATGGTTATGCCCACTCCCACCACCTTGTTGTCGGCGGTGGAATCTTCGATGAGCGTGACGAGATCGAGGTCGGCCATGGGGAAATACATGTTGACATACTGGTCGATTTGTCGCTCGGTGAGTGTGGAATAGCCGTAGAGATGGTCGAACGTGGCGTTGATGATGTCGAATATCTTGCGCCCGTAGCCTCCTTCAAACACGTCTTTCTTGGTGAGTTTCTTCACTCTCAGACCGTAGCGTGTCTGTATCATTTCGGCCACCTTGGCATATTTCTCGGGTATTTTCTCGGGCACATAGAGTTTGTACTCCACATAGTTGTTGTCAACAATCCACCCGGGCATGGCCTCGATGTGCTGCGGATAGTAGGGGTAGTTGTATATGGTGGCCATGGTGCCGAGCTCTTCGAAGCCCACGGTGAGCATGCCCTCGGGGTCCATGTCGGTGAAACCGAGCGGACCAACAATCTCGGTCATGCCGTGCGACCGGCCGTAGTCCTCGACGGCCTTTATGAGTGCTGCCGACACTTCGCGGTCGTCAATGAAGTCGATCCAACCGAAACGCACCTGGCGGCAATTCCACTTTTCGTTGGCGTGGCGGTTGATGATGGCTGCAACGCGACCCACCATCTTGCCGTCGCGGAAGGCCATGTAATACTCGGCCTCGCAGAAATCGAACGCGGCGTTGCGGTCTTTGCGCAGTGTGTTCACCTCGTCGGTGTAGAGGTTGGGCGCGTCGTAGGGGTTGCCTTTGTAAAGGTCGTAATGGAAATCGATGAAAGTGCTGAGGTCGGCACGCGACTCCACTTTCCTTATTTCAACTGATGCCATGTGGTGTAAGTTTTCTTCGTTTCTTGGCGGCGGCGCGGTGCCGGCGGGCTCTCGTGCTGCCTGTGCATGTGTTACGATATAGTCTCTTTAAAATTGCAAAAGTACTGAAATTAAGCATAAAGCGCAAATTATGCACATTATTTTATGATAGTTTTTCACTTTCGCGCCAAAAGCAACACATGAGTGCCGTCGGCGGCGGTGGTTGCGAATATGTAGGTGTCGCCACCGTCGGAGAGTTTCAGGCGGCGGCGCAGCGCGTCGGCAGAGAGGGGGAAGTTGCGCACGGCCACGTTGGCCTTTGCCACGCCGTCGAGGGCGGCGCGCAGAAGGCGGCGGTTCATGGTGGTGACGGCGTAGACAGTGAAGCGGCGGCCGGGGAAGTCGGCACACATCTGCCCCGAGAAGAACAGATGACTGTTGGCGGCGACGGCCGAAAGCGAGTAACGCCGGGCGAGAATGCCGAAGCATCCGGCCTTCATCACGGCAGCCCCGGGTTCATAGAGGAAGAAGGGCGGCTGCGGCAGCGGCGCGACGGGTGCTCCCTGCTGCGGCAGTGTGCCGGAAGATGCGGTGGTGAAGGCGAATGTATGCACGGCCGGTGGCGTGTTTTCGTCCAAGGAAGCGGTGTTTTTTGCATGACTGGAAACGTCGGCGCACACCACATCAACTTTTTCTTCGGCCACCCGCGAGGTGTCGGCCACGAGCAGCAGTTCCTTGCACTCGCCGCCCACCGACACGATGTGCACCTCGCTCACCACTCCTCCGAGGTCGATCACGGCCTTGTGCCAGTCGAGCATGGGCGAGAGCTTGATTACCACGAAGCGCGCCTTGGCGGCAAGCTGCGGCATGAGTGCGGCGGCATCGGGTGTGCAGTCGGCAATGGCCACGGTCTTGGATCCGTGGGAGTCGCGCCGCGCCGGGTCGAGGAAAATCACCGTTTGCCGGGGCATCTGCTGCAGAATGTCCTCGGCCTGAGCACATTTCACGGTGGCTTGCGTGAGGGCGAGCTTGGAGAAATTGTGCGAGGCCACGCGGCAAAGATGTTCGTTGCGCTCCACATAGAGTGCGCGGCCGAAGAGCGGGGCGAGGAAAGAGAAATCCATACCGAAGCCCCCCGTGAGGTCGGCAAGGGTGGCCTCGCTGCGGGCCACGCCCGCGGTGTCGGTCAGGCGGGCCACGAGAGCGGCCTTGTAGCGTGCTGCCGGTTCGGAGGAGCACTGCTCCATGGAGAGGCGGGGAGGATATTGCATGCCGTCGACAGCAGCCCACGATGGCAGTTTGCGGCGTGCGGTCTGCCGCCCGGCAATCTGGTCGAGGGCGTAAGGCATGTCAACATCGGGCCAACGCGCGGCTTGCAGGGCAAGGCGGCGCACGTCGTCGTCGGCATGGAGAGTGATGAATTCCTGGGTGGTCATGGCTTGTTGGTTCTTCGTTGCTAAGGGCGTGGGGTGAATACAGCCCTACGATTGCAAATTTACAAAATATCTGTCAATGCGCAAAACTGCCACTGCGGCATGAAATGAAAGCCCGGACTTTACCAAATAGCCGATTTGTCATAATTTTTGTTCAATATGTTACCTCACGGGAGCGTGCAAAACGGCAGAAGGAGAAAACTAGTAAAAAAGTGTAAGTTTTGTTTTGCCATTAACCCAACATG
Organism: Lachnospiraceae bacterium; assembly: GCA_963654815.1. GTDB lineage: Bacteria > Bacteroidota > Bacteroidia > Bacteroidales > Bacteroidaceae > Prevotella. The sequence continues at coordinate 2,944 of CAVKCP010000073.1, read as the reverse complement.
CACTATCTTTGCACAAAGATGCCCCAAATGAGCAAAAACACACAACAACACTCTGTTTGAGAGCCATAACCGAAGGCAGTGTGACTGTGTGTGCAACGTGTGAAACGACATACTAAAGGTGGGTTATATAAATTCCCACCGCAAAACAAGAAATAATATATGACGGGTTGCGTTTTGTCATCTTGCGGTTTCTTTTCGGTCAAATCCGTCTGATCGTCCAGTGGTATAGCCCGCTATACTTCTTCGCTCGCAGACAAATTGTCCCCGAAAACAGCCTTGCAATCTGACAAAACCAATATATAGAACCCACCTAAACGAAAAAATCTACATACTGATGGAACCTGTAACCCAATTCAACACCCTGCCCGAACGGCTGCGCCTTACGGGGAAGAGAGTGCGCGTGGCCGTGGCAAGTCCGGCCGACTCGCACACAGAGGAAGTGGTGGCGCGTGCCGCCGCCGGGCATCTCGCCGAATTCACGCTCGTGACATCGGGCAGCAAGACCGAAGCCGCCGCACGCCTGCAAGCACGCTATCCGGAGAGCATAAGCATCTTGGCCGCCGACGATGACGACGATGCCGCGCGCAAGGCAGTGGCCGAAGTGCGAGCCGGGCGAGCCGGGGTGCTCATGAAAGGCACGCTAAACACCGACAACCTGCTGCGCGCCGTGCTAAACAAGGAGTGCGGACTGCTCGAACCGGGACATGTGCTCACACACATAGCCGTGGCCGAAATTCCGGGCATGGAGAGGTTGCTGTTCTTCACCGACGCCGCCGTCATACCCTACCCCACCACCGAACAGTTTGACGCAATGACCGTCTACGCCACCGACACATGCCGGCGCATAGCCGGAACAGAATGTCCGCGCGTGGCTCTCACGCACTGCACCGAGAAGACGAGCGAGAAGTTTCCGCAGACGATAAGCTATGCCCAGCTGCGCGAGAACGCAGCCGCCGGACGCTACGGCAACGCTCTGGTTGAAGGACCAATGGACGTGAAGACGGCATGCGACGCCGAAAGCGGAGCCATAAAAGGCATAAAAGGACAGGTGGCAGGACGCGCCGACATCATAATATTCCCCGACATCGAGGCCGGCAACACCTTCTACAAGACGATAACACTGTTTGCCCACGCCACCGTGGCAGGCATGCTCGCCGGCACCACCGCACCGGTTGTGGTGACATCGCGCGCCGACTCGGCCGATTCGAAATTCTACAGCCTCGCCGTGGCGTGCCTCAGCGCAGCCACAGCAGGGGCAGACTGCGACAAGTGAGAAAACAACAACAAGGAAAATGAAACGTATATTTGTCATCAACCCAGGCTGCACCTCGACGAAGGTGGCCGTTTATGAAGACGAGAAAGCGGTGTGGACCAACGACGGACTGCACCCGCAGGAAGAGGTGGAACAGTTTGCCACCGTGGACGACCAGTATGAATACCGCAAGGACTTCGTACTGAAACTGCTCGCCGAGGCAGGCATACCGCTCAACTTCGACGCGGTGATAGGACGCGGCGGACTGCTCAAGCCGCTGCACGGCGGCGTGTACTCGGTGAACGAACTGATGAAACACGACCTGCACCACGCACGCCAACAGCATGTGTGCAACCTCGGGGCACTCATAGCCGACGACATTGCAAGACAGTGCGGATGCCCTGCCTTCATGGCCGACCCCGTGGTGGTGGACGAGCTAATGACACGCGCACGCTACACCGGACTGCCTTGCATGAAGCGCGAGTCGATATTCCACGCGCTCAACGCCAAGGCCGCCGCACGCAGGCACGCACGCAACGTGGGCAAGAAATATGAGGACATGAACATCATAGTGGCTCACCTGGGGGGCGGAATATGCGTGTCGGCACACCACCTGGGGCGCGTAATCGACGTGAACAACGCCCTCAACGGCGAAGGCCCCATAGCTCCCGAACGGTCGGGCACACTGCCTGCCGACCAGCTCGTGAGGCTCTGCTTCTCGGGCAAGTATTCGCAGGCGCAGATAATGAAGATGCTCGCCGGCAACGGAGGCTGCCAGGCTCTGCTGGGCATGAAGGACATGAAGGAGATAGCACGGCGCGCCGAAGCCGGCGAAGAACCGTTCCACGAGGTGCTCGAGGCCATGCTCTACACCGTGTCGAAACAGATAGGCGCAATGGCAGTGGCTCTTTGGGGCAAGGCCGAGGCCATAATACTCACCGGCGGAATAGCCTACAGCAAATACTGCGTTGAGGAAATAAGAAAGCAGGTGGAGTTTCTGGCTCCCGTGACGGTGCTGCCGGGCGAGGGAGAAATGGCTTCGCTGGCATTCAACGCACTCGGTGCGCTCAACGGCGAGCTGCCCGTGAAGGATTATGTATGACACTGCGGGCGCAAGCCCATCTATATTTATGACGGCATTCTGCAAGAAATACAACGCTTGCGGAATGCCGTTTTTTTTCTGTTGAAACAATGGCGTTGCAGTAATTTTTTTTGACCGCGGAAAATCGCGTTTCAGGTGCGCGCAAAGATGCGGAAACGGCGTTTCGGGGCGTTTCGGCAACGTTTTTGGCGCGGCTGAATGCCCCGTAGGGCGCAAGAAAGGCTTCCCGGGGCGGCAACAAAGCCTTTGCCGACAAGCATTTCAGCCCTCAACAAAATGCAAACAAGCCTTTGTTGCAGCACAAACAAGGCTTGTTTGCCACGACACCACCGACGGAAACACATTCGCACAACACCGATTTTCAATACAACACGTTGTTCGTCAACCTTTTATATAAACCAGCGCGATTTTTAGCGAGAATGGCAAAATTCAGCACCGAGGATTTCCTCACGCGCTGCGTGGGCATTCTCAGCCGACAGAATCGGCCAAAATTAGAGTCACATGTTGGCTACTGGCGCAATCGCGAAGATAACTAAGTGACGGTGAAAAAATAAGTTGGTATGATTTGCGGCTTATATTTTTGAGATGTT
>CAVKCP010000072.1:0-13587 GCA_963654815.1 Lachnospiraceae bacterium | reverse complement strand
AGGGGCAAAATAATGTGTCACTGTGAGAGATAGGGGCAAGCCCCTATCCTATAATATTCGCCCCTTTCAGGGGCAACGGATTGCAAACCGTGCAATGCGCAAAGGTAAGCCCCGGGTTTTTCATAACCTTATAAAGAACCTCCGTTCAACGTTTTACGATGTTATATCAAAATTTTACCGGACACCAATGTAAAAACAGCAAAGCGGGGAAGCTTTACATGCTTCCACGCTTGTGTATGTAGCTGTTATGATATGCAACCGATCGAAAGTTAGGCAGCAGCATATCAAAGAATGTGTATCACTCTGATGCCCGTTTGCGACGGGTGTTTCTGCATGTATTGGTAGAGCGTCATGGGCTCTTCAACGACTTTTTTGTGCAGCATCGATGCGTTGAGAAGGTGCAAACCGTCGTTGTGCCACACCGCAATGCCTATGTGCGATGTGTCCAATCCCTTCTTGTTGGTGACAATGGCCAGTATGTCGCCGTCGTGTATTGTGTTTCTGAAAGTGCGGTTGCTTGCAATCGATTTTTTCGGAATGTATCGGTATTTCCGTCCGGAAAGAGCTTTCTCGGTATTGCGTATCATGTTTGTCAGTGCTGTGTCGTTGGCAAGCATGGGATATTGATTGCGGTGTGTGGTCATGTAGTTTAAGTTTAAGTCTTGAACGGCGGTGAACGGATAGGCCGACAACTGTATTTCTTTCACAAAACCTTTCTTGGTGTTTTCTTCAATCCATTGTGTGAAATAATGCTGGCGGTTTACATACGACACTTCTCCCTGGGCATATCTTATCATGCGCAGAAAATGCAGATAGTCGCTGAACGATGTCTTCGACTGTTTTACACACTGGTAAATGGCGAGGACGTTTTCAACATAGGTTGTGCAGTCGAGTTGCTTTATGTTCACCACAAGCGTCTCTTTGGAGTTGCGGTCGAGGGTTTTTGCCACATAGGGAGTGCCTATGAGTTTACGCGCAATATGCAGTATGAGGTTTGTAGAACGTGGTTGTTTGGCCGCATCGTGCATGATACGCATGATTATGGCACTGTCGGTGTTGCATGTGCCGGTTTGTGCGTTTGTCTTGACTGCGGCAAACAGAAGCAGGAATGTGATTATGGCTATGAATTTTGTTTTCATGTTTAAAGGCTTTTTTCTTTTGGGTGATGGTGAAAAATTTATGTCAGGTTATTTCTTCTTCACTTTTTTCTTTCCTTGTCTTCCGAAATTGAAACCGGCATACACATTGTTGTTGCCGAAGAAATTGCTCGTGGAAAACTGCTTTTTCTTGTAATTGTAAGAGTGTATGATGACACTTGCTCCGCAATACCATTTTGTGTTGTTCCACACAACGCCGAAGCGTCCAACACCGTCGATGTTGAGGTTCTTCATTGAGAAGTCGCGCAGTGAGAAGCCTTTGTGCTTGGTGTCGCTTGTGGCTTGCTTGTAGCCGACGGCCAGCGACAGCGATGCGGCAAACAACCAGTTGTGGGCGAAGACCCAGTTGTAGGCATATCCGCCCGACAGGGAGTAGTCGGTGTAGCGTATGTTGCCGAAGGTAAGGCTGCTGTCCATTCGCTCTTTGGCTATTTCATCGCCCAGTTCGTTTGCCACGAGGTTGTAGAGCTTGTTCCAGTCTACGCTTAACGTGTGGTGTGAATAGCCTAAACCCACAAGAGGCGAACCGCAGCTTTTTCTCTGCACGGTGCTTTGGCTGAATGCTGCGGGATAGGAAAACTTGCGGTGGTTGAATATGTAATAAAGATTGAAGCCCTTGATTCCGATGCGGAGTCCGTCATACCTGCGGTTTCTTATGTTTCTTGTGTCGATGTCGTCGCCAAGTGAAATGTCTTTTATGCGGTAGTCGGCGCCCGATTTCCGGTAAAAAAGGTCGATGCCTATTTGTGAACTGTATAGGCTCAAGTCGAATTCCTTTTTGTTGTTGCTGCTTCTCAGATGCTTGAAATCGAGTGCATATCCGAGAAAGATCCAACGCCATCCAATGTATGGGCCAATCTTCGACGTGAGGCTGGGAGAAAATGAGAAATCGTTGCCGCGTTGGCTTCTGATGCGGTAGCGTTCGTAGCTGTTGGTGTTTTGCAGCATGAACGTGTAGTTGTAGTGTTGCGGTTCGATATAGTTGGTGTCTACTTTGCTGAATTCCTTTACGAATTTGTACACGTTCTGCACTGCACGCTTGAAGAAAGGACGCTTCAGACGTGTGCTGTCGGTTTGGGCTTTGCATCCTGACGATGCCAAAACTGCAAACAGTAATGACAGTGCAATGTGGCGTAACGACATCGTGGCGGTTGTTATAGTTTGCCGAGAATTCTGTCCATGACCCAATTGACGGGAGTGGCACTCACGCTCGTGCAGTTGCAGATGCCTATGCCCTGCAAGTCTTCGATGACCGACTTGATTATGGGCAACTGCACATAGGGAGGATTGGGCACTCTTATGCTTGTGGCACCATCACTCGTTACAAGCATAATGGGGCCGTAGTTGTAGATTGAGAACGACACCATGCCTTTGTCGCCAATCACTTCTACGCAGTCTTCCTTGGCACTTTTATGTCCGGCGAAGCACCATGATCCGCTGCCAGGAACTCCGTTTTCGAACATGAAACTTGCACTTATGCTGTCTTCTGCCTTGTAAAGATGTGCCCGGTTGGCGCAATATCCATGAGCTCGTGTTATCACTCCGAATATATATTGCAGGAGGTCGAGCTGATGGGGAGCCAAATCGTAGAAATATCCGCCGCCTGCAATGTCGGGTTGAAGCCGCCATGGCAGGTCGTGCGAGCTTTGGTAGTCGAGGTCGCGAGGGGGAACAGAAAACCTTATCTGCACGTTTGCGATATTGCCTATTGTGCCTGAGTTGATAATCTGCCTCACTTTTTGGAAATAAGGCAGATAACGCCGGTAGTAAGCAACAAAGCACGGCACACCGGTGAGTTCGCTTATGCGGTTGATTCTCGCACAGTCTTCATAGCTGGCAGCCAATGGTTTCTCTATGTAGACTGGCTTTCCCGCCTTCATGGCCATAATGGCAAATGTGGCGTGGCTTGACGGTGGCGTGGCTATATAGATTGCGTTGACATCAGGGTCGTCGATGAGTTCTTGCGGGTCGGTGTACCATTTGGCTATGTTGTGGCGTTTGGCATACGACTTTGACTTCTCGGCGTTGCGGCTCATCACGGCAACAACGTGCGAGCCGGAAACCTCATTGAATGCAGGGCCGGATTTCTTTTCGGTAACTTCTCCGCAACCTATGAATCCCCATTTTATTTCTTTCATGTTGCTTGTGTCTTTATTTGGTGTCGTTGTGGGTTTCGAGCCAATGGTCGATAAGGATGCGCGCGAGGCTCAGTTTCTCGGGAATTGTAGGCAGGGCATCTTTGTGAAACCATCCGCCGGTGGCGAGTTCGGAGTATTGCAGATGTATGTCGCCGCTTTCATATTCTGCATAAAAGCCTACCATTAGGCCGCATGGATACGGCCAAGGCTGCGATGCATAGTATTGCAGGTTCTTGATTGTAAGCGATGTTTCCTCTTTCACTTCACGGCAGACGGCTTCTTCGAGCGTTTCGCCGGTTTCAACGAAGCCTGCAATGAGACCGTAGAAATTGCTCTTGAAATTTTTTGCATGCACCAAAAGCAGTTCGTCGCCCTTGTGTATGAGCACGATGATGGCTGTGGCCAATTGCGGCCACATGGTTTTTCCGCATTTTGTGCATTTCTTCGAAATCTCGGTGTGCATTGTAGTCGGTGCTCCACATGCTCCGCAGAAGCGTGTGTTGGCATCCCAATAGAGCAGTTCGTGGCATTTGCCGGCCTTTAAGTAAAGTTTGTTGGGCAGCTTGTAATAAGACTTGCGCAAACCGCACATTTCATAACGGGTGCTTTGCTGTATGGGACTGTCGATGCGGTAAGCTTTTATACGCACGTTATTGTCCGCCGATGATATGTCCATTACATGCGTGTCGGCATTTAGGTCTGTCGGCGCGTCAACCTGGCAAGGAATGGTGTAGGTGCCATCGTCTTGCTTTTCAAGAAGAACTTCGTCGTTGTAAAAAACAAACCAATAGTTCATATATTGTCGCGTTTAAGAAATTTGTTGAATGTTGTGATTACCATGCCGTGCGGTCAGTAGGGAGAGTACGGCGTGTATCGTAACGGGCTATTTGTTGGGAATGTTTTCTTTTATCAGTCCGTGGCGGTAAGCGTAAAGCAAACTTTCAAGGTCGGCAATTTGCTTTCCGAGTTCCATGCCTATGTCGGTGTCGGCCACGCGCATTCTGTGTGAGGCCATTTCCACGATTTGTGTGGTGCTTTTTATGTCGGTGCATTTCTGCACGGCATCGGTAGTGCTCGTGAAAGGTTCGTGCTGCACCAACACAAAGCCACGGCTGTGATAAACCAAAGTGTAGCCGGCTATGCCCGTTTCTTTGTGGTATGCCTCAGAAAATCCGCCGTCGATCACCATGAGTTTGCCGTTGGCCTTTATCGGGTTCTCACCGTTGCAGACGTGTACGGGAACATGTCCGTTTATTATATGGCGGTTGTTGCCCACAAGTCCGAAAGCATCCATAATTCTGTCAACAATGCATTCCTCGTTGCGCAGACGGAAATAGTTGCCTTTCACCTCGTTGTGCGTGGCTTTGTCGGCAATGAAATAACGTTCGAATGTGGCCATCTTCGATTTGTCGAACAACGGACTGTCGGGGCCACACCACAGATACAGGAAATAATCGGTGGCATAAGCGCGTTCCTCTTTTGTAGTGTCGTCTTGGAAAGCAGAACGTATCATCATGCCGATATTCTGCAACAAATCTTTTCCGTGGAATGTGTTTGACGGACTTATTTCTACATCTTTGAGCGTACCGTCGTCGTTCAATGGTATGGAAGCGTGGAAAAGCAGGTTGTTGTTGAATATGGCATACATGCAACCATGCTGAAGCAGCAGTCTGATGTGCTTGTGCAGCTTCTCGCTTATTTGGAAAGAGTGGTGCAACTTTGCCATAAGTTGCTCCTCTTCAGGTGTCAGTTGGTTGGGGTTGTCGGGCGATATGGTGGGAAAAGAGTTGCTTTTCAGACTGTAGGTGTAGCCGTCAAGTTCTATCGTACCGTTCTCGTAGTCGATGAAATTAAACAGTTCGCGGTTTTGCATGCCCCACTGCGGATGCTTTTCGTAGATTGCCGCTTCCTCTTTAAACTGTATTACGGTTATCGCCTTGTGCATCAGGGCGATAAGACGCTGCGACTTTTCGTCGACGTGTATAGACTCCGACGAAGACAATTTGGGTATGAATTCCTTGCAGGGGTCGTCTCCGTAGGTTTCCATGGCGAATGTTGCGAGAGGCACGAGATTAATGCCGTAACCCTCTTCAAGGGTTGTGAGGTTGGCATAGCGCAGTGAAAGTCTTATGACATTGCAGATGCAGGCGTTGTTTCCGGCCAGTGCTCCCATCCAAAGTATGTCGTGGTTGCCCCACTGTATGTCCCAACTGTGGTAGCGCGACAATGTGTCCATGATGATATGTGCCCCGGGGCCACGGTCGTAGATGTCGCCGAGAATGTGCAGTTGGTCGATGGACAGGCGCTGTATGACATTGGAAATGGCAATGATGAAATCGTCGGCCCGACCGGTTGATATTATGGTGTCGATGATAACATTGACATAGTCGGCCTTGTTGGCATCGTCGGTGCGCTCGTGCAGGAGTTCTTGTATGATGTAGCTGAAATCCTTGGGCAATGATTTCCTTACCTTTGAACGCGTGTATTTGCTTGACACAAGGCGGCATATCGACACGAGCTGATGGATGGTGATGTGATACCAGTCGTCGAGATCGGTTTCTGTGGCCTTGATTAATTCAAGTTTTTGGTCGGGATAATATATAAGGGTGCAAAGCTCGCGCTTGTCGCTTTCGCGTAAAGTGTTGCCATACAGTTCGTTCACTTTTCGCTGTATGTTGCCTGAGGCGTTCTTCAAAATATGCTGGAAAGCCTCGAATTCTCCGTGAATGTCGGCCAAAAAGTGTTCTGTGCCTTTGGGCAAATTCATGATTGCCTGCAGGTTTATAATCTCGGTGCTTGCCTCGGAGATGTTGGGGAAGGATTGCGACAGAAGTTGCAGATACTTTAAATCGTTTATTGTAGGGATGTTGTTCTTCTTCATGTCAGCCATATTTAAAAGTTGGTGATGAGGCTTTCTATGTGCCTTGCTTGTTTGTCGTCGGTTGCGGCAATGGGCATAAAGCCTTCTGTAAGTGTAGAGTTGTTGTTCAAGACATACATCATTCTCGACGCAAATTTTATAATGCCCGCTTTTTTGAGTGTTGTTGACATTTTGTCTTCGTCGTAGTTGTTGAAGGTCAAATAGTCGGCAAGATCTTGTAAAAAGTGTCGTGGCAAGTTACCACGCCGTAACAGATGTTTTATATATAATAACTTGAAGCAAATGGTTTTTATTGTGTCGTCGCTGACTTTCTTGCGTTTCAGAAAAGAAACAATGTGTTTCTTGGTGAGACACTCGTTGTCGTCGATGACTTTCTTGTACATTTCAACAGCTTTGCTTGCCATTTCTTCATTTGAGATGAGCGAAGTTTGGCATGCGTTGTTTATGCAATATATGTTGGATATACTACCGCTGCCTTTTATCAAGGCCTTTTCGGCATTGCCGCATACGTGCAGTCCTGTTGCCAAATGGCTGATTTTGCGGTTGAAATGTTTTTTTATTGGTGATTTTCTGAGCCTTGTTGAGGCCGGAAGACCTTCGATACAAGTGAATACTATTGGTATGCCGCGCCTTGAAAAGGTCTTGCAAAACTTTGTAAATGAGCTGTTCCATGTGCCAAAAATATGCACGACATCAGGAAAATCGTCGGTCACGGTAATGCCTTCTGCATTTTCTGATGTGTGCTTAAGCGTTTCATACATTTCATAGTTTATGTATTCGCGCTTGTTATTTTTGGGTGCTATGAAACTTATTCTCATAACTTGTGCGTTGTAAAGTCAGTCTTGTCTGTATTTATGTATCGTAGTGTGTTTTTTACACTGTTCCAGAAAAGACTGATTTCATACGGCACAATCCGTATCTTTTGCATTGGTTCGTTGAATGATTTGAATGCCTTGTTGGCGATGATAGTTCTAACTGTGACGGCAAACACAAACGCCAATATGGAAACGGCAAGCAGAATCCACCTCTGGGTAACTGCCGCGAATGCTCCGGCACCAATAGCCAAGATGTAGTTGGCGTACATTGTGAAACTGTCGGAAAATGTAAGCAGACGGTAGAGGAACGGTATTCTCATGTAATGTTTTGTGTGCATGTAATACATGTTCTTGTCTATCCAGTCTTTTTTCGTGGGCTTGTCTTCTCTTACCGAGCCTTCGTATGATGCTTCGATCATAGTGTTGCCCGGTGTGGCATACTTGTTTATGATGAAATCATATTCTCCGTTGCGGTGTTGCAGGTTGCCGCGATAACCGTCGCCGTTTACAAACATGCTTTTGCGGAATGCAATGTTTGTTCCGTTTGTGCGGTATGCAGTGCCGCGCCGTGCTTGGTTCATTAGATAGCACATTGTGCGCAGACGCACAAATCGGTAGAATGGTGTTGCGGTTGGAACATAGTTGCTATACCCGATAACCATGTCTGAACCCTCGCCGAAATTTCTTGACAAGGCTTTTAGCCAAGCGTCGCTTTGAGGAGCACATTCGGAGTCGATCAAAACAACCCATTCATTTTTGGCGGCTTTTACTCCGAGCGAAACCGACAGCTTTTGTTTGCTCATAAACAAAGAACGGGCCGGGACAAAAGTGCTGCGCAGTTTCGGGCTGTTGCTGTAATGGTTGATTACCGCCTCTGTTGCCAAGTCGCCCTGTTCTGACACGACTATCACCTCAAAACCTGGCTCATAGTCCTGTGTCAGTATGGCAGGCAGATGTAAGTCCAATGCTTCGGCATTGTTGTGTGCAAGTATTACTACCGATATAGGCTCGTTGTTGTCGGCCGAAATCTCCGACTTGCCCTTGTTGTTTGCTTTTCGCAGAAACGGATTGGCAAGTACGGAGAGAATGGCGGACAGAATGACAATGCTGCCAAAAATCAGTGTAAGTGTATCTATAATCATAAATCTTCAGTTGTGTAGCCTTTCGGAAGCGGACGGCAGTTGTATTGGCTTGCCATTATCTCGCCATAGGCTCCTGCCGAACGTATTGCAATCAAGTCGCCACGGTGGCATTTGTTGAGCTCGATGGCTTTTGCAAAGACATCGCTTGACTCGCATATTGGCCCCACGACATCATACGTTTCCTTTGCATCGCAGCTCGACAGATTCTCTATCTTGTGCAATGCCTGATACAATGCCGGACGTATTAAATCGGTCATGCCTGCATCTACAATGGCAAATTTCTTGAAACTGCCCTGCTTGACATACAACAGTCTGGTGATGAGAGTGCCGCACTGTGCAACCACCGAACGTCCCAATTCAAAATGCAAGGTCTGTTCGGGACGCAGCTTGAGGTGCTTGGCATAAGTGTCGAAGTAGGCTTTGAAGTCGGGGATAGGTTCTTCATGTGGGTGATCATAGCTTATTCCAAGTCCTCCGCCTACATTTATGCTTCCTACTTTGATGCCTGCGCGTTCCAATCTGTCCTGCAAATCGTTTATACGGTTGCACAGAGCTTCGAAATCGCCCATGTCGGTTATCTGCGAACCTATGTGGAAATGAAGGCCGACAAACTCCACGTTCTTCATGCCGGAGGCTTCTTCTATAACCTTTTCCATGTCTTCCATGGCGATACCGAACTTGTTTTCGGCCAATCCGGTGGTGATGTTGGCATGCGTGTGAGCCCCGATATTCGGGTTGATGCGGAATGCTACCTTGGCAGTTTTGCCCTTTTCGCCGGCAAGTTCGTTTATCACTTCCAGTTCAGGAATACTCTCTACATTGAAGCAGGCAATGTCCTTGTCGAGTCCGAGGTTTATTTCCCAGTCGCTTTTTCCCACTCCTGCATACACTATCGATGCCGGACGGAACCCTGCACCGATAGCCGCGTTTATCTCACCGCCGCTTACGCAGTCGGCTCCTAATCCATAACGGCTTATGAGCCGCAGCACCTTCTCGTTGGCGTTGGCTTTCACTGCATAGTGCACGACAAAGTTGCTGTGCTTTCCTGCTTCTTTGCTTATAGTGTCAAGAGTCTTGCACAGCAAGTCGGTGTCGTAATAATAGAACGGGGTTTTGATTTTGTTGAAATTATCTACTGGAAACATCTTTTGTTTGGTAATGCACACATCGGTGTGCCGGTGTTAAATGTGATTTGGATAAACAATATACATGTGACACCAAGAAAGGTGTCACATGTCATACTGTAATGCGTTTTTCCCTACTTGTTATTTTGCCTTGTCGCTTTTGGTGAAAAGCGTGTTGCTAAGGCTTTGGAGAGCTCGCTTCTTGTCAGACTCCTTTATGAGGAACGAAATGTTGTAGTTGGATCCTCCGTATGAAATCATTCTTACGGGGATGTCTTTCATTGCATCAAGCACAATGGTTTCAAATCCGATGTTGCTCCAGTCCAAGTCTCCAACGACGCAAACAATGCACATGTCGGTATCGACAGTCACTGTTCCATATTTTTTCAGCTCGTCAACGATGTCGTTAAGGTGCGAGCAGTTGTCGATACTCATTGATACGCCTACCTCACTTGTCGTTATCATGTCGATGGGTGTTTGGTAGCTCTCGAAAATCTCAAACACTTTGCGCAGAAATCCAGTGGCGAAAAGCATGCGGCTCGACTTTATCTTTATTGCCGTGATGTTGTCTTTTGCGGCTACGGCTTTGATTTTGCCCTTTATCAGCACATTGTCGATGATTGTGCCTTCGGCTTTCGGGTCGAGAGTGTTTTTGAGTCTGACGGGAATACCGGAGTATTTTGCAGGCTGTACACATGTAGGGTGTAGAATCTTTGCACCGAAATAGGCCAATTCGGCAGCTTCTTCAAAGTTCAGCTGGTGTATGGCTTCTGTCTTGTCAACGATTCTCGGGTCGTTGTTGTGCATGCCGTCGATGTCGGTCCATATCTGTATCTCGTCGGCAGGGAGTACTGCACCAATCAGCGAAGCGGTGAAATCGCTTCCTCCACGCTGCAGGTTGTCAACCTCGCCGTATGCGTTGCGGCAGATGAAACCTTGTGTTATATAAATTTGATAACCCTCGTTTTCTTTCATCACCGCAGCGAGTTTCTCTTTAATATAATGTGTGTCAGGCTCGGAATTCTTGTCGGTGCGCATGAAATCGAAAGCCGACAGGAGCTTCACCTTCACACCTTTTTCCAGCATGTAGTTGGTAACCATATTGGTGCTTAATATTTCACCTTGTGCCACGATGTTCTTCTCTTCGAAACTTGTAAACAAATCTTTCGTGAAAGAACGCAGGTAATTGAATTCGCTTGTCAGAAATTCGCGCGTCAGTGACTTGTATTCTTCAGTGGAATACAGGTCTTCTACATGTTGCATGTATTTCTTTTCAAGACTGTTTATAATCTCATTAGCTCCGTCGGAGTTCTTTTTATAGAGATAGTTGGATATTTCTACAAGTGAATTTGTTGTTCCTGACATTGCTGACAGGACAACGAATGTCTGTTCATCACTTTCGCATACCATTGATGCAACAGACTTCATGCGTTCCGGGGTACCTACTGACGTACCGCCAAATTTCATTACTTTCATCCTGATATTTGTTTATTTGTGCTGCTCTGTCGCGGGTGATACATTCCGTCTGCACCTATTGCCACATGTTACACAGCAACGTGTCATTGTTTTTCCTTTTTTCTATTTATTTGTTGTAATCTTCTGTAATATCGGTGAAACATCCGTTTTCGCATTTGTAGACGTATCCCGGATATTTGCCGATTATTCCCAAATTATGGGTGGATATTATAACAGAAGTGCCGGTATGGCTTATGTCGTATAAAAGACTGATTATCTGTTCGGCGGTGTCGGGGTCAAGGTTTCCCGTAGGTTCGTCGGCTACAATCAGTTGCGGACTGTTCAGCAGTGCGCGGGCAATGGCCACACGTTGCTGTTCGCCTCCTGAAAGCTCATGCGGAAATCTACTTTCTTTATCGGCCATGCCTACCATCGACAACACTTGGGCTGTGCGTTCGTCAATGTCTTTCCGCTTTTTCCATCCTGTTGAGCGCAGTACGAATTCAAGATTCTGTTTCACACTGCGGTCGTGAAGAAGTTGGAAGTCTTGAAAGATGATTCCCATTTTCTTGCGCAATGCCGGTATCTCGCGGCGTTTGATTGACAGGAGATTATGCCCAAGCACTTCCGCCTTTACCGAATTTGCCTTCTTGAAATCCAGCTCGCAATACAATGTCTTTAATAATGAAGTCTTTCCCGAACCTACCTTGCCGATAATGTAAACAAGTTGGTCGGTGTCCACTTGCAAGTTGACATTGCCGAGCACCTGCTCGTCGGCTTGAAATATATTGGCTTCTTGATATTCTATTAACATACTAACCCTTTTTTCAGTTAAATGTCTTGCCGTAAGCCTATGGGCTTTCGTTCTCTCGTGTCTGCTATTTGTCTTCACGGCAACCTTGCGCAACTATGCTTGCAGGGCGTGGATATGCCGCTGACATTCCACAACAGACCATCGGGCACAAAGTTACAAATTTTCTTTCTAATATATTGTTTGTTACATTATTAATGTTGTGCCTCTGTGCAACAATGTTTCATTCTTTATTTTGTGTGGGCATATCATCGTTTGCCGTATCGGGCGATGATGTCGTGGCCTGCAGGTATATCTCGTCGAATATGCGTCGCAGTGCAGCACGGTCGTTTATCGTGTTTCTTATTTCGCAGAGCTTGGTCTCGTTGGGAGAATGCGAAATCCACAGGCGTATATAGCCGTGGCTGGAATATTTCTCTTCCATGTGTGCCACAAACCTGAGCCATTGCTCTTCGCCGTTCTTTTCGGGGTAGTGTTCAAGTCCATATTCAATGGCGCGCGTGAAAACCTCCCTCGGGTCAAGGTCGCGGTCGGCCTCGGCTATTATTTTTCCGTATATGTTGCGGGGCGTATGCGAAGCCGATGCACGGTGGTCTTCCACAGCCTCTTTCATTATGCGTATCTGTTCGTCGCTGAACCAACGTTTCAGCCGTTTGTCGGCAAGTAATATCTTTCCGCTTAGAATATGGTGTGCGGCGCGTGGTCCCGACAGTCCCAAGTCGTGGTAGGCCGCTATTGTGTATGCCATGTCAATGTCAACACCTACCGACGCTGCAAGACTCAGCGAGTTTTTTATAACCCGACTTACATGGTTCAAGCGATGGGCCTTGTCGAATGCGTTGTATTTCGGAAGTATGTTTTGTTCGACAAACTCCATTAAATCGAGGCTTACGGTGCGTCTTGTCATAGTAATGCTGTTTCAATAATTTGCAAAATTAATCTATTATGGCTAATTTTGCAAGAACAATCAACCAATTGTTTATGGACGACAAAAAGATTTCTGTTAATTCGGCAACGGCTTGGTTGCTTGCTTCCAGACCCAAAACACTCATTGGTGCAGTCATTCCCGTTATGATAGGAATAGGTTGCGCAGTGTCGTTTTTCGGTCTGCAGGCACGGGTCGTTCCGGCTTGTCTGTGTCTACTGTTTGCGTTTGTCATGCAAATTGATGCTAATTTCGTGAACGACTATTTCGACTACATGAAGGGAACCGACGACGAAACGCGCCTCGGACCAAAGCGTGCGTGTGCACAGGGGTGGATTACGGCTGCTGCAATGCGTCGCGGAATCGCCATAGTGTCGGTCTTGGCTTGTTTGGTGGGGCTGCCTTTGGTGATTTATGGCGGATTTTACATGATATTGGTGGGCTTTGCCTGCCTGTTGTTCTGCTTCGTCTACACCGTGTCGTTCTCTTATCTTGGGCTCGGCGACCTGCTTGTCCTCGTGTTTTTCGGCATTGTTCCGGTGTGTCTAACATATTGGTTGATGTCGCCGCAACCCTTCACCACAGGCATTCCCGTAGGGGTTATGGCAAATTCGGTGGCTTGCGGCTTGGTGATCGACACAATGTTGATGGTGAATAATTATCGTGACATTGACAACGACCGACGTTCAGGCAAAAATACTTTGGTTGTGCGCATTGGTCGCAGGCCGTCCGAAATTCTGTTTCTCGTGCTTCCGTTTTGTGCGGTTATTGTCAATGTGGCCTTTTGCGGACATAAGTTAAGCGTACTTTCTTTTTTGCCAGTATTGTATCTGCCGTTGCATATAAAAACCTATTTGAGGATGAAACAAATAGGCAAGGGTAGGGCGTTGAACAGTATTCTTGGCGAGAATTCGCGCAACATGTTTGTTTATGGAGTTTGGCAAACTTTGGCCATTGTCCTTGGATAATTCAATTTTACAATATAAAACAAAAGAGCCGACAATGCATCATTGCATTGTCGGCTCTTTTAGGATGTTGCCCCTTTCCTGACTTCGTCAATGCGTCACCCAAATCAGAAATTGCTTGTTGTTAGTCAGAAAAGAGGTTTGATGGCAAGGTGTTTCTTGGTTAGGAATAGA
>CAVKCP010000071.1:0-13806 GCA_963654815.1 Lachnospiraceae bacterium | reverse complement strand
ACAAACTTTTCTCCATACTTCACACATTATTTACACAGGATTATGCTGGTGCGCCGTTTTTTCTATCTGTTTTCCCAATAAAAAACATCAATACCTGTTTCAGACGATTGTGTTACGGGCATAACAAAAGGCGCGCCCATTTAAGCAATGGACGCGCCCTTCATATAATAATCGGTCTACTTTGTATCTTAGAAGAAGAGGTAGCGGTTGTCAACCACGTTGGCCTTGATGTAAAGTTCGTTCATGAAATTACCTGCCATCTGCATTGCCTTCTGACGAAGAGAAGCCTCTTCGGTCTTGGCATCAAACTTTCCGGGACGCTGAATTCTGCCAACAACCTGGAAAAGATATACTCCGGCATTGCCCTTTACAGGCTTCGGCGAGAACTTACCCTTTGCCACTGCCGACACAGCACCGCTCAATGCAGGCTCACTTGCGCCAGTTGCTGCAACAAACGCAGGCGACGAGAAAGTGATTTGGTTGATTTCTGACACCTGAGCGCCCTTGCCTTTGGCAGCCGAAATCGACTTGATACCGTTGGCTTTGGCCATAAGCTGCTCTGCTTTCTTGTCCTTTATGACTTCATTCTTTACGTACTCTTTAACAGAAGCATCGTCAAGCGAACGGTAGCCTTTCTTGTGTATCTTGTCGAGAACAACAATCATCATATGGTCGTTGTCACCACATTCATACATAGAAGACACCTGTCCGGCCTTGGCATCGAACAACCAACGCAATGCTTCACGCGTGTTGCGAATTCCAGCCAAGTAGTGCTCGGCAGTCGTTACGTCTTTGCGCTCCTGAACAGCATAACCGTTCTTGCTTGCATTTTTCAACAAATCCTCTGCCGTCGGGTTAGAGCTGATGAACTGGCTGAACTTGTTGAAGGCAGCAGAATAAGTATCCTGAGAGAACGTGATGTTTTTCTTCACCACTGCAGCGACATATTTCTCCACCATAGCCTTGCGGTCAACAACCTGCACAATGAGGTTGCCCTGAGTCAACGTAATGTTCTTTATCTCGTTCACCGGCATAGTATTGAGGTCGTTGATATAACCTTTGGTATCCTTGTCGAGCGACGGTGCACTCTGATATTGGCGTGATGTCATCCAAACCTTCTCACCGGTCTGTCCGTAAGTCTTTGCCAAAGCCTCAAAATCAGCACCTGTTTTCAGTGCGTTGCTTATAGAGTCGGCGCGTGCGGCAATGTCCTTCGTGTCGGTACCAGGCACCTGTATCTGGCGGAACTGTATTGAGTCGGGCAGCTGCTGCTTCGACATGAGCTTGATTATGCAAAGAGAATTGTCCTGTTTGTTCTCGAAAACCTTGCTTGTGCTGCCCACCGCCATCGAGTCAAGATGCTGTGCCACGTCATAAGTGAAAGCATCTTTGGTGACAGGCACGCCGAGATAAGCTACAAGCGAAGCGCTCTTGCGCACCACATCCGTAGGATCTGATGCCGCAGCAAGCTCTGTGTCATAGCCGGCAAACTCCTTGTTGAGAGCCGCACGGTCTTTTGCCGAGGCAGTAACCTGCACATCAACGTATTTCACATCGCGTGTCTCCACATACTGCTTGAAGCGCGGTTTGAGTTCATCATATTTTGCTTTCAAGTCGGCATCGGTTACTGATACCTTGTTGTCGTCTATGCTTGAATACGGGAATGCTGCAAGTTGTATCTGGCTTTCCTCGTTTCTGTCGTTGAACGCCATTTTAGCCTCTACCTTATTAGAAAGCAGACAGTGTGCAAACAGGCTCTGGTATTTCTGGGCAAGAAGCTGGTTGCGCAACGTCTTTTCTATGAATGTCCAGTATTTATAGTAAGTTTCATATTGTTTTGCAAGCTGCGGGTTGGTGTTCTGCTGGTTTTTGTAGTCAGCAAGGAACTTTTTCAGCACGTTGGCATCAAACCGTCCGGTCTGCTGGTTAACAAACGGAGTCTGCAACAACATGGGGTTTGTGCCTTCGGTGAGCACATTCTGCATCTCGGCATCCGTAACTGTAAGGCCCAATTTAGCCGTCTCGTTTGCGATAATCTTAGTCTGAACATAAGTGTTCCACACCATGTCTTTAACCTGATTGAGCTGGTCTTCGTTGAGATTGTCCTGACCTTGCTGCATCTTTATCACATCTGAATACTCGTCAACGAGCTTTTGGAATTCCGTGACATTGATTTTTTCTCCCAACACCTCGCCTACTTGCTGCCGCCTGTCGTTGCTTGTAGTCTCGAAAGAGCGGAACAGTTCTTCGGCGATGAACGCAAAAAGGCCCAAACTGATAATGCCTATCAGGAAGACTCCTTTGCTTCTGATTTTTCCTAATGCTGCCATTATTTTTTATTGTTTTTGTTTATTGTTTTTATCGTTTAGAGTTTATGGCCACCCATAAAAAAGGTTGTCCGTCAATCATGCAGCACCGTTACATATATTGCGATGCCGCACAAAATGCGTACAAAAATACTAATTAATTGCCAAACTAGGGCATATTTGCTTGAAAAAACGTCTTTACCTGTTAACTTTTAGCTTCACAAGCTCGATTTTAGTCATCGTGCTCTTTATGATACGGAACTCGAACTGCCCTATTTTCACGACCTCGTTGAGTTTGGGGAAGCTTTGATATTCATGCAAAATATAACCGCCCACAGTCATATACTCATCGCTTTCGGGCAGTTCAAGGTTGAACAAATCATTAACTTTGTCAATTTCCAGGCGTGCCGACAGCACATACTCGTTCGGGCCGGTCTGCTTTGCTACATACTTTGAGCTGTCGTGTTCGTCCTCGATGTCGCCCAGTATTTCCTCGACAATATCCTCAAGCGACACGATTCCGCTCGTTCCGCCGAACTCGTCAACCACCACTCCGAGGCTCTTTTTCTGCTGCAAAAACATCTGCATGAGCTTTTGTGCGGTCATTGTTTCGGGTACAAACGGCATCTTGCAGATGCAGTCGCGCCATTTTTCTCGGTTTCTGAACATCTCAAGACTGTGTATATAGCCCACGATATGGTCGATGTCATCCTCATAGACAATGATTTTCGAGTTTCCGCTTTCCACGAATTTCTGCATCAACTCTTCGAGTGAACAATCATTAATGTCAACCGCGTTGATTTCCGTGCGGGGCACCATACAATCGCGCACCTTGGTTTCCGAGAAGTCGAGAGCGTTTTGGAAAATCTTCACCTCGTCGTTGATTTCCTCGTCATCGGTTGCATTGTCAATGCTCGACTGCACGAGATAGTCGAGGTCAACCTTTGAGAATCCGTCGTCGCTGGTGTCCTGTTCCATTTTTATCCCCACCACCCTGAGCATGCATTTCGACAGGAATGTAGAAAAACGACTTATCGGCCACAGAACAATATAGAACATATAGGCCGGCAAGGCGAACAGCGACAACATGCGGTTGGCATTGTTCTTGAACAGAGTCTTGGGCAGAAATTCTCCCGTGAACAATATTATTAATGTGGAAAGAATGGTGTCGGCTATCACGGTGAAGCCTACATCCATTCCCCTGAAGATTGTGTTGTCGAACAGTTTTGCTATGAGAATGCCGTAAACCACAAGCACGATGTTGTTGCCTACGAGCATAGTGCTCACAAAGCCGTTGGGATGACTGTAAAACGCGGAAATTGTCTTTTGTATGATTTTGTTTCTTCCCTTGTCCATCTCCGCAAGCATCCTGTTGCTTGAAACGAAGGCAATTTCCATTCCCGAGAAGAATGCCGACAAGGCCATCATTGCGGCGATTCCGACCAAAAGAGGTATGTCGATGTCCACTTTATATATTAGTTTTCTTTATAATCAATATGCATGGCAAGCCACGGCAGTTTTGTCACTGCTGGGTCTTGCGCTGCGGCAATGCCTGTTGGCGCACAGCAGCCTTGACTGTATCGGGTGCCGACGCTATGGTATCGCCCGTTCCGGCGATGTCGGCCTTCTCAAACGAGCCGCGACTGTTTGACACAAAATACTTTGTCATGCGCTCGTCGCTCCTGAAATAGGTGCCTTCAAGAGTGCGTTCGGGTGTTACGAGCTTCGAGGGGACAAAGGAATACAGCTCATGCGAGCTTTCGTCCCAGAACAGTTGCTGGCTCGTGAAGCGCAGACCGTCCTTTGTGAGTATGCTGACGCGGCTGCGCAGCTCCCACAGTTTCTTCTGGTCATAGAAATAAGCCGTATCGCACTGCACATACGACTGCACATGGAATTTTTCGTCGAACTGCTCGAAAAACACGCCTTTCTCAAATATCCACCTCGAAGGCACGCGCACGGTGTTCACCTCCCAACGCTCGGCCACGATGCGGTATTTTATCACTCCCGAGTCGGAAATGAGAGTGTTTACGCCGTAGCTCGTCATCATCGACACAGAATCGCGGTCGTGAATGGCCGGGGCTGTGTGTTCTTTCTGCTCCTGACACGAGCAAAAGCACACGCAGCCAACCAATAACGGGAATGCACGCTTTATTATTTCCAAGACCAACTGCAATAAGTTTCTCTTCAATGCATTACTCCATCTTCCACTTGGCAAACCACCGTTCGTTGAATGTCACGCCGATGTTTATGCGGAAAGAGTTTTCGGTTATGAATGTCTTCGAGTCCTGTCGCACCCATTGCGCCGATATATTGAGCAGCGAACGGTTGTTGTAGCCATTTACTATAGGTATACCGAAACCTGCACTCACGCTGTATTCCTTCGGGCCGTCAAGTCCGTTGATTTTCAGGTAAGGCGTAGCATACGATGCGCCGAGCCGATAGTGTATGCGTTTGAAGAAGTTACGGCCAGTTTCATCGGGGCAGAATTCGCCACCGGCAGTAACTTTGTGGCGGTCGGAGAACAATCCCTTGGTGAGGTCGTAGCTCACCTTACCGTTGTTGTCGGTGTATTTCGGGAACGAAGTGCTACCCCATTTCTGCAAAGTATAGTCCACGCCCACTTTCCATCGGTTGGCGTGCACCCAAGTTATACCTGCGCCATACACTGTAGGCATCTCAAGTCCGTTGTGAACAGAATAAGATGCGGTGTCGGCAACGGCCGTTTGCGAATTGGTTGAAATCACCTCGCACTTGGGGTCGGAAGCCAACTTATGACCGAGGCTATATGTCAAACCCACCGTAAGCCAGTCGGATTTCGACATTTTTGCAGAATACTGCAAACCGAAATCAAGCTTGTAGCTGTTTACTGTGGCCGAATAATATTTTGACAGAGTGTTTATGCTTGCATCATCGTAGGCGTTCACAACCGAGCGTGTATAGCTTCCCCAAATGTAGCCGCCGTTCACCCCCACCGAGAAATTCTTGAACGGGCTCCATCCCAAACCGAGATAGACCTGATGCAAACCGCCGCTGCCGCTGTAAGTATTGGTGTATGTTGTGTAGCTGCCGTCAGACGCAACCTCACCTATCATGGTAGTGCTCGAGTATGAGTAGCCCACGTTTGTGTAAGGCAGTATACCGAAACTCACGCCGAGCGGTTTTGCCACTTTAAATCCGGCAACCACATATTCGAAATTGGCATTGTTGGCATTCACCTTGGTGCCATGCTCGTTGAAGTTTGTTATCTGTCCAGAGATGCCGGCGTCGAAGATGAAAGACAACGAGTCAATCGATGAATAAGATGCGGGGTTGAGGAAATTCACCTGATTGTGCTCACGGAAACCGTAACCCAATCCGTTCATGCCCCGGTTGAAACCACTTGTCTGATCGCTGAGCACTCCCAGACCGTACTGACTGTATGGAGAGTTGGTGCCGCTTTGTGCAAATGCCACTGCAGGTGCGGCCATAAGCGAAGCAGCCAATAGAAAATTCTTCATCTATCTTTACCTTATTTTATATAACGCGCGCGGCAGGTGCAACAAGCAGCGCATCCGGCGCATAATTCTTCCTTTGAATAATTAATTGCTTGCAAAATTATCGAAAAAAAACGAGACAGGCGCACGTTGGCATAGAAATAATGACATTTTAACCAAGTATAAGTAGGTATTCAAAATTATTAGTATATATATGTCAGCAGATGTTTATTACACTTTGACACCTACTTACAATTTAACAACTTCCAAATTGCGGCGGTGTACGCCATTGTTTCACAGGTTGTTTACCGCCAAACCACGGTCGCCTGTTTCTGCACACACAACCGCCCCCACGCTTTCCCCGGTAAGGGTGCAGCGTGGGGGCGGCAGTTATTGTGTGGTGCAATGCCTACTTGGCATAAGCCACCGAACGGGTTTCGCGGATAACCGTAATCTTCACCTGTCCGGGATAAGTCATCTCTGTCTGTATCTTGTTGGCAATCTCGCCCGAGAGTTTCTCGGTGTCCTTGTCGTCCATCTTGTCGGCTCCTACAATCACGCGCAGTTCGCGTCCGGCCTGTATGGCGTAGGTCTTGGTCACTCCGGGATAGCTCATTGCTATTGCCTCGAGGTCGTTGAGGCGCTTGATGTAAGCCTCCACTATTTCGCGGCGAGCACCGGGACGTGCGCCCGAGATGGCATCGCACACCTGCACAATGGGCGCAAGCAGCGTGTTCATTTCCATTTCGTCGTGGTGTGCACCAATGGCGTTCACGATGTCGGGCTTCTCCTTATATTTCTCGGCTATCTTTGCTCCGTAGAGTGCGTGCGGCAATTCGCTCTCCTCGTCGGGCACTTTTCCTATGTCGTGAAGCAGTCCAGCGCGTTTTGCCTTCTTCGGGTTCAGTCCCAGTTCGGCTGCCATCACTGCACAGAGGTTGGCAGTTTCGCGTGCATGCTGTAGAAGATTCTGTCCGTAAGACGAGCGATATTTCATTTTTCCCACGATGCGTATGAGTTCGGGATGCAGACCATGTATGCCGAGGTCAATTGCGGTGCGCTTTCCAGTTTCAACGATTTCATTGTCGAGCTGTTTCTTCACCTTAGCCACGACTTCCTCGATGCGAGCCGGGTGAATGCGTCCGTCGGCCACGAGCTGATGCAGGGCGAGGCGGCACACTTCACGGCGCACAGGATCGAATGCCGATATAACGATAGCCTCGGGAGTGTCGTCAACCACGATTTCCACGCCTGTGGCAGCTTCAAGGGCGCGTATGTTGCGACCCTCGCGACCGATGATGCGGCCCTTAACCTCGTCGTTGTCGATGTGGAACACGCTCACCGAGTTTTCGATTGCCGTTTCGGTAGCCACACGCTGTATGGTTTGTATCACGATTTTCTTGGCCTGGGTGTTGGCGTTGAGCTTTGCCTCGTCCATGATTTCATTCACATAGCTTGCAGCATCGGTACGTGCCTCGTCTTTCAAGCTCTCCACAAGACGGTTCTTGGCTTCCTCTGCACTGAGTCCCGAGAGTTCTTCGAGCTTCTCGCGTTCCTTACTCTGCATCTTCTCAAGTTCTTCCTGTTTCAGGCTGAGCAGCTTTTTCTCGTTGTCAATACGCTGCTGGTTCTGCTCCACTTCCTGCTTGCGGCGGCCGAGCTCTTCCTGACGCTGGTTGAGCGAAATCTCACGCTGTTTGAGGCGGTTCTCGTTTTGTTGTATCTTTTGGTTGCGCACTTGCACTTCCTTTTCGAGCTCCGATTTCTTGTTGAGGAATTTCTCCTTTACCTCAAGAAGTTTCTTCTCCTTCAGCACTTCGGCCTCCTTGTTGGCAGCCGCTATCATTTCATTATATTTTCCGCGTATCACATAGCGGAAAACTGCATAGCCGCCCAATCCTCCCAATATGAGAGCCACGACGGCCGTTATTATTATACCTATCATTGTTTATTGTTTGTTAATGTATATTCTCCTTTGTCACTTCACCACTTCCTCGATTTCCGAAGTCAACTTTTCGAGAATATCACGATACGGTTGAGTGTCGTTGCGCTTCATTTCAATCTCGTAGCGCAGCGCTATCTCAATTAGAGCCATGTAGAGGATTTCCTTCTCGTTGGTAGGCCCTTTGTATTTCGACGCATAAGCGTTCACCGTACTGGTGATGAGCGAGGCGGCATCGCGGTAAAGCGGCTCGTCCTCGGGCAGCACGTTCACCGAAATGTCGGTGTCGTAGACGTGCAGTCTTATGCGTAGTTTCTCTTTGTTTTCTTCAGCCATCGCAAAGTTTTACTTTTCGCTCACGAGCGTGATGCACTTGTCAACATCGCGTATAAGCTTTGCCAGACGTTTCTGTGCGGATTCCATGTCACCGTCGGTGATTTCTAGCATCCGCGCGGTTTTAAGGCATTCATAGTCGGTTTTGAGCTGCGCCACGTTCGCTTCAAGCTGCCTTATGGCAGAATCGCGCTGTTCAATGTCGGCACGCAATGCGGCAATCTCGTCCTGCAAGTCGTTGTACTGCAAGACAAGCTGCCTCACACGGGTAGAGAAGCGGTCAATCAATTTCGAGCCGTCATCCATAATGCCTTATTTGGTTACAAAATTAACAGAAATATTTGACAACCGCAAATTATTGCATACATATTTCAATAACATGCACACCGTGTCACAGCAACGCCGTGGCGGCAGCCTGTGTGCCCGTACGAGCCTGTTTATTTGCCTTTTTCGTCGCCGTCGGCGGGCTTCGGTTCTTTCTTGGCAAGCATCAGCACCTGGTAGGCAAAATCTGTCACCCACTGCTGCGAGAAGCCCAGCCGCTTGTTGAAGCCACGCACCTGCAGCACAGTCTTTATCACGCCTGCATCGCTGTAATCATTCTTGTTGAATATGTCGGCCACGGTTTTCTGGGTCATCGTGTAAAGCGCGCTCTTGAAGAACGAAGGCAGGCGCAGCTTGAACTTCATAAGATTGCCGAGCAGCATCATCAAGTCTTGCGTGAAACCCTGGAACTGCACGAGGTAGGTCTGCACATCCTGCATCTTGCGGCAGTTTTTCTTTATGCTGAGGTCGATTTCCTTAAAAAACTCGTCTTTCGTGCCATAGATGTCTTTCAGCATCTTGCTGCACTGCTTTTTCTCGCCAAGTCCGAGCTTGTTGTTGAGTGTGGGCACATGCAGAGTTGATTTGAACACGCGCAAGTCGGGCAGCATTGCAAGGTTTGTTATACCGAGGTTGGCCGCAAGCGAAGCCTGAAAATACACACGGATGAGGTTCATGTAGTCTTCCATTCCGCCCACCTTGTCGTCATTGCCTTTTTTATTGAAAAGTTTAGATAGCAAACTCATTTTTCTTTTTTGAATTAAATTATTTACGCAAAATTACAAAAAAAATCCCGAACCCGCCAATTTCGCGCCGTCATTCTGTCTCTTTCGCACAAAAATTGGTACATGATTGCCACCGCATGGCGTCTGTGACACGTCCGTGCGGCATACGGAGCACGCGCGTGCACCACACGCAGCGTATGCGTAGCGCGGCTGCTGCACGGTGCAGAATAGCTCCTGCACGCCGCAGACATGGTCACCGGCGGTTTATAAGAACGTGCCGTTTTTTAGCGTGGCAAACTTGCGTTTTTCAAAACTTTTTTAATAACTTTGCACGAATAAAACACTTACCGCGCATAAAGATAAAACTGACATCTGCCAACGAAGGCGGACAAAGCATGAACTCAACAAATTACCCCAAATACACAAACCCCAGTAAAACATTCGGAAACTTATGAAAGGAATCGTTTTGGCAGGCGGATCGGGCACAAGGCTCTATCCCATCACAAAGGGAATAAGCAAACAGCTTATCCCGATTTTCGACAAGCCCATGATATATTACCCCATATCGGTGCTCATGTTGGCCGACATCAAGGACATTCTCATCATATCAACCCCCACCGACTTGCCAATGTTCCGCCGCCTGCTGGGCGACGGCCATGAGTTGGGCGTGCATTTCGAGTATGCCGAGCAGCCCTACCCCGGCGGACTGGCACAGGCATTCATCATTGGTGCCGACTTCATAGGCGACGACTGCGCGTGCCTCGTGCTTGGCGACAACATATTCTATGGGGCTGGGTTCAGCGCAATGCTGAGAGACAGCGTGGCCGAAGCTGAGAAGAACGGCAATGCCACCGTGTTCGGCTACTATGTGAACGACCCGGAGCGTTACGGCGTGGCCGAGTTCGACGAAAACGGCCGTTGTCTGAGCATAGAGGAGAAGCCGGAGCACCCCAAGAGCAACTATGCCGTTGTGGGACTGTATTTCTATCCCAACAGCGTGGTGGACATTGCCAAGAACATAAAGCCGAGTGCACGCGGCGAACTTGAAATCACCACCGTAAACCAGGAATATCTTAAAAGAAACGAACTGAAGGTGCAGACGCTGCAACGCGGTTTCGCATGGCTCGACACGGGCACTCACGACAGCCTTTCAGAGGCAAGCACCTTCATCGAAGTGATAGAAAAGCGCCAAGGGCTCAAAGTGGCGTGTCTTGAAGAGATTGCCTACAAGAAGGGTTGGATTGACGCCGCGCAACTGAGCGAGGATGCCCAGCCCATGAAGAAAAACGCATACGGACAATATCTGTTGCGTCTGCTTGAAGAAAAACAATAAAGGAGGGTTCTAGAAATTGCCTTTGATGGTTTTTTTTTGGATTTTAGCCGAGCAGATTTTACTTCTTTTCTGAAGGAGCATAGCGGGCTATGCGACTGAGAAAGAAAGGGAAAGATGCCGGATAAAAACAAAAAGACACAAAGAGAAATCCGTCTGAAATACAATTTAACTGTGCGTGGAATTTATAGAACACGCCTAAACACACTAATTAAATAAATGGAAGAAAACAACAATCTTGGACTTTACAATGTCCAACAGGAGAGCGAGGAGTCGTCGTCGCTCAATTTCAAGACCATTTACACAACACTCATCCTGAACTGGAAATGGTTTGTACTGTCCATTATAATATGTCTCGGTGCAGCCGCCATCTACCTCAGATACGCCACGCCGAGATACCAAGCCCACGCAAGGCTTCTTATAAAGGACGAGAACAACTACTCCAACGGCCGCAGCAGCAACATGCTGCGCGCGTCATCGACGCTTGGAACAATTTCCAACTCAAACGGTATCGACAACGAAATGGAGATACTCAAGTCGGCATCGCTGGCACAACAGACGGTGCGCGACCTGAAACTGTATGTCACCTACATGCAGAAAGGTAGGGTGAAAGACCACCTGTTGTATCTCAACCAGCCCGTAAACGTAGACATCGACCCTGCGCACCTTGAGAAGTTGTCACGCCCCATATCGCTGACTATCAACCGCGAAGGCAAGAAATATGTAGTAACCGGAAGCTACACTTTCGTTCCCGAAGACCGCGACAAGGCTCCGGTTGAATACTCCATAAACAAGTCGTTCGACAAACTGCCGGCAACCATCAACACAAGCGTGGGCATAATTAGCATCAACGCCAACTCTTCGGTGCCCATGCCCGAGAGCATGACGCTCATGGCAACGATACAGTCGCCCACGTCGGCTGCATGGAAATACGTTTATTCACTTGCCATAACACAGGCTTCGAAGACAACGACCATTGCCGAACTGGTGCTGAATGACGAGATTCCGCAACGTGCCGTTGACTACCTCAGACAGCTTTCGGTGTGCTACAACCGCCAGGCCAACGAGGACAAGAACGAGATTGCAATGCGCACAGAGAAGTTCATTAACAGCCGCCTTGCAAAGATTAACAACGAACTCGGACAGACCGAAGGACAACTGGAGTCGACAAAACGCCGCTACAACATCGTGAGCACCGAGATGAACTCGGCACAGTCGGTGGCCAACCAGGACGCATTCAACCAGAAACTCGCCGAAGCCAACACGCAAATGGAGCTTCTGCGCAGTCTGAGCGACTACATAAGCGAACCGGGCAACCGCTACCAGACGCTTCCGTCTAACGTAGGCTTGGCCGACCCCACCGCAACGATGCTCATAAACAAGCACAACGAGATTGTGATGGAACGCAACCGCCTGTTGCGCAGTGCAAGCGAGTCGAGCCCCACAGTGGCTCCGCTCACCGCGCAGCTCGACGAGTTGCACAGCAGCATTCGCCGCGCCATGTCGCAGGCACGCCGCAACATGGAAATACAGCGCGACAACATTGCGCAGCAATACAACAAATATTCGGGTATGGTGTCGTCTACGCCTGAACAGGACAGAATACTTACGCAGATAGGACGTCAGCAGGAAGTGAAGTCGGGACTCTATCTCATGCTGCTCCAGAAACGCGAGGAAAACTCCATATCGCTTGCCGCCACAGCCGACAAGGGACGCCTGCTCGACGACCCGCAGTTTGCCGGCAAGATCAGCCCCAAATCGTCGATGATAATGGCATCGGCCCTCGCCGTTGGCATAGTGCTGCCCGCACTTATCCTGTTGCTCATAAATTTCTTCAGATACAAGATTGAAGGACACGACGATGTGGCAAGGCTCACCCCGCTGCCTATAATAGGAGATGTGGCAATAGCAAGCGAAACGGCAAAGACCAAAGCCGACATCGTGGTGCACGAAAACCAGAACAACCTCATGGAAGAGGTGTTCCGATCGATGCGTGTCAACCTGCAGTTCATGCTCAAGGAAGACCAGAAGGTGATAATGTTCACGTCGAGCAATTCGGGAGAAGGCAAGACATTCACCGCAGCCAACCTTGCCGTGAGCTTCGCGCTGCTCGACAAGAAGGTGGTGCTCGTGGGTCTTGACATCCGCAAACCGCGCCTTGCCGAACTGTTTGAAATAAACGACCACCACCACGGCATCACGCCTCTGCTCACACGAGGCGAAGTGACCAAGGAGGACGTGCGCTCGCAGATACTCGAATCGGGCATAAACAAGAACCTCGACCTGCTCATGGCCGGACCTATTCCGCCCAACCCCACCGAGCTTATATCACGCCCGGCACTCGAGGCCACGCTCAACATTCTGAAAGAGGAATACGACTATGTGCTCATCGACACCGCCCCTGTGGGTCTTGTTACAGATACTTTGCAGATAGGACGCATAGCCGATGTCACCGTCTATATGTGCCGTGCCGACTACACACCGAAGGCCTGTTTCCAGCTCATCAATCAGCTCAACACCGACAAGAAGCTGCCGCAGATGTGCATAGTAATCAACGGCATCGACATGTCGAAGAAGAAATACGGCTATTACTACGGCTACGGCAAATACGGACGTTACAGCCGCTACGGCAACTACGGCAACAAGAGTTATGGCAGCTACGGCACTTACGGCGGCTACGGCACCTATGGCACCTACCGCTCAAGCAGCTACTCCAACGAGCACGACGACTCAATAAAGCAATGATGTCTTATCACGAAAACGCACATGATGACAATAGCTGTTGATTTCGACGGAACAATAGTCGAGCACAAATACCCCGAGATAGGCCAGGAGATACCCTTCGCCACGGACACTTTGAAGATGCTGGCGAAGGAGGGCTACCGCCTCATACTCTGGAGCGTGCGTGAGGGCGACCTGCTCAACGAGGCTGTGGAATGGTGCAAGGCACGCGGCCTTGAATTCTATGCTGTAAACAAAGATTATCCCGAAGAAAAGGTGGAATACAACAACCATTTCTCGCGGAAGCTGAAAGCCGATATGTTCATCGACGACCGCAACCTCGGCGGACTTCCCGACTGGGGCACGATTTACAGGATGATACACGAGCAACTCTCGCTGCACGACCTGCTGCGCGAAGAACGCCAGGGAACATCGCTCGACAACAGCAAAGCCCCGAAGAGAAAGGCTTGGTGGAAACTGTGACAGACATGCGGTACATGTCGGTATGACAATGCCAGAAGCCGCATCTGCATGCAATACGACAAAACGCGAAGGGCAGCCATAATGGCTGCCCTTCGCGTTTTGCATTAATATATTATTGGTGTCCGGTAAAAACTTTGCAACCATCAAGTCCTGTAGGGACGACAGA
>CAVKCP010000070.1:0-14050 GCA_963654815.1 Lachnospiraceae bacterium | reverse complement strand
TATTTGACATCGCTATGACGTCTTTCAAAGGGAGTGCATTATCCCGAACTGGGGCCAAAATGAGGAAAGTAACTGATAACCAGTAAACTTTCCTCATTCTTCTCTCAAACACTTTTTATATGTAGTTTCAGTTAAAGATAGTAACATTTCAAAAACGCTTACCGTTTCTGTTTCGGCTACGCTGATTGTCATTTTTGCCCCGTTTGGGCTCCTGCTGCGCTCTGCCGGAATACTTTGTTTCCCGATAATCATCATTTGCCCGGCTGCGGCGATTGTCAGCCTTGCCTTTTTTAGCCTCATACTGAGGCTTGTTGGCATGTTTTGCATCCTTATAGTCATCGCTTCTACGCCGGTCGAATTTGCCTGAATAAAGCTGCGGCAATAGGTCGAGCCTACCAATCCTACGCAATTCCTGTTCAATGTTACGGCGCTCTTCGGGCTTGTACCAGAAGAAGAATTCGCGTTGAGCTTGCTTCTCACGCGGTGTTTTCGCACTGAACACCGGTTCGAGCGTGTACGGGTCGAATCCCGAATACCACGCCTCGGTGCTTACAGTCATAGGAGTCGGCGTAAAGTCCTGCACCTGTTCCAAATGAAAATCCATGCGTTTTGTCTTCACGGCGAGTTCGGCCATATCCTCTTCGCGGCAGCCAGGATGACTGCTTATGAAATAAGGAATGATTTGTTCGCGCAGATGTTCCTCTGCGTTTATCTTGTCGAAGATGCATTTGAACTCCTCAAACAACGCAAACGGTGGTTTTCTCATAAGGCGCAGCACATTGTCGCTCGTGTGTTCAGGAGCCACCTTCAGTCTGCCGCTCACATGCTTGCAAATAAGTTCGCGCGTATATTGCCGTGCAGCCTCGTTGGTCTTTTCGTCCTTGCTTTTGTGCAACAGCAAGTCATAGCGCACACCACTTCCTATAAAACTCTTCTTTATGCCCGGCAACGCATCCACCGAATGATAGATGTCGAGCAACTGCGAGTGGTCGGTATTGAGGTTGGGGCACACCTGCGGATTTATGCACGACGGGCGTTTGCACTTTTCGCAAGCCCGTTTGTTACGTCCGCCCATACCATACATGTTGGCCGATGGTCCGCCCAAGTCAGACAGATAGCCTTTGAAATCGGGCATTTCCACTATCTTCTTCACCTCATTTAGGATGCTCTCCTTACTGCGGCACACGATGAATTTGCCCTGATGTGCACTGATGGTGCAAAATGCACAGCCTCCGAAACATCCACGATGGATGTTTACCGAGAACTTAATCATCTCATAGGCCGGAATGCGTTTGTTTTTGTATTTCGGGTGCGGCAGTCTTGTGTAAGGCAAGTCAAACGAAGCATCAAGTTCGCCTGTGGTCATTGGCGGGTAAGGCGGATTTACGACAGCAAACTTTCCATCAACGCCCTGCAACAGTCGCTGGGCATGAATCTTGTTCGACTCCTCTTCTATATGTCTGAAATTATCGGCCTCCGCACGTTTGTTGCGCAGACATTCTTCATGGCTGTGCAACACAATGTCGTCATCCTTTATGCCTCCGGGTATTTCCTCCTCCTTGCAAAGAAACACTGTTTGGGGAATTTCTTGCAGTTTGTCAATGGGGAGTCCGCTTTCCAACTGACGACAAAGCTCCAAGATAGGCTTCTCACCCATTCCGTATATAATCATGTCGGCACCCGAATCACACAGAATGCACTTGCGCAGCCTGTCCTGCCAATAGTCGTAATGGGTGAGACGGCGCATCGAAGCCTCGATGCCCCCGAGCACCACCGGCACGTCAGGAAACAGTTGCTTCAATATTTTCGTATAGACAATCGTGGGATATTCAGGCCGGCAGTCGTGCCGTCCGTCAGGACTATAAGCATCTTCCGACCTCAAACGCTTGCTTGCCGTGTATTTGTTCACCATCGAGTCCATACATCCCGGAGCTATTCCGAAGAACAGGTTAGGCCGTCCGAGCTTCTTGAAATCGCGGTAATCGCCGTGCCAGTCGGGTTGCGGCACTATCGCCACCCGATAGCCTGCGGCCTCCAGCGTGCGGCCTATAACCGCTGCTCCAAACGAAGGGTGGTCAATATAGGCATCGCCCGAGAAGAGTATGACATCAATCGAGTCCCAACCGCGCAAATCCACCTCTTTCTTGGTAGTCGGCAACCAGTCGGTGAGTTTGAAATCTCCCATTTCAGTGTCGTTTATTGTCTTTTTTCAAGTTTCTTGTTAGTTTATCTATTTCCCCAGAGGAGCGTGGTTTGCAAACGATATCAGTATTACGCCATGCCAAACCCACGCACAAGGCAATTGTCCGCGACATTATGCCCGGACAATTGCCTTCACTTTTTCAACGGCTGCACCACTAAGCGGCACGGCCTGAGCAATGCATCATTCGCCCTCGCCGCTGTCTTGGGCAGCAGTGCGTGAAGCACTCCATTCGGCATAGAGCTTCATAAGCTGGTTAAAACCGAATGCCTTCATGTTGTTGTTGTAAATCACATCGAGGCAAAGATCGAGCAGCGATTTGTCTGAGCTGGTGTCGGCTTCGAGCATCGACCTCACATTCAGTTTCAGTTTGTCAAGCACCTGTTCGTCAACAATGCCGTTGCTGTCAACGAGGTTGTTAAGCAAAGCATATTTCTCTATTGTTTCCAAATGCTTATCATTCACGTCGATGCTTCGTGTGCCCGACACATTTGCCTGAATCTTATATGTTTCCATCTTTTTTATATTTTTGTTTGTGTCAAATCATTTCAACACAAAATTCAACATTCCTTTCATTATGCGGCTGCGCATTGCAGCATCGGCGATGCACTCAAACGGGAACCCCATTGTTATGCACTTGTAGTCGCTGCCGTCGTAAGCCACCGCTGCGCTGGTGCCGTCGGCATATTTCATTGCGCAGAAAGCCGACGGCAACGGGCTGATTACATCAACCGACGTGGCCGCGAAATGCTTTTTGTTAAGAGCGCGCATGATACTGAAATTCTGCCCAAGACCGTCTATCATGTCGTCGGTCACGGTATTGTTGCTGCCGTCGGCCCCGCATTTTAGCAGCGAAGCCAGATAGTTTTTCTCGGCATCGCTGCCCATGTCGCTGCCCACGTAAGCACCGCTCACCACAAGCCGCCCACCACGTCGGGCGTAATTTTTCAGTGCATCGCGCAACCCGGGAGTGAATGTTTTGTAATACACCAGTGAGTGGCCGTCGTCTTTCTGAAGTCCGAAAGCCACGTCGGTGCAGTCGAAATCGGTCAGTTTCACACTGCCGCACTCCACTGCCCCTGCCGAGCAGCTCAACACGTTATAGTTGCCTGCACGCGCTATGGCCTGCACATGCTCCACGATGCCATCGAAATTGTTGCCCATTACAAACTTGCCGGCAAGGCTCTCGTCGCTATATCCCAGTCCGCCAGGGCCTTCCGTTCCAGCTGTGGCCTTGTCGAAACACTGCTGACGGCCCAGCCATCCGGCCGTGAGACCATACGACACGCCGGGGTCGGCATCAATGTCGAATCCCTGACTCACGCCGTCGTTAACCACCGCAGGCGACGACAGGCGCGTGAAAGCATTCACGGCAAGTATCTTGCGTGCGCTGCTCGATGCCACACATGCGGCAAGAGTCTCGGTGGGGAAGCTTTCACCGCCACGGTTTACAGCCGTAACCCTGAACCGATATACCACGCCGCGTTCAGGCACAAAAGCATAGTTAGCATTGTCAACCAGTTCGCCGTTGCCGAAATCCTCGCCATCCTTGGCCACGTACACATTATATGCCGTGGCACAGGCAGTAGGTTCCTGCGGGTCGTCAACTGGAGTCCACGACAAGTACAGATTGCCGTTGTCGGCGAGTGTCATCATGAAATTGGTTGGAGCCAGCGGAGCCACGATGCTTGCTCGGCCATGGCCGCCGTTAACAAAACGCAGTATTGTCTTGTAGAGCGAACGCGCCATGGTGAACTTGAAGTTGGGGTCATGGCCTCGCAACATGTCGGCAAAATTCTGGTGCGACATCGTTTCTATTATCGACGAAGGCACTTCGGGCTTGCGTGTTTCCGAATAATTGCGGTCATAGAGATACCGCCGAGTCCATTTTCGGTATTTGTATTTCAAGTCGCGCTGCAAGCCCACGAGCAACGAGTCGGCAAAATCGCGCGACACAAGTCGGCTTATGCCGCTGTTCAGCCGCCCGTCATTGAAATTGGTGGTGCAGATTGATAGCGAACCAATTATCGAGTCGGCCGCGAGCGAATATCCGGCATCGCTGTGCACCGCGAGGCTCAACTCAATGGGCACTTTCTTGCCTTCAATTGTAGGCACATACACCGACCCGCCCGCGAGCCAGTTGGACATCAGCGATCGCGAGTTTATGTCGTCGGCATAGTCGTCGGCCCCGCTCTTACTGCTGTAAACGCTATATGGTGCGCCCGACCACTGCACATTGTAGCGTGCCGCCTCAAGACAACGCGGATAAGAGCTCACGCTGCCTCCGCGCTCCACGGTGCCCATTCCGCCACCGAAGCGCACTGCATCGGTTGTCACCACGCCCTTTGCCTGCGAGAGGTTTGTAACCACCACGCGGTTTTCGGCATCGCATCCATGTGCAAAATCAAACGTTCCGAGATACACCCATGTCGAACCGCCCATTTGCTGGTTGACGTGAAACACGGTGCGCTGGCCACGGTGTATAACTATATATTCGGCATTTGGAATGCTGTTTGGCAATGTCTGGTAGCTCACATAAACCGCATAACGTCCGCCCTCGGGTATGGTGGGTTGGTATGAAATCCACGACTCGCGCTTCTTCACCGTTTCGGCCATGCGTGCCGTGCCGCGCTTGAACGGGTTGTCGCCGTCGCGCAGCACGCTCCCCGACCGTCCGAACCCTTTCTCGGGTGCAGCCGTCCAGTCTTTTTTCCCGTTGTCCTCCACATACGTCAGTCCGCTTGCAGCATCGTCGTTGTCTACAATCACCTCATTGGTCTGCCAGTCGCGTTCGCGCGGTGTGTAGACCACTGCCCCTGCCCGTTCGAGCATGGGTATGAGATAGGGCACAACAATTGTCTGCGTGAAAAGGTCTTCGTTGGTGCAGAAGAGAGCCGGACGCTGCCATTTCCACCTCGACTTCTTGGCATCGTAATAATTGCCGTGGCTTGCCCAAAGCGTGATGTGCCTGTTGGCAAGACCGTGGCTTATGCCGTAGGGCCGCGACTCATTCTCCACCCAAGGCTCGCCCTTGTAGTCAATCGCGCCCCAGAAGCGCGTGAAGGCATCATTGTCAGTCAGCCCATCTGTTGCGATCTGTTCTATGGGCAGTCCGGCAGTCTTTATCGTCAGTGCGTAGCGGTTGTATGGCTTTGGCAACGACTTCGCGAGTTTGCGATAATAGTAGTTCACATCGTCAGACGTGAAGTCGTGCTTTGCGAAGGCATTGTCGAGGGTAAGTTCCAGGCGTTGCGCCCGGTTGTCAACCTTATATGAAAGCACCCGGTGCACGTTCTGTGTCTTTTCCCTTTTCGACGCATACTTCGCCACATACTCGTTGAGCAGTGCAGCCAGTTTGGGGTTGTCTTTTCCGCTCTGTGCCATACACCTCGGCGAAACGGCGAGAAACGCAGCAAGAAAGAGCAAAAGCAGACGTTGCTTGACCATTAAATTTCTCCTATCGTGAAAAGTTCAGGATTTTTTCCTTTGAAATCCTTGAAATACAGTTTTATCTGTTTCATGTCGCCTTCAAGGTCGCCCGTAGGCACAAATGTCTTCGTGCATACTATCTTGCGCTGCGCATAGTCAACTCCGTAAAGCAGTATCGGTATGCCTGCCTTTTGCGATATGAAATAAAATCCTTTTTTCCAGTCGGCATTGAGCGACCGTGTTCCTTCGGGCGTTATGCACAGCTTGAACGACTTGCTCTCCTGTGCCACGCTGGCAAGCCAGTCGGTCATGCTTGTGTGTCGCCCACGGTTTACGGGTATTCCACCCCATCGTTTGAAGATCACACCCAAAGGCCAGAAAAACCACTCCTTTTTCATCAGGAAATTGATTTTCATGCCCTCGGCACGCGAATACAAAAGCCCCAAGATGAAATCCCAGTTGCTTGTGTGGGGTGCAAGACAGATGACGTATTTGTCGGGGTGAGGCTCAGTCACTTCGGTTTTCCACCCCATCATGCCGTAAAGAACAAATCGGCTCAGCCGTTTTACCATTCCCATCGGCATCAACCTAAATTAATAATCTGGTCGCCAATCTCCGACACCTCGTTGTTGAAGCATTTCCGCAAGTCGCGGTAATAGGCGGCGGCAGTCATTCCGGGTTCGGGGTGCGACACACGGCTGATGTAGTTGTTGTGGATTATAAGTATCGAGGCCAGCAGGCTCTTCACGTCGTCGCTGCTTTCCTTCGCATTGTAGATTGACGAAGCCACGCATTCTGCGAACAAATCTCCGCACACGCAGTTTATCTGCCTCTTCAAGTTTCGCTTGTTTGCCATAATGAATTAACTTAATAAATTGATTAGTCAGTGTTTGCATTGCCATTGCATGCAAACCAACAATAATTTGTCTTGACAAAGATATTAAAAAAAAACATACGGCCAAAGGATTATCAAAAAAATGTTTTGCCTTTGATGTTTTGGCAACAAATCTTTTATAGTGTCGCAAAAAAAGAGTATTTTTGCAGTTGATTTGAGGCCGTTGCGACATTAAGGCACACGCAGCACACACGCGCACCGTATGCAGCACATGCGCACCACATTTGCCCGACACACGCGCACCGCCTGCCGCACGACGAAACACATGGCCTATTGGGGCGTTACCGAGGCTTCGCCTGATGGCCAAATGAATACAGACACAAGCATTTAAAAACATAATTTTTTAACATTTAAAAATCAATATGGAATTTAGCGCATTGCAGAAAGAGAGATCTGCCTATCAGCCGAAATTGCCGAAAGCACTTCAGGGTGCAGTAAAGGTAAAGGAAGGCGCTCCCACACAGAGCGTTGACAATCAGGAAGAAATCAAAAAGCTCTTCCCCAACACATACGGAATGCCCCTCGTGGAGTTTGTTCCCGCAGAGCAGGCCACACAAAAGGCCATCAACGTGGGTGTAATCCTCAGCGGCGGCCAGGCTCCCGGCGGACACAACGTTATCTCGGGACTGTTTGACGAAGTGAAGAAGCTCAACCCCGAAAACCGCCTCTACGGTTTCCTCATGGGCCCCGGCGGACTCGTTGACCACAAGTACATCGAAATCACCGAGGAGCTGCTCAAGGACTACCGCAACACCGGCGGTTTCGACCTCATCGGCAGTGGCCGCACCAAACTCGAACAGGAAGAGCAGTTTGAAAAGGGTATCGAGATTCTGCGCGAGCTCGACATCAAGGCTCTCG
Source organism: Lachnospiraceae bacterium (assembly GCA_963654815.1). Taxonomy (GTDB): domain Bacteria; phylum Bacteroidota; class Bacteroidia; order Bacteroidales; family Bacteroidaceae; genus Prevotella. The sequence continues at coordinate 6,668 of CAVKCP010000070.1, read as the reverse complement.
TAATCATCGGCGGCGACGACTCCAACACCAACGCATGCGTTCTGGCCGAATACTACGCTGCCAAGAACTACGGAGTGCAGGTGATTGGCTGCCCCAAGACCATCGACGGCGACCTGAAGAACGACCAAATCGAGACTTCGTTCGGCTTCGACACCGCTTGCAAGACCTACAGCGAGGTTATCGGCAACATCGAGCGCGACTGCAACTCGGCACGCAAATACTGGCACTTCATCAAGCTCATGGGCCGTTCGGCATCGCACATAGCCCTTGAGTGTGCTCTCCAGACACAGCCCAACATCTGCCTCATCTCTGAGGAAATCGAGGCAAAAGACCTTACTCTGAACGACATCGTTGAGCAGATTGCCACCACCGTAGCCTACCGCGCAAGCCAGGGCAACAACTTCGGCGTGGTGCTCATCCCCGAAGGTCTCATCGAGTTTGTACCCGCCATTGGCCGACTCATCCAGGAGCTCAACGACTTGCTCGCCGAGCACGGAGCCGACTACAAAGATCTTGACAAGAACGCACAGCGCGAATACATCCTCGCTCACCTGAGCGAAACCAACAAGGCTACTTTCGAGACTCTGCCCGAAGGCGTTGCCCGCCAGCTGTCGCTCGACCGCGACCCGCACGGAAACGTACAGGTTTCGCTCATCGAGACCGAGAAGCTCATCTCTGAAATGGTGGGCGACAAGCTCGCACAGTGGAAGAAAGAGGGCAAGTATGACGGCAAGTTCGCCGCACAGCACCACTTCTTCGGCTACGAAGGACGTTGCGCAGCTCCCTCAAACTTCGACGCTGACTACTGCTATGCACTCGGAACAAGCGCTGCACAACTCATCGCCAACGGCAAGACCGGCTACATGGCAATCGTGAAGAACACCACTGCCGGAACCGACGAATGGAAAGCAGGCGGTGTGCCTATCACCATGATGATGAACATGGAACGCCGCAACGGCGAGATGAAGCCCGTGATACGCAAGGCTCTCGTTGAGCTCGACGGCAAACCGTTCAAGACATTCGCTGCCAACCGCGACAAATGGGCAAAGGAGACTTGCTACGTTTATCCCGGCCCGATACAGTATTGGGGTCCGAGCGACGTGTGCGACCAGCCTACCAAGACTCTTAAACTGGAGCAGGAATAATCCTGCAAATGCAATAACGGGGAGCGCGGCACGGTTTGTCGCGCTCCCCGTTTCGCTTACAACAGAAACCAGTAAACGACAATGACTGATTGCGTGTATCGTTTTCAAAAAAAACATTTTCTAGGTATAACGAAGCGATGCATACATTATGTAAGATTTACTAATGACTTAAACAGAAAGTTGTCGGCAACAGGTAACATCCTGACCATGCTGAAAGACACATACCATTTATAGCGGCATCCTCAGAGAAAGCCAACCTCATTGCAGAATTTATTTAGCGCATGCAAAAGTTATAACTTCAAGAATGTGCTACTGATATATTGCCAAATTTAGTTGTTTACACTACCTTTTACTCATATTTATAAAATTAATTTAATTCCACCAACTGGTAAAAAAACGACTGTGTTGTCTATTATATTTGTAGTTCGAATATACATATGAATAATTATGAGCAAACGAGCAGGACATATTTTAACCGTTATTCTGTTGGCTGCGATTGCGCTGACAACGAGTAGTTGCTACAGACATGGCACAACTTGGGATAAGCTAAATATAGCAGAGAGTTTAATGGATGCCAAGCCGGATTCAGCTCTTGCTATATTGGAAAGAATATCTGCGTCCAATATAAATGGAAAAGTAGAGAAAGCCCGGTATGCACTGCTCAAATCCATGGCATTGGACAAAAACTATATTGACACAACAACTTTCGATGTCCTACAACCGGCTATTGATTATTATATCAAACATGGCTCTCCCGATGAACAGCTTCGGACATATTATTATCAAGGCCGGATTTACCAGAATCAAGGCGACGATGATTCTGCCATGAATTCTTTTATGAATGCCTGCGATTTGCGACAAATGATAACTGATTCGCTAGTGCTGGCTCACAGCTTGGTAGCACGAGGTGCCTTGTATCTCAAACAGTACAAGACCAGTAAATTTGTCAATGACAATTTGGATGCAGCAAAATTATACAAGGCTATCGGCAGAGATATTCTTGAAATCAAAAGTTATACGAAAGCAATTGATGGCTATGTTGTTATGAATAATCAATCAGCTGCAGACAGTATCCTGTCTATCTGTATGCCTTTGGTACAAAAAAATCCTAACGGAGAAGCATATCTTTTCGCTTCCTTACTGTCATATACAATAGAATTTTGCTCACCAAATGAAATCAAAGCTTTTTTAACTGAATATAACGACATTGATCTCACAAAAGACGAGACTATAAATTTTGCTTTGGGCTATTCTAAAATTGGAGATTACGACAAGGCTCTAAATATTCTTACGAAAATCAGTCCGGATACTTTCACAATAGATTCGCTCAAATATACTTCGGTGAAAATCGAAATTCTGGAGAGACAAGGCAAATATGAACTTGCCTTAAATTTGTACAAGGACTACTCTGTCATGCTGGAACGTTATCAAAACGAGTTGCTTTCACAAGGCCTATTATTTTCTGACAAGAAGCATCAGCTTGAAATGAAAAGTCTTATGGAAATTCAAGACAGAGACAGAATCATTGGTGGAGCTTTGTATGGCATATTTGGATTGATTATACTTGCAGGTTGGCTATATTACCGTGGAAGCCTCAGCAAGACCAAGCGCATTCTGACTGACAAAGAGAATGACAATCTGAGACTTGAGCAAGAAAACCTGCGTAAAGAAAAAGAAAAGGCGGAACTTGAACGAAACAAGAAAATACTGGAAGCCGAGAATTTGGAAAAAGACAAACTGCGGCTTGAAGCAGAACAACGGCAACATGAACTTGAGACAGCAAATCTAAAATTGGAAATTGTCCAGTTGGAAGGCGAGCGTGATAATTTAAAGAAATTACAAGGGGTACAAACAGAGTTGTCAAAGCCTATCCAAAACGTCATAAAGAACAGGCTTAATCTGCTAAACGGTCTGTTGGCAAAAGAGATAACCAACAATGAGAGCTATGCAGAGCCATATAACAAATGGATTGAGGTTATTCATAATGACAAAAAGAAATTTATGGACTCTACACGTATTGCATTTGTTGCATCACATCCCAAATTTATGGAATATCTCGAACAACATGGGCTATCCACCGATGAAATCAATTATCTATGTTTATATGCAATTGGTTTACGAGGCAAGGAGGTTGGAGAATATATACAAATAAAGCGCCACTACATCATAAGCCATGAAATCCGCATGAAACTTGGCATTAACGAGCATGAGACAAATATCGGTCTTTATATACGTAGGCTTATGAGCTATTATGAAAAGTAGGCAAAGGTTCAATCCGAACAGATAAAATTTGTACTATACTTATAGAATTGCGTTTTATACAACAAGCATACCATACGTTATGGCAAAATGTGTATTCCAAGATGAAACATTTACGAGTGACTATTTACAAAACGCCAATGAGTAATTTTATGGATGATTGCACTGTGCTTTACAAGCAACAATAGTTGCAAACGCTTTTTTCAAAAACTACGGTAAAACTTTTGAGAAATATGTAAAACTTTTATTACCCTCACCATTTGTAAAACGTTGTATTTCAATGAAACTTTTTTTTAGATGTAAAATTTTTACTCTTTGTTGAAAACTTTATTTGCAGTAAATTTGCCAATAATCAAAGAACAATAAGGGAATGAGAATGAAAAAGGCTATTATTTTGGCGGGTATGCTATTGGCTATGGCTCACACTGCATTTGCCGAACAACGTGGAGTATTTATGGAGTTTCACCATAAAATTGTTCCAGGGCATACAAGGGATGTAAATCGTGCACCTATGCGCATACCAGTAGAGGTCGTTTATGACTCCAACACGCACAAGATAGAGGTCGTCGGAAATGAATCGTTAGAAGCTGAAGTGTTTGTTTATAATGCGAACGGCACTCTTGAAGGATACTCTTCTATATTGAATTCCAATTTTACAATTTTGTCTCCTGGAAATTACACAATCCTAATAAAAGGAGATGGATGGTATGCGGAGGGAGAAATTGAAGCGTAGTATTCAATCAGGAAAGATTAAAGTCGACAATAATCACCCAGACCAGACTGCATAAAGGCGCGGATTCCGAAAAGCGAAATGAGTAGGAAACAACAAAACAAGCAATACGATGAAGAAAATTATTTTATTTTTCTCTATTGTAATTACGTTGACCTCTTTTGCGTTGACAAGTTGCAATAGAACGGAAGACATCGTTGTCAAGTCTGTGAAAGAACAACCAGACATAGAACTGGCCAAACTTTACAATTCAATTGACAGCCTCCACAATGAGTATTCAATACTGCCTTCAACTCGAGGTGCCAAATTGAACAAATGGGGGAAAAGACTACTGTGTGGAATTGCAGATGCCTGCGTTGGTGGAATAACAAGCGGACTGGGTCCCGGCTCGTTAGTGTGCTCAATAGTTGCTTCAGGGCTATATGAAGATTACTTAAATTATTGCACAAAAAAAATAAAGAAATCTCCATTTGCTCAGATAGACAGAAACGTATCATCTGTGCAAAAAGCTGTGGTATTTACTAAAGTCAATTCAAACTTTGTTGACTCAATTGGCTATTATCATAATACCATCTTGGATGAAGTTCGTTCAACTGGAAAATCATTTGTAAATGCCAATGGCAGCATAAATTATGCTGTGTATTATAATGAAGTTCTCGCAGCATCAAAAAGAATTGGCATTTCAACCAAGTTTACAATAAACAAAACTCTTATTTTTAGGTATCTTGATTCTATAATCAAGCCACTCGCACAAGTTGAAGACATAAGCGAAGAAACTGTTCTTTCCATTATTTTCAATGGAACTTACAACAATTTCAATTTCGATGACACTAAAACACTTCAATTGCGCAACATTTGCGAAAAAATCATTTATAATGATTTATGCGTAGATGAAGGCCAAGAGGTTGAATACGGAACAAAAGTGAATGAACTTATTGTGAAATCCAATGTAGCCAACGACACCAAAGAGACAATGAAAGTCGCCAACAACATTGCTATTAACAGTTTACTTTATTGGAGGGCTAACTAATATGATATTCAAAATTGACAAACGGTACATAGCCATACAATCGCTGAAAGCGATTGTTGCCTATATAATTGGAGTTTTAATAGTGTTTACTTGTCTTGACGTGGAAGATACGTTGGGTTTCGTTGGCACGACTCTGGTTGTCTGCATCATACTGTTCTTTATATTCTTTTACCCCAAGAACATTCTTGTAAAGGACGGGGTCATCCGTTTTAAAAAGAAAAACAGTTTTAAAAGGATAAAAGTTGATTTAACTGACATAGCCCACGTTGAAAGCAAGAGTAAGCTATATAACACAGTGACAATCAAGACAAAATCTTGTCATACATATAAGTTACACCCCAACGAAACAGAAAAGTTGGAGAGCGTTATACGCTCCAACAAATAAAAACAGAATGTGCACGCTCCTAAAAAGTGAACAATCACAACACGGGGCATGAATTAGCGACACCCACATAGCCATGAAAGGGCTTGGCACACGAAATCAGAAACATGAAATCCATGTTTCTGATTTTTCTTTTATAGGCACCCCTTTGGATGACTGTCATGCATGGATAAATTACAAATGCAATTATTATTGCGGTTATCGGGCGTTGTTATTATAATATTGTGTAACTTTGCAAGGGAGTTATAAGCTTTAATCAAAAATGCCATTGGCTCATTCCATGGAAATGCAGAAAGCTCTTATGCATTGTGTTTAGAATAGATTTGCAGCGAAATACCGCCCTCAAGACTAAGCGGTGGCAATCGAAATAATCCGTAAGTACATATCAAGTCATTGGCATCCGGCAAAGACATTACAAGCAACAAGTCCACAGACTTCACAAGCTAAAAGTCCTGTAGGGACGACAGGTTAAAGCGCAGGGGTTAGCCCCTGTGTATATACCCCTCCAAAATGTTGCCCATGTAAGGGCGCATAATTCATTATGAAGTTGAAATATACGTCCCTTACTGGGGCAATGCGGCGATATGCATGGGTAGATAGGGGCAAGCCACTATCCTGAAATAACATCTTACGTTGTTAAACCAAAATTTTACTGGACACCGATAATATCAAACAAAACATTATATCAATCATTTCCCCGGCGGAACAGATTACCCAACGGGAATGAAAAATTCTATCAGTTATGAAGCATAAATTTACCAATCTCGTCAGAGCATGTGGAGGAGCCATGTTGCTACTCGTGCTCATGATTGTGAGTGTAGTCCAAGCCAAGGCGACGGAAACCTACGGCTTGAAGATTGCCGGAGTAGACATTACGTCAGACAACTACTCCCGAATAAGTACGTTTACGGGTGTGAATGGAGTGACATACGATCCCAGCACCAATGTTCTCACCCTCGACAACGCCACAATAGCACTGCAAGGCAACACCGAAGCGATAACAAACTATGCTGACAACGGCCTTGTAATTAACATAACGGGCGAAAACAAAATCACGTCCAACCAGACGGCTCTGTCGCTGGCATGCCCCACAACCCTTCAAGGCGGCGGAACGCTCAACGC
>CAVKCP010000069.1:0-14085 GCA_963654815.1 Lachnospiraceae bacterium | reverse complement strand
GCTATAATCTGTCGTCCCTACGGGACTTTCCAGTTACTAAGTTTTTACCGGACACAAATATTTTTTGTTTACGTTTGCCTTCGCAAAGGGCAAACGCACACGTTCTATCCGAATATTATAAGCACCGAACCGGCAATCATTATCACAGACCCAAGCAGTTTCTTGGCTATGCCGTGCTCGTTGAAAAGCCTATAACCAAGCACTATGCTCACTATCGTTGACAACTGGAAGAGTGCCAAGCCATAGCCCACGTTGATGTGGCGGAACGTGTAGTTGGTTGTGTATTGCATTGTTCCGATGCAGACTATCAGCGCAACAAACGCCATCCATTCCTTTGCCGTGGTTTGCTTTACATCACTTATAAAACCTACGCGCGATGCCGCAATCTGCAAAAACGAGAACAACGCGCCTGCCCAGCACCATGCTATAAACGATATCGTGGTGTCGGAATAAAGAATCACCTTCTTTATAATCACCGCCTCAATGGCCGTAAGCACCATGGCCAAGATGCGGTAACGTATCTCGCGGTTGCGCAGCAGCCCCCAAGTGAAGCCTTCGTCGGTGGTGTCGAACACGAAATAGCTGCCCGCAATTATCACTGCCACGCCGGCAAGACCCATAAGCGAGGGCAACTCGCCAAGCATTATTGCACCTACCGCCATGCCCACGACCGACTTGTAGGAGTTTATCGGCCCGAGCACCGAAAGGTCGCCGCCGCGCAAGGCCATGACAAGAAAACCGTTGCCCACGGCTCCAAACACGCCGCCGAGGGCAGCATACATCCAAAACTGCCACGCGAGCGCGCCCCACTCCACATTCCATGCCAACGCTATGCACACAATGCTGAGCAATAGGTAGGACATGAAATTCACCACCAGTGGGTTGTGCCCGTTGCCGGTGAGGCGTTTCTGAAAGACATTTGAAAGCGGATTCGATAGAATGCGCAACAATATTGCAACGTAGGTAAGTATCATTCTCCGGCTATTTTATATTCACGGCTACTGATGCCTTGTCAGCTGCGGCTCACCTGAAATCCCTTTGTGCACAAACTCATCTCCACAAAGCGTGCCTTGGCGTTGGGTCGGTTGTCGGAAAGCAGCTTGCGTATGCGTGCGGCAGCCTCCACGTCCTTGGCCACCATATACAGATAGCCTCCGCCGCCGGCCCCGGGCAACTTGTAGCCGAGGCACAGGTCGTCGATGAGCGAGGTGAGTTGCTGCACCGCCGCCGGGTTGGTGCCGCTGTCGAGAAGCTGGTTCTGCTGCCATGTCTTGCGCACAAGGCGACCCATGCGGTCGAAATCGACACGCTGTATGGCATCGAACATGCTCATGGCGTGGCCCTTCATCTCGCGCAAGAGTGCCAGCTCACTGTTTTCGTTGAGGAACATCTTGCGCACAATCTCGGCCAGTATTGTCTTGGCCGTGCGTGTTATGCCCGTATAATAAAGCAAGTGGCAGGCGCGGCATTCGGGTTGTGTGAAGAGGTCGGAAGGCAAGTAACGCACCTCGGGACTTTGTGCAAAGCCCTTTTCGGTTTGCAAAAGTTTCACGCCCGGCAGCAAACCGCCGAACTGGTCTTGCCACCCTCCGCCCGTGGTGAGCAGTTGTTCGAGCACAAGTGTGCGGTGGCCTATCTGCGCCTTGTCCCATCCCAAACCGCAGAAATCGCTCAGTGCGCCGAGCACTGTCGATGCGAGCAGACTGCTTGTGCCAAGTCCTGAACCGGCCGGAATGGCCGAAAGCAGGGTCACTTCGATGCCGCATCCGAAGGCTTCGAGCTGAGATTGCAACGATGCGTGGCTCTCCTTGCAGAATTGCGGTATGAATCCGGCAAGACACAGTGCCGCCTTGGGTATGGAAAACGGCGACCCCACCACGTTGTATGTGGCAAGCTGGTCGAATGTTTCTATCGTTTCCGATGCCCCCAAATCGATGCTCCGCAGCACTATGTGCGGCTCGGCACACGGTTTCACATAGGTTTGCAACGGCGGCTGGCCGTTGAGTTCAACTGCGAGGTTCACCACGTTGCCGCCCTCCATGAGGCAGAACGGCGGCGTGTCGGTCCATCCTCCGGCTATGTCGATGCGCACCGGCGAACGTCCCCACACTATCTGGTCGGCATATACCGACAGTTTCGGGGCTTGCCTTTCGCCCTGCGCATCGCGCGTGAGTCCCTCGCGCAGCAGCGCAAAGGCTTCGGCCTCGTGTTTCTGCGGGTCGTTGCCCGACAGGCGTTCGGCCTCGGCACGAAACATGGCATCGCGTGTGCGTATGAGCAGCGGTGCGTCGGCAGGCAACGGCTGCGGCATTTCAATGTTCCATTTTGCATATTCTTGTGCCGCAGCTTCAAGGTCGGTCTGATAGAACACGCTGTGCCGCCAGTTGCGGGCAAGCACCGGCCAATTCTTTGCGCGCAGTTTTCCGCGTTGATTCACCAATCGTCTCAGGTTGGCTTCGGCACTTATTTCGTCGGCACTCATGCACCGTGCATTCTCCCAAATAGCCTTTCCGTCTGCCAGTTGCGGTTCTCCTGTCATCCATCGCAGCACAACACCCATGTCACGCGTGTTGTCAACCACCGGGAACAGACGTGCCGACTGCAAGTCGTCGCAGCCTTCTATCGCCGTGAAGTCGATGCCGCGCGCAGCGGCCCATTCGGTAAACGGCTGCCCGAGATATTCCACTTCGCCGAGCGCACCACGGAATTTGTCGTTGAATCCGTAGGGCCGCACGGCAAACTCAGTTTCGCCTATGGGCACTACATCGACACACTGTCCGCAACCGAGCAGCAGCGTCCAGTCGTTTTCGGGCACGCCCGTAACAATATTGTCGCGCGTGAGCGTCCAATCAGCCCCCACAACGGCATTCTCTATCCACACATTGCGGTTGTCGGGAGTCCATTTGCGCAGCACCTCGGTGTTCTGCACGAATATCGACGGATGCGGTTTGCAGTCGTTGTGCATAATCTCGCGCTGGTCGTTCACGAGATTTTGTATTGCGAGCATCGACGAAAGCAGTTCGTGCGACGTGCCGAAATGGTAGAACTCTCCGCCTGGCAACGGCAGAATGGCCACTTTCAGGCTGTTCACTTCGCTGTCAGCCACAACTGGATGCGTGCCGAGCGCACATCCAAACTCGCCATACATGTCATAGTAGCCCACTTCGCCATCGCTCACCGAGTGCTGCACAAGCACCTTCACGGCACGGTCGGACAGCAGCCACACACCTATGTCGGTGAGGTAGAAATGATCGTTGAGCAGCGACGACAGCGTTTCCACCGACGGTTTCTGCAACATACATTTCAGTTCGGTGGGTTTCTCGCGCGACGACACAAACACCCCGTGGTCTTTGGCCACTTCGGGGCCGAGCCACAGTCCGTAGCACACGATGTCGGCATCGGGTATTGTCTGCAGCGGTTCGGTGGAGCGTATGTAGACATCGCCGCTCACAATCATCGTGTGCAGAGAGTCGGGTGCCTTGTCCATTATGCGCCGGTAGAGCGGCACTTGCAGCGAAAGCAGGTTCTGCGAAAGGCGTTGTCCGCGCTCCCAACGGAATATAGGCAGCGGGGTGAGTATCTTGCCCGAAGGGGCATACGACGGCAACCGGCGGCTTTGTCCGCCTGCATGCAGCAGCAACCGTTTGTCGGCTGCGAGCCATTCATCGAAACTTTCGCCTTGGTTTTCGGCATCATAGGCAGCTTTCAAAAGCCACGCTGTTCCGCCACCCGAACCGAGTTTGCGGCCCACCGGGTCGTTGGTGCAGAACCATTCGCCGTGCGGAAGGCCTGTTACGTCGTGGAAACAATCAACGAGATTTGGGGGCAATGACAATAATTTCTTCATCGTTTCGCTTAGTTGTGGATTATTTATTACCTTCTACAAAGGTACGAAAAGAACGCGATTAAAAGGTTGTTTCGCCCTATCAAAATTTGCTTTGTCACCTTCGGCATACGCAGCACGTGCGTTCGGCACACGCAACACGCATGTGCAGCAGCTGCCACACGCACGCATTCAGTCTGCCGCAAGGAGCAAAGAGCCCTTCACGGCACCAACACTAAATGCAAGAAAAGCAAGAATCAGTTTATGCCTTTTCTGCCGACAACTCCCGAAAGATAGGCCGAAAGCAATGTCAATGCCGGCACAAAAGCCAAAATCAAGGTGTAGATGAAGAACTGGCGGTAGCCTACAACGCGGAGCACTGCACCCGAAGGCATTGCCGAGAGCATCAGCGTGAGGGCAGAAAGGCTTACGGTAAAGGCACGCCGCATGATGCTGCCGTTGCCGTGTGCAAGCAAAGCCACGAGTGCACGGCACGCCGCAATGCCGAAACCGCACAACATATTGGCGGCAAAAAGGCATGCGCCAACTGCAAAAAGGCCAGCCGAAAGGTTGAAACTGAGATAAAGATAGAAGGCATAGCCAGCCGCCAATGCCGCCGACATAGGGGCAAGCCAACGCCGCAGACCGCAGCGGGCTATTGCCGACATTCCGGCAACAAGTCCGATGGCGCAGCCAGCAACGCCCGCCGTGCCCTGCACAAGACCATATTCCTGTGGCGACAAACCCAAGCCTCCGTTGTGAAGTGCATCTACGAGAAACAGTTGCGAGGCAAAAGAGACAAAGCCCAACGGCACTATCATCAGCACAAGAAGCAACAACCACTTCAGTCGCGCACGGGCCACGAGCGACATGCGCGCCATGCCGACAACGCCACGACGGGCGAACCCGCGATCAGGGCGAGGATGATGCACAGGACGGCAACATCTGTCGAGCACGCAGTTGTTGAATAGCCACACCACGGCAAACATGCCTGCGGCAACATAGCACGCGCAACTCCACGAATAACGCACACTGCGCGTGATTACTTCAAGGTTGCCTGCAACCATTACAAGCACTCCGGCAACGGTCATGACAGCTGCTGCCCGCGCGAAAATTGCGGCGCGCCCGGCACGCGAACACCTGCCGCCAAAATCAACGGGAGCATAGAACCGGCCTACGGCGACATTGTGGAACACAGAGGCCGAGATGCAGAACATGAGGAAACACAATGTGCCAGGCAGCCAATATCCGCCCGGCAAGGTGAAGGCCAACGCCCACAAGGCCACAGCTGAGATGAATTCGGCCGACGTTATCCACACCTTTGCGGCACCGTTGAGCTCAGAGACAATCATCTCAACCAACGGACGCGCCACCAAAGGCAGATAGACAAAAGACATGGCAAAGGTGGTTTCGGCAACGGGCAGACCGAAACGGCAGAGCATAACAACAACAAGCACGGCAAAGGCAAAGGCAAGTGCATCGGCAAACAACAGCGGAACAAGCAACAAATTCTCCGGCACGCCTTTTCTGCAAGGCGTGCCTTTCACGGCAGATTGTCGCATTTTGCGTTGTTGTTTAGTCATATCATCAATACACGCACCTTTGCCATGCGTTGTCTTCAGTCACATCCACAACTGCAAGCAGCAGCCGTTGGCAGCTGCAGCAAGCCACAGGAGTGTTATTTCTTCATTCCGAATTTAGGGTCGATCTTCACAAACATGCACACGGCAATGGTGCACAGGCAGCACAACATAGTCCACACGAAGAAGTGACGGTAGCCTATCGTTTCCTGAAGCCATCCCGCAGCCATGCCCGGAAGCATCATGCCAAGAGCCATAAATCCAGTGCAAATGGCATAATGCGAAGTCTTGTGCTCTCCCTCGGAGAAATATATGAGGAACAGCATATAGGCAGTAAAGCCGAAGCCGTAGCCGAACTGCTCGATGAACACACACGCATTCACCACGAAAAGCGAGTGGTTTTGGAAATAGCTGAGGTAGACAAACGTGAGACAAGTGAGCGACATGCTCCATGCCATAGGCCATAGCCAACGTTTCAAACCGCCTCGCGCAGCCACTATTCCGCCTATTATTCCGCCGAGCATAAGACCGATTATGCCCACAGTACCATAGACAAAGCCCACCTGTCCGGTGGTGAGCCCGAGACCACCTTTGTCTATTGGGTCGAGCAGGAAGGGGTTGATGAGTTTCACAAGCTGGGCTTCTGGCAGACGATAAAGCAACATGAAGAGAATTGCCACGCCGGCCTGTGGCTTGGCAAAGAACGACTTGAACGTTGCGAAAAACTCCTTTACGATGTTTGCAGCAGTGACATTGCGTGCGGCATGGTCGGTGGCCGGACGCGGAAGAATGCAACTGTGATATATGGCACAGGCAAGGAAGAATGCCGAAAGCACGGCAAACACCACGAGCCAAGCCAATGGAATGTCGCCCGACGTGCCTACAAACGAGGCGCGTGTGGCCGAAGTGAGTTTCGGGTCGATATGGAAAAGCAGGTAAGCCGTCTTGTCCCAGTTGGCAGGAGTGAACTCAAATCGCGTAGGACAACGGCTCTGGTCGAGCGCGATGCTTTGGTCGCCACTCTTGAACGAGAAGTTCACCACGATAGTGCGTCCTTCTTCCGGGCGTGCGTTAAGCCTTACTCCGACAACGGCAACATTGCCTACGGCATCTAAAATTTGCCTGTCGGCCTCGCCGAAGGTGTCGTGCACCCATGCCGTAAACGCTGCGCCTATGCCCTTATTGTCTTCATCTTTTGCCTGCACAGCAGGTGTCTTCGTGGACGAGGCAACGTTCTTGGCAAAGCCGTTGGCTTCGTTCAACGCGCAAACACTGTCGGTAATTGCAGCAACGCGGGCTTTGGCTTCTGCCGTGTTGCCCCCTTCGGGAGTGACACCAACTTTCATTACCGGCGCGGTTAGCTCAAAGCACAAGTCGTGCGAAGCATTGTCGGCACTGGCATTTTTGGCAGAATTGTTTTCTCCGGCAGCTATTTGCCGCCCTGAAGCGAACTCCGGCACGACCAGCGCATTGGCATATTCGGGCGAAGCCTCAACGGTTATTTTGGCAGGAGCGAGCCCGGTGGATGTCTCGATATAACCGGCAAGTATCACGAGGAGGCCTTGTCCGGCCACCGTAGCGATGCGGTAGAAAGTGCTTCGAATGCCCACATAAAGCGACTGCTGGTGCTCGGTGAGCGCGTGCATGTAGTATCCGTCGGCCGCAATGTCGTGAGTTGCCGACGTGAATGCCGACAACCAAAAGAAAGCCAAGGTGAGTTGGAAGAACAACGATGCTGGCACGGTGAATGCAATGCCTGCAAATGCGATGGCAAGAATGGCTTGCATGGCAACCGTCCACCATCGTTTTGTCTTGGCGAGATCGACAAACGGGCTCCAGAAAGGCTTTATCACCCACGGCAAATAAAGCCAACCCGTGTAAAGGGCAATATCGGTGTTTGAAATACCGAGGCGTTTATACATGATGACCGATATTATCATCACAGCCACATAAGGCAGTCCCTCGGCAAAATAGAGAGTGGGAACCCACGACCACGGGCTTTTAGAAAAAGTCTTCATACTATGTGTTCGTTTGTCAATATATGCGTTTCACTTCGGCATTCTGGTAGTAGTGCAAGAGTATTTGCATGTAGTTGTAGCCACGTTCGCCCATTACCGCAGCTCCAATCTGGCACAGGCCGACGCCATGTCCCCACCCAGCTCCGGTGATTACGAATTTCTGTGGCAGTCCGTCCACGATGTCTTCCTTGTCAACAACAAATGCGCTGCTATACAAATGCGTGTCGCTCAGCGTGCGGCGTATCTCGAGTTCCTTTCCCACAGTGAACGTGCCTTTCGTGCCGACAATGCGCAGTTTGCTTATTCGTCCGCTTTTTCCGCGCTCCACCGGCACGAGGTCAACGATATAACCAAGGTCGAGTTTCAGTTTTTCGCCCACGAGAGTGCGTAGCTTTTCCTGCGAGTATTCCACATGCCAACGGTAGAAGTCGGCTGTTTCACGGTCGTAGTCGTTGAGCACCTGACTAAGCACCTTGCTGTCGTTGGTATTGCAGAACGATGCAGGCGAGTTTCTTATCCACTGCTCGGCAGTCTTCTCATCGGTGAAATCGGGCAGAGAATTTCCGTCGGCCAAGCCTTCTTCGTCGTAGTCACGCACTGCCTTCAAATACGGCTTTTCTATATTTTCCCAGCAATACTGGAACTCCTCGGTCACTCCGCCGCAGCACTTGCTGAACCGTGCATCGCATATTTCGTTTCCGTTTATGAGGATTTCGCCGCTCGTCATGCGCACCGCCTCTGCCACATGCGGACTTGTTGCCTTGGTAATGCCCTGGTAACGCTGGCAGTGATCGTCGGCGCATACATCGAAAATGGTATGGTCTTCGCGGTCATACCACTTAATAAGTTCGTCGTCTTTGCGTATGAACGAGAAGAAACCACTGCCTCCGTTCTGTTTGAGTCGTCGCTGTTCCATTTGTGCAAGCAGCCAGCTTCGCGACACAACAGCATGCGCCTTGAGCAGTTCGAGGCTCGATGTGGCACACATTTCGCTTGATATGACGCTCTCGAGATAGCTTTCCACGGGCAGTTCGTTGATTGCGCAGACACTGTCGGAGTCAACCACAAGGCGCAAAACACCGAGGAATGTCTGCGTTTCGGTGCGTTCCCAATGGAAGTTAACGCCTATCGTCACATCGCGAAGAGAGAACGAAGCGTCGTCGGTTTGCGGGTGGAATGTGAGTTCACGATATTGGTTTCCGTTCCAAAGGATGCCTCCTTCTGAAAATTCCACCACTTGTTCGCCCTCGATGAGGTTGCCTTTGGCCATGTAAGGACGGTTTAACGAGAAGCATATTTTGGCTCCACTCACTATTCCTACGGATATTGTCGGCTGCTTTCCGGCAAAATGTCCGCTTGCAGCCAAGCGTCCTGCGGCTATCGCGCGGAGTTTCTCCACGGTGTCGGCAAAATCGTTTTGGCCCATTCCGCACTCACGCAACACCTGCAAGGCACGCTCCGGTGTGATTTTTTCAAAGTCTGTCTGGCGCGGAGTTATTATTAGTCCGGCCATGTCGAGAGCCCCCGGACTGACAAGAATCTGCGTGTCGTCGGTGGCGAAATAGCAGTCGGGACGATGCTTGGCACGCGGTATCACCACGGCGAGCATCGTATCGGCATCACGCCATGCAATGATGTTCATCATCGGTTCGGTGTCGCCGCCGCGCATGGGCAATGCTGCATAGAGCTTACGGAAGAGTGCCTCGCCGACAGAAGGACGCGTGCACCGCACCACGAAGGCAGGCACGGCGGAGTCGGGTATGGCGGCGATGTCGCCCTGACCGTTGTCAGAAAGCAGTACATCGAGGTTTCGGCTGAGTCGCGGCCAGTCGGTCTGCAACGGCAGAAGTCCGTTTGTCCCGGCCTGCAAGTGCATGTGGTCGGGAGCCGAAGCACCGCATTTCGGTCCGTTGTAGAACACCATAAGTTCGGGATACTGACCGAGAATTTTATATATTTCGCCGTAGCATGCGCTTATATTCTGCGGTTTGTGCGAGCGTGAAGGAATGGTGTAGTGAGCAGGCAATATAGGGAACGGATTGACGAGAAGATTGAAATTACGGTCTATCTGTTTTGCCATTTGCTCCTTCGGGCGGTTGCATTCACACAGGAAACACGGTCGTTTGGCGAGGGCAGCATTGTCGATTTTGGCTCCTGTCGACACTATCCGTGCAGGATTGAACTGTACTTTCAGTGTTGTTTCGCCGCAAGCGAGCTCACGTGTGGCTACATCGCGCAAGTCGCGGAAATGTTTCCGAGCCTCATCCCACGTTTCCAGCTGACGGTTGAAGAACCGTTGCAAGGCTCCGTCGTTTACCTTTGCACCGTTGTTGGCCGCAAGTTGCTGGCGTGCCGAGATTTCGAGCGTGCGCAAGCGGTCTTTGTAAAGGTTGTTGGCATTTACTTTCTCCACGCTCAGGGCAGCATCGCTATTGCCTTCCCAACGTCGGCACAGATACAATTCGTCGTATATTCTTCCTATTCGGTAGGTGCGGCTGAACGCCAACCCGAGTGCATAATCCTCGCCATAACTGGTGTTTGGGAATTGTATTTGCCTTGCTATCGGGGTGAAGAAGGCGCGCGGAGCTCCCAAACCGTTTATGCGCAGAGCGTTGTTGGGGCCGTTGTTGTCAGTCCATTCACGGTGGTCGATAAGTCCGGGCGGCAATGTTTTGAGTGCGAAGTCGCACATACGGTAGCTCCCTACTATCATTGCTGCGCCCTGACGGTAGAATTCATCGACTACACGTTGCAGCGTATGGGCCGACGAATAGAGGTCGTCGCTGTCGAGCTGCACGGCAAAACGCCCGCAAAGCGAGTTGTCGATCGCGAGGTTCCAGCAACCGCCTATGCCGAGATCTTGGCGTTGCGGGATGATGTGTATGAGCCGTTTGTCGGCCGAGGCGAGCTCCTTTAATATTTCAGTAGTGTCGTCGGAGGAGTGGTTGTCAACGACAATGACATTGTATTTGAACGATGTTTTCTGCCCAAGAGCCGACTTAACGGCATCGGCAACAGTGCGGCAACGGTTGAACACGGGAATGATGACCGAAGCTTCAACGGCAAAATCCTGCTCACGATAGTCGGGTTTGCAATAGGCCGAGGTATCGACGGTTGCGCCGATTTCATTGAGATGCCGCGTCACGGCGTGCTCCATTTCAATCTGCACGTCGCGGTTGCGCGGGTTTACATAGTCAAACTGCTTCTCGCCGCTAAGGCGGCTGTCGGTGAGCGACTCTGTGTAAAGATATTCATTAAGGTGGAACAGCTTCGCCTTGCGGCTTATGAACAACCGCAAATCGTAGAATCCTGCCCAACGGTAATCATTGGTGTGTGGCAGGGAGGCATACTCGCGGAGCAGCGACGATCGTATGAGCACAAGCTGACCGAAATCGAAATCATCGCGCACGCTGCCTTCCTGATAGTCAATCACGGGATGCTTCTCAACCACTCCGCCGTTCTCTGTGTAATGGTCGGCATATACAAGACCTGCATTGCCGTCTTCGGCCACGCGCAGCAACCGCTCCAAGGCATTGCTCCCGAGCGTCACTGGGGTGGTTTTCAAGCTCAAAAGCACATATTCGGCATCGGCGCTCGTGGCTATTTTAAGCATTGTGTCGAGCGAAGCCAGACCGTCGGCAGCCATCAAGCGACAACCCTCTGGTGCGTCGGCAGCCCCGGCTGCCGCAGGTGTCATGAGCAAGTGTATATGTTGAATTGTCTTGCTCTGGCGCAGCACATGCAGCATTGGCATGACGGCATCAAAATCATCGCAAGGCAGATAGCAGTCAATTTTTTCTCTCATCGTTAACGTGTGTTTTTATAGTAATTGCAAATTTACCTAAAAGTGGGCAAAAGAACAAACTTATGCACCACTTTATTCTCGGCCTTGCCACAATGAGCCGTTGCCACAAGCAGTGTGCCGTCTGACCAGACAAATGCTTTTCGGTAATATGGGTAACTATATCCGTAATCGGGTTATCGCCCGCGCGACGAAACGACACTAACTTTGCAGCATCATCACGACACCTTTTTATATAACGGAGGAACAACTATGCGAAAAGCAACGATTATTTTACTCAGCATTTTATCAATAAACATTATGGCACAGAAAAAGATTGTACAGACATCGGGACGCACCAACCTCGGCGATTTCGCCCCCAAATTTGCTGAACTCAACGACGATGTTCTCTTCGGCGAGGTATGGAACCGCAGCGAACTGCTAAGTCTACGCGACCGCAGCCTCATCACCGTCACTGCCCTCATAAGCCAAGGCATCGCCAACAGTTCGCTCACCCACCACTTGCAAGAGGCCAAGAAAAACGGCATAACACGCACCGAGATAGCCGAAACCATAACCCACATTGCTTTCTATGCAGGATGGCCCAAGGCGTGGGCGGCCTTCAACCTAGCCAAAGAGGTTTGGAGCGACGACACAAAGGGCGACAATGCGCGGGCCGAATTCCAACGTTCAATGATATTTCCAATAGGCGAGCCCAACACGGCCTACGCCAAATACTTCACGGGCAACAGCTACATTTCACGCGTGTCGGGCGAACAAGTGCCTTTCTCAAACGTCACTTTCGAGCCGGGATGCCGCAATTTCTGGCACATACACCATGCCACAAAAGGCGGCGGACAGATGCTTGTGGGCGTAGCCGGACGCGGGTGGTATCAGGAAGAAGGCAAACCTGCGCAGGAAATTCTGCCCGGAACGGTGATACACATTCCTGCCAACGTGAAGCACTGGCACGGAGCTGCTGCCGACAGTTGGTTTGCCCACCTCGCGTTTGAGGTTGAAGGCGAAGGAACATCCAATGAGTGGCTCGAGCCAGTAAGCGACGATCAGTATGCAAATGCAGGCAAATGACATGCGGGCGGAAACCTTTTCAAACCGCCGCCACAGTCATTCCACAACTACACAAACTATCATTCCAAGTGCTGCAACTTTATTTCTGCGGCACTTGGAAGTCTTGTCTTATGACGTTTTTACGACGATTCCCATAAAATAACAATGCAGAAAATATGCACAAAACAGTGCTTTTGTAGAATAATGTTTGTAACTTTGCCCTGTCAGCAAAGCCCCTTGCCGATTGGTAAGATGCAACGCTATGACCCAAGGGCGGCTGGCTCGGCAACCGGTTTCATGCAAAACAACTGAAAAGATTGCCGCCATACACAATCTTGCGTGTTGCACCACAACAAAAAACACATGCACATGAAAAGCCATTTGCTGCTTGCGGCGGCACTCATCCTCACTCCTGCCCTACGGGCGCAGACCCCTTCCTACCCCAAAGCCGAATGGAACCACGCCAAAGCGATATTGATGCACACTCCCGGCGAAGAACTTTTTGACGGCGTGATACACCCGGCAGCCGGACTCTTCGAACATTATTTCGACGTGGAAAGTGCGGCAAGAGAACACCAGGGCTACATCTCCAAGCTCGAACGCAACGGCATAAAGGTTTACCGCGTGGCCGACATTCTGGCGCATCTTGACACCGACACACTGCGCAACCTTGCTTCGCAGACGCTCGTTTACGACATAAGCCAAGTAAATCCCACCGACACTACTTCATACGGAGAGGCTTACCGCCAACAGACTTTGCACCAGATGACACGCGCCGACCTCATACGCTGCATTCTGTTGCAACCCACCGTAAGACTGAGAAGCGTTGACAACAACACAAAGGTGGAGGCCGACTACCTGCACCACTCCTTGATGAACCTTTATTTCACACGCGACCAAAGCATAACCACCCCACGTGGGCACATCATCTGCAAGATGAACTCATCGCAACGCATGCCCGAAACGCGCATAATAAAGAGTTGCTACTACTATCTCGGACTGAAACCCATACTGGAAATTGCCGGCAACGGCCGTCTGGAAGGTGGCGACTACATACCGGCAGGCAACGTGGCTTTCATCGGACAAGGCATGCGCACCAACCTCGAAGCAATAAAACAGATAATGAAAGCCGATGCTTTCGGGCACGACACAATAGCAGTTGTGGTTGACCACAAGCACTGGCAGATGCAGATGCACCTCGACACCTATTTCAATATAATCGACCGCGACCTGTGCACCATGGTTGCAAGCCGACTCAACGCCAAGCCCAAACAACCCGAACACGTTACTGTTGACATCTACACCCGTAAGCCCGGCACCAAGGAATACCGCCTCGACAGGCACGACATTCCATTTGTGAGCTACCTGCATGAGAGGGGTTTCACAATCATCCCTATCAACGAAGCCGACGAAATGCATTATGCCAACAACTACCTCACCATTGGGCCGCGCCACATTATGATGGTGGGAGGACAGTCGGCAGAGCTTGCCGACGATTTGAAGAAGCACGGGGTAAACGTGGAATGGGTGCCGCTTGAAAGCCTCATCGACGGCTATGGCGCAGCCCACTGCATGACCCAGGTGCTGCAACGCGATGCCGCACAATAATATTTCGAACATTCCTACCCTAAAGCAAAAAGGCCTTTTCTGCATTGAATACTGAAAAGGCCTTTCTTTTTTATTTATTGGTGTCCGGTAAAATTTTGATATAACATCGTAAAACGTTGAACGGATGTTCTTTATAAGGTTATGAAAAACTCGGGGCTTACCTTTGCGCATTGCACGGTTTGCAATCCGTTGCCCCTGAAAGGGGCG
>CAVKCP010000068.1:0-14393 GCA_963654815.1 Lachnospiraceae bacterium | reverse complement strand
AATCTGTCGTCCCTACGGGACTTGCCAGTTGCAAAGTTTTTACCGGACACTAATAATTCTTTATATGTTTCGGAAAATTCGGGGGGCACTTTTGTCCATCACATGATTTACTATTCATGGCCCCTGAAAGGGGCATATATTATAGGATAGGGGCTTACCCCTATCTCTCACAGTGTTACAATATTTTGCCCCTGTAAGGGGCGCATAATTCATTATGAGTTTGAAATATGCGCCCCCTACAGGGGCAAATTTGTTGTATTAACAAACGTAGGGGCAAGCCCCTACGCTAAAAGATGTCGTCCATACGGGACTTTCCCATTGCGAAATTTATGAAGGTCGCCAATAGATTCTGAATATTCAGAACCTATTGCGGCGCATGCTGCGCTTATTTCTTGAGCAGTGCCATGGTGTCGCGTGCAATCATCACCTCCTCGTCGGTGGGGATGACGCACACCGTAACCTTAGAGTCGGGTGCGGAGATGATTGCCTCCTCGCCGCGCACGTTGTTGGCTTCGGCATCCATCTTGACACCGAGGAACTCCAGACCCGAGCACGACTCGAGGCGGGTGCCTATCTGGTTTTCGCCCACTCCGGCTGTCCATACAATGATGTCAACGCCGCCCATTGCTGCTGCATAGGCACCGATGTATTTCTTTATGCGGTAGTTGTACATCTTCAGGGCGAGCTGTGCACGCTCGTTGCCCTCGGCTGCTGCGCTCTCAATCTCGCGCATGTCGCTCGAGATGCCCGTGATGCCGAGCACGCCGCTCTTCTTGTTGAGGAAGTCGGCCATTTCCTGCGGTTTCATGCCGGTCTTTTCCATGAGGAAGGTCACTGCCGACGGGTCGATGTCGCCGCTGCGGCTGCCCATCATCACGCCTGCGAGCGGAGTGAGACCCATTGAGGTATCGACACACTTGCCGAACTTAACGGCCGAAACCGAAGCACCGTTGCCAATGTGACAGGTGATGATGCGCTGGGTGTTGATGTCGCGGCCGAGATATTCGCACACGCGCTGCGACACATAACGGTGGCTCGTTCCGTGGAAACCGTAACGGCGCACATGGTATTTCTTGTAGAGGTCGTAGGGAATGGCGTAGAGATAAGCGTAGTCGGGCATGGTGCTGTGGAACGCATTGTCGAACACGCACACCTGCGGCACGTTGGGCATGAGCTTGTCAACGGCACGCAATCCCTTCAGGTGACCGGCGTTGTGCACCGGGGCGAGGTCGCAGAGGCTCTCAATGCCGTCCTCAACCGACTTGTCAACGATGACGCTCTTTTCGTAGAGGTCGCCTCCCTGCACGATGCGGTGGCCCACGGCATCAATCTCGTCGAGGCTCTTAATGGCACCGATTTCGGGGTCGAGCAGACACTTGAACACGAAGTTTACGCCCTCTTTGTGGTCGGGCATGTCGTGCATGATGATTTTCTTCTCGCCACTTGCGAGCGTTATCTTGATGAACGCCTCGTCGAGGCCGATGCGCTCAACGCCGCCCTGGGCCAAAACCGACTCGTCGGCCATGTCGTAAAGCTTGTACTTTATGGAAGAACTTCCACAGTTTAAAACAAGAATTTTCATGTATTTCGTTATTGTTATTTCGTTATTTAATTTGTGCCCACGGCGCATAGCCATGGGCGTGCCGCATCATTTCTTGGCATCCATTGCCTGGCATGCCGTGATGGCCACCATGTAATAGATGTCATCTACAGAGCAACCGCGCGACAAATCGTTTACGGGGCGAGCGATGCCTTGCAGAATGGGGCCAATGGCGAGGGCATCGCCAAGACGCTGCACGAGCTTGTAGGAGATGTTGCCCACCTCGAGGCAGGGCACAACGAGCACGTTGGCGTGGCCTGCTATGGCGCTTCCGGGAGCTTTCTTCTCGCCCACTGCGGGCACAAGGGCAGCATCGGCCTGCAGCTCGCCGTCGAGTTTCAGGTCGGGAGCGAGCTCGTGGGCTATGCGTGTGGCCTCAACCACCTTGTCAACCACCTCGTGCTTGGCCGATCCTTTGGTTGAGAAGCTGAGCATTGCCACGCGCGGGTCTTCAACGCCGGCAACCGAACGGGCTGTCTGTGCGGTGCACACGGCAATCTGAGCGAGCTGCTCTGCCGTGGGGACGGGAGTAACGGCAACGTCGCCCATGACGATAATGCCGTCGTCGCCATACTGGTGTTCGTGGGTGAGGAGCAGCATTGCGCCGCTGACACAGCTGACACCCGGTGCGCACTTGATGATTTGCAGGGCCGGACGCAGAGTGTCGCCGGTGGTGCTGAGCGCGCCCGAAATCTGGCCATCGGCTCCTTCGGTCTTGATAATCATGCAGCCCAGGTAGAGGGGGTTCTTCACAAGCTCGCGGGCCTGCTCAATGGTCATGCCCTTCTTCTTGCGCAGCTCGGCGAGCAGGGCGGCATATTCCTCGCTCTTGGGGTTGTTCTCGGGATCGACGATTGTGGCCTTGCCAATGTTGTGCAAGTCCCACTTGGCGGCGAGTGAATTTATCTCATCGGGGTTGCCTATCAGAATAAGGTCGGCGATGTCGTCTGCCAGCACGCGGTCGGCAGCTCTCAAGGTGCGCTCCTCGGTTGCTTCGGGGAGCACGATGCGTTGCTTGTTGCTCTTGGCACGGGCAACGATGTGTTCAAGTAAATTCATAATATATATTCAAATGCGTTTTTGTCATTTACAGATTGCAAAATTACTAAAAATATCTGAACGCCGTCTGCCTTTAATCCATATTTTAACCGATTTTTTACAAGCGCAGGGGCGTGCGGCAAACAAGCCTTGTTTACAACGCAAAGAAGCCTTACTTGTAGTGCAAAGAAGCCTTGTTTACAACACAAAGAAGCCTTACTTGCAACACAAGTAAGGCTTCTTTTCACCGGCACAAACACCTGCTTTAATATAATATTGATTTACAATACGTTATACGATTATCATCATGTCGCATCACGACACCATTTCGCGCGTGAGGATGCTTTCGAGTTTCTCGGCCGAGAGGCGCAGCTGGAACTCGCCCTTTATGGCCACCGAGATGCCGCCCGTTTCTTCGCTCACCACAATGGCAATGGCATCGCTGTCTTGCGATATGCCGAGCGCGGCGCGGTGGCGCAGACCGAGTTCCTTGGGAATGTCGTTGTTGTGCGACACGGGCAGTATGCACCCGGCGGCGCGTATGCGTTTGTCGGTTATTATCATCGCGCCGTCGTGCAGCGGCGAGTTCTTGAAGAAGATGTTTTCGATGAGCCGCTGGTTGATGCGCGCGTCGATGAAGTCGCCCGTGTCGGCTATGTCGTCAAGGCGCACGCCGCGTTCAATCACTATGAGCGCGCCCACCTTTCCGCGCGACATGTCGATGCATGCCATGACTATTGGCATTATCGTCTTCTTGTCGGCCACGGCTTCGCGGTCTTTGTTCGACCAGAAGAAGAACTTGGCAACCGCCGCAAAACGCTGGTGGGCACCGAGCGAATAGAGAAAGCGGCGTATTTCTTCTTGGAAAAGCACTATCAAGCCGATTACGCCGACGCTCACGAGCTTGTCCATGATGGCTCCGAGCAGGCGCATTTCGAGAAACTGTGTCACGAAGAGCCACAGTAGGACGAACACTATGATGCCTATGAAGACATTGAGCGAACGGCTCTCCTTCATGAGGCGGTAGATGTAGTAGAGCATCATCGCGACAAGAAAGATGTCGACGATGTCTTTAATTCCGAATTCGAACATTTGCTGTTTGCTTGTTACGGGGTGGGGTTTTCTTTTTCTTGTGGTTTCTTCGGCGTGCCTGGGGGTCAGGCGTTGCCTTGCATCTTGCCCACTATCGATACGGCTTCGACGGCTTCACGCACGTCGTGCACGCGCAGTATCGACGCGCCTTTCATCAGCGATATGGTGTTGAGGGCGGTGGTTCCGTTGAGTGCGGTGGCGGGGTCGCCGCCCACGAGCTTGAATATCATGCTCTTGCGCGATATGCCCACGAGCACGGGCAGGTGGAGTTCGAGCAGGCGTTCGGCCTCGTTCATTATCTCATAGTTCTGCGCAAGGGTCTTGCCGAAGCCGTAGCCGGGATCGAGGATGATGTCCTTTGCACCGAGGTCGCGCAGGCGTTGCACCTCGGAGGCGAAGTTTATCATCATCTGGCGCAGCGTGGGCTGCACCGACATGAGTATGTAGGGCACGCCCAGGCGGGCTACCGTCTCAAACATGTCGCCTTCTTCGTGTATCGCCTGGCCCACAATGCCGGTGAGACCACCTTCCGACACGTCGTTTATTATGTCGGCTCCGAACTCCTCTATGCACTGCCGTGCCACTATCGGACGGTAGGTGTCTACCGACACTATGGCCTGCGGCTGCTCGCGGCGCACTATGGCCAGGGCGCGTTTCAGGCGCGAGGTTTCCTCTTCCACGCTCACCACGTCGGCCCCGGGACGCGTGGAGAATGCCCCGACATCGATTATCCGTCCGCCCTCGGCTATAATCTGGTTGGCA
Organism: Lachnospiraceae bacterium; assembly: GCA_963654815.1. Taxonomy (GTDB): domain Bacteria; phylum Bacteroidota; class Bacteroidia; order Bacteroidales; family Bacteroidaceae; genus Prevotella. Next base: position 9,901 of record CAVKCP010000068.1, on the reverse strand, counting down.
CGCGAGGCTATCTCTTCCTCGGTTTGCTTGCGGCTTCCGCTGAAAAACGAGTCGGGAGTGGCATTGAGTATGCCCATGACCATGGGTTGCGAAAGGTCAACCAACTGGCCACGGACGTTGATGGTATATTGCATTGTTTCAGTCTTTGGGAATGTTTGTTGTCTTAACGGTTATTTAATCAACACAAATTACGCTATAAAAATCGACACCGCCAAATATTTAGACTTATTTATGATTTTTGCAAACCAAGCAAAATCGCAAATTTTGAGCTATTGTTGCAAAATATATTTGTCTTTCACATGAAACATGAAGATATTTGTATACCTTTGCAACCGAATCACAAACAGAATTCCATTATTTACATTCCATTATTTACAAACTTAATACTGATAATAAAAATGAGAAAAGTTTTTTTTACTATCCTGTGTACCATTATGAGTATTGTGGGAGCATCCGCACAAAAGGGAGCCACAACCGTAGGCGTAAATGTTAACTACGGTTCGGAGATAAAGACAATAGGCTTTGCGGCCAAGGTGGGTTACAATATAACCGATGCTTTCCGCACAGAAGCTTCATACAACCACTTCCTTAAGAAGGATGGCGTACAGATGTGGGATGCCAACCTCAACTTCCACTATCTTTTCAACATCACCGACAAATTCAAGGCATACCCACTCGTTGGCGTGACATATGTACACAGCAAGCTCGATTGGCAGTCGCTTGGAGATTTTGACGACTATGAGGACTATCTTGATTGGAAAAGCGAGCTTGAGGAAGAAGGTGGTAGCGTGTCTGACGGCACAGGCAAAGTGGGGGTAAACCTCGGTGGCGGTCTTCAGTACAACCTTACCAATAACCTGTTGCTCAACTTTGAGGTAAAATACAGCCTCGTCAAAGACCTTGACCAATGTGTCATCGGCCTTGGTCTTGCTTATCGATTCTAATTAAACGCCTATATATAAGCATACTGTTACCATAATATAAGCAATACATACACGGGCACTGCCGCCATATCTTCAAAAAACAAAGCGGCATGTTGCCCGTGTATGCATTTTTTTTTAACTTTGCGTCCATAATAACCATTAGTATTATGGAGATATCCGAACTCTACAAGATTTTCACCGAGCACCCCACCGTCACCACCGACAGCCGCGACTGTCCCGAGGGCTCGCTGTTCTTCGCGCTCAAAGGCGCGTCGTTCGACGGCAACCGCTTCGCTCTTGCCGCCCTTGAAAAGGGATGCGCCTATGCCGTAGTGGACGAGAAGGAGTATGCCACCGACCCTCGATGCATTCTCGTCGACGACTGTCTCGACACCTTGCAGCAACTGGCTCGACACCACCGACGCACTCTCGGCACACGCATAATAGGCATTACCGGCACCAACGGCAAGACAACAACAAAGGAACTTACCGCCGCTGTGCTCGGCGAGAAATACAACGTGCTCTACACGCAGGGCAACTTCAACAACGACATAGGCGTGCCCAAGACGCTGCTGCGCCTTGACAAGAACCACGACATTGCCGTGGTGGAAATGGGGGCAAGCCATCCAGGCGACATTCGCACGCTGGTGAACATCGTGGAACCCGACTACGCACTCATAACCAACGTGGGGCGCGCACATCTGCAAGGGTTCGGTTCGTTTGAAGGGGTGATTAGCACCAAGGGCGAACTGTATGACTTCATGCGGCAACACTCGCGCAAAGTGTTCATCGACGACTGCAACCCGTACCTCAACGGCATAGCCGACGGACTTGAACTGACGCGCTACGGATGTTCGGAGAAGGAAGGTCTGTATGTGAACGGACGCGTGGAGGGATGCGACCCGACGCTGCGTTTCGCATGGCGGCACACTCAGAATGGCGACTGGCACGAGGTGGCCACGCAGCTCATAGGGGCCTACAACGTGACCAACATGATGGCCGCAGTGAGCATAGGACTGTATTTCGGCGTGGAACCTACGAAAATCGACCATGCACTCACGTCGTATGTACCGAGCAACAACCGATCGCAGTTTGAGCAGACTGCCGACAACCGTCTCATAGTGGATGCCTACAACGCAAACCCTACAAGCATGGCTGCCGCTCTGCAAAACTTCGGCGAGATAAAGGCCGACCACAAAATGGCTATCATCGGCGACATGAAAGAACTGGGAGAAGTGAGCCGCGAGGAGCATCAGAAAATCGTTGACATGCTCAAGGAAATGCAGTTGGATCATGTATGGCTCGTTGGCGAGGAGTTTGAACACACTTCCACACCCATCAGTTTCAGAAAATTTGCCTGTGTTGACGATGTGAAAGCGGCCATAAAGGAAAACAAACCCAAAGGGCAATACATATTGATAAAAGGAAGCAACGGCACCCGCCTGTTTCAACTTCCCGAACTGTTGTAGCAAAAAGCGACAACGATAAAAGCCCGGCCACTACTTGTGAGCCGGGCTTTATTCATTGTTTCTGGCGATGTCGGCCATGCGCCGAGGCCATCACCAGAACTTGTTCTGTTGTTCGTTATACTCAAACCCGGCAGCAGCGAGCTTGGCAACGAGTTCTTCTTTATTCACGTTCATGTCGTCGCAAAGCGCGTCGAGCGACGGATATTCGTCGCGCAAGCGCATGTTGACAGCACTGAAAAGCATCATCGGATCGTTGGGTAAATCAAGCATATATGTAAGTTTTGTTTGTTTTCGAAGTGCAAAGTTAGTCCAAATCGGCGACAAACCAAAACCAAGGGCATCAAAAAAAGGCGACGACACAAACTGCCATCGCCCTTTTTTATGTTATAGGCTAAGCGCCGAGCAAGGTTTGCCGCGTTACGGCAAACACGCTGCGCGCTTTGCAATAAATTACGGATTGTAGCGCACGAAAGCCTCCATTGCCTCGTAGCAAGCCAGACCCAGACTGTGGTAAAGCTCTGCCGTGGCGTGGTTGCGGTCTTCGGCACGCTGCCAGAACAGACGCTCGTCGTTGCCGAGGAACGGTGCGCTCTCCATCTGCGACGAATGCTTGAGAATGCAGTTGCGCTTTCCGCGAAGTTCTTCGGGGCTCATCGGCACGCACATCTCGATGTTCTCGATTTCCCACTCGGCCCATGCTCCACGATACATCCATATACGGCAGTCGTTGAGCCATTCTGCTCCGGCCTCTTTCTCAAGGTCGATGGCTGCGAGAACGGCGTCGGTGCACTTGCGGTGTGTGCCGTGCGGGTCGGCAAGGTCGCCTGCAACGTAAATCTGGTGAGGCTTCACCTGCTGCAAGAGAGCACGCACAATCTCAACGTCTTTCTCTCCCATGGGGAGCTTTTCTATCTTGCCCGACTCATAGAAAGGCAGGTCGAGGAAATGAACATGGTCGAGAGGCACACCGTTGTAGGTGCAGGCCGTGCGGGCTTCGCCGCGACGTATGAGTCCCTTTATGGTGCGCACCTCGGGCGTATCCATATCCGACGGAGTCTTCTTTGCAAGGAATTCCTTGATGTCGGCATACATCTTCTTGATAACCTCGTCTTTGTTGTCGCAGAAGAGCTGGTTGTAGCCGTTAACGAAGTGCATGAAACGAGTCACTTCCTCGTCGCCCACGGCGATGTTGCCCGATGTCTCGTAGGCCACATGCACGTCGTGTTGCTGCTGAACAAGGCGGCGCAAGGTGCCTCCCATAGATATAACGTCGTCGTCGGGATGCGGAGAGAACACGATAACACGCTTGTGTGCGGGCTCCGCGCGTTCGGGACGGTAGGTGTCGTCAGCGTTTGGTTTGCCGCCGGGCCAACCAGTAATGGTGTGCTGGAGGTCGTTGAATATCTTGATATTGCAGTTGTAAGCCGAACCGAAACGTGCGAGCAGGTCGCTAAGGCCGTTTTCGTTGTAGTCCTTGTTGGTGAGCTTCAGGATTGGCTTGTTCTTCAGTTGGCAGAGCCACACCACTGCGGCGCGTATCGTTTTGTCGTTCCATTCGCAGTTGGTAACGAGCCACGGGTGCACGATGCGGGTGAGTTTCGAAGCGGCAGCAAGGTCGATTACGATCTTGGCATCGTTGTGTGTCTGCACAAACGAGGCCGGAATGGAGTCGGTCACGGCTCCTTCGACAATCTTCTGCACGATGTCTGATTTCTCTTCACCCCATGCCGTGAGGAAAAGCTTGTGTGCAGAGAGCAGCGTGTGCACACCCATTGTGATTGAACACGGGGGTACCGGTTCCTGCGAACCGAAGCTGTTGGTCATCTCATCGCGCGAGGTGGCGTCGATAAGGATGATGCGCGAGGTGGAAGCAAGGCCACTTCCCGGTTCGTTGGTGGCTATATTGCCCATGCGTCCCACTCCGAGCAGGGCGACATCGATACCACCTTCGGCAGCGATAAGCTGCTCATAGGCGCGGCAATGTTCGAGCACTTCGCTCTGAGCAATCGATCCGTCGGGCGTATGCACGTTTTCTGCCTTTATGTCGATGTGGTCGAGCAAACGATCGCGCAGCTGGCTTATGCTGCTGTGCTGGCTTTCTGCGCTGAGGGGGAAGTATTCGTAGGCATTGAACACCACCACGTTGTCAAAGCTGAGTCCGCATTCCTTGTGACGGCGGATAAGCTCGGTGTAGACGGGAGTGAGCGAAAGTCCGGTGCCGAGAGCGAGCACACATTTCTTGCCTACGGCCTTGGCGCGCTTGATTTCGGCCTCAACGGTATCGGCAATTTCGCTTGCACCGTCTTCAACCTTGGCGAAGATGTCGGTGTAAATCTTCTCGCAACGAGTGATTTCTGAACGCTCGACAGCCGTACGAGGGCGGTAGTACTGCTCAGGAACTTTGTTCAACACAATCTGTGAACTCAAATTCAATTTCATATCTGTACTGGTTTAGCGGCAGTTCCGGCGGCGTTGCGCCGCCGGAAACGAGCCGGGATTGTTATTTTTATGGTTTCAGGATTTCTTGGTCAAGTATTGCAATCACGCCGGACTTACGGACGGTCGGCTGCCTTTGTGCCCCACTTCGAGGGCTTTGCGCCCATGGTGAGCTCAAGAGTACCACCCTTTATGATGTCGGCGAAGTCGATATACGATTTTGTATAAGCCTTGCCGTTGAGCTTTACGCTCTGCACATACATGTTTGTCTTGCTGTTATTCTTTGTCACCACGGTGAAGGTCTTGCCTCCGCCGATGTTAACCGTAGCCTTGTCGAACAGTGGTGATCCGATGATATAGCGTCCGCCGACCGGCTCAACCTGGTAGAGTCCGAGCGAAGAGATGACATACCATGCCGACATCTGGCCTACATCCTCGTTGCCGCTAAGTCCGTCGGGCTGGTCATCATACATTTCATACATCATCTTGCGCAGCAGAGGAGCGGCCTTGTAGGGCTTGCCCACATAGTTATACATATATATAACCTGATGGCTGGGCTCGTTGCCGTGTGCATACTGACCCGTGAGTCCGCTCACGTCGGGCGATGCATTGTCGCCGAGGTCGCCTTCGACGATGAAGAGAGAGTCGAGTTTGGTGAGGAATTTCTTCTCGCTTCCGAAGAGATTTACGAGTCCGTGCACGTCGTGCGGCACGAGCCATGTGTACTGCCATGCGTTGCCTTCGGTGTAGTCGTTGGTGCGGTGTCCGGCATTGAACGGGTTGAACGGTTCGCGGAACTTGCCGTCGGTGCCCACGGCACGCATGAACTGGCTTTCCTTATCGAAATACTTTGAATAAGAACGGCTGCGGTTGTAGAAATATTCGTAGTCTTGTGTCTTGCCGAGGAGCTTGGCAACCTTTGCCACGCCGTCGTCGGCTATGCAGTATTCAAGAGCCTTTGCCACTGTTTCGTTGGTGGGTTCCTTGTCCCAGGGTATGTAGCCGTACTCCTTGAGAAGGTCGAGTGAACGGTCGGGAGTGAGCTGCGTGTTCTTCAAAGCCTCGAAGGCTTCCTCCAAATTGTCAACATATCCCTTCAGGGCGAGGTCGGCGAGCACGATTGCTCCGGGGTTGCCCACCATACAGTCGGTTTCATTTCCCATGAGATGCCACACGGGAAGGTCGCCCTGCTGCTTGTAGATGTTGATGAAAGTCTTCACGAAATCGCGCTGCATTTCAGGGAATGCGAACGACAGAAGCGGGTGATATGCGCGGTAAGTGTCCCAAAGCGACAGTGTGGTGTAGTTGTTGAAATCGCCTTTGTGCACCTTTCCATCGGCTCCGCGATATTGTTTGTCAACGTCGCAGAACAGTGCTGCGGCGGTCATCATGTGATACATTGCCGAGTAGAACACGCGTTTTTGCTTTTCGTCGGAGGTCTGTATGGTGATGCGCGAGAGAGCCTTTTCCCACTCGTTGTCGGCAGCTTTCACCGTAGCGTCGAAGTCCCAACCGGGCAGTTCGGCACTCATGTTTATCTTGGCCTTGTCGATGTCAACGGGCGAGAGAGCCACTTTCACGAGCAGCGGTTTGCCGGTGTTGTCGAAAGAGATTATCGCACGGCGCATGCTGTCGAGTTTCTCCACCTTCACCGGCTGCGAGAATTCGATGTCGAAGTATATGCTGCGGTCTTTGGCCCATCCGTTGGAGCGGCGGAAACCAGTGAGGCGCGTGGCCGACTCTTGCGTGAGCAGGCAGTCGTTGAGCTTGTTCCAACCTATGCACTGCGACAGATCGAGAGCCAAGAGAGCATCTTTGCTGCTGTCTTTGAAGGTGTAGCGATGGAAGCCCACACGCTTTGTGGCGGTGAGTTCTACAAGCACATTGGGATCGTGGAGTGCCAATGAGTAATAGCCCGGGTGCATGCTTTCGTCGGAATGCGAGAATGTTGTCTCCACCTGCTTGCTGTCCTTCACGGGCAGGAAAGCTATGTCACCGAGGTCGCCGATACCGGTTCCGCTGAGGTGCATGTGGCCGAAGCCGCGCAAAACGTTGTCACTGTAATGATAGCCTGAGCACCAGTCCCATCCGCGTACGGGTTCTGTGGGACCGAGCTGCACGAGTCCGAAAGGCAGATTGGCACCCATGAAGGTGTGGCCATGTCCGCCTGTGCCCACATACTGGTTTACATACTTTGTGAGCGCAGGTTTAGCAGCAGCCATGCCCATAACTCCAAGACAGAAAAGGCACACGGCAACCGCTGTGATTCGTAATAGATGTTTTGTCTTCATAAATTGGTTTTTATCATCTGCAAAAATAATATTTTTTATAAAGTCGGCACAAATTTCGTTCAACTTTTTAATATAAAAAAACATTAAGGTGCATGACATGAACGCAATATGGTCAAAAACAACCAACCACGCCATGCCTGCCGCTGCGCCTGACGGATGTTGCCGCAGCACAATTGTGCGTTGCGCGCTCGCGTACATTAAAAGATTTTGTTACTTTTGCAACGCGAACGGAAGCGCATTACAAACTTTGTGCCACCGTCAGCAATAAGAGAACACTTAAAAACAACATACAAAGAAATGAAGAAACAAACTATGGCCATCGACACGCCGTTTCAGAAGCGCGATGCCTACGGGGCTCTGAGCATGCCCGTCTACCACACGCTCGCTTACGAATTCGACGATGCCAAAGTTATGGCCGACGCTTTCTGCGGCCGCATTGAAGAACCCGACTACTCGCGCGTAATGAACCCCACCGTGACATTCCTCGAACAAAAGATAAGGAAAATCACCGGAGCCGTGCGCGTAACTGCCCTTTCTTCGGGTATGGCGGCAATAAGCAACACGCTCATGTCGCTCGTGGAGGCAGGAAAGAACATCGTGTCGTCGCGCCACATGTTCGGAAATACCTACTCGCTTTTGGTAAACACGCTGCCGCGTCTGGGCGTGGAAGCACACCTTTGCGACCTTACCGACACGGCGCAGGTTGAAGCTGCCGTCGACGACAACACCTGCTGCATCTTCCTCGAAATAATAACCAACCCGCAACTCGAGGTTGCCGACCTGCGCGAGCTGGCCCGCATAGCCCACAAGCACGGCATACCGCTCGTGGCCGACACCACTGTCATTCCGTTCACAGAGTTCTGCTCGCACGACCTCGGCGTTGACATCGAGGTGGTGTCAACCACGAAATATCTCTCGGGCGGCGGCACTACGCTCGGCGGAATAGTGATAGACTACGGCGGTTACCCGGAGTTCGCACGACGCATGCACGACGAAATGCTCTTCAACCTGGGCGCATACATGACTCCGCACGTGGCCTACATGCAGAACCTCGGACTTGAAAACCTCAAGGCGCGCTACGCCTTCCAGGTGGAAAACACCGTGAAACTCGTGCAGAAGCTGCGCGAAATGCCGCAGATAAAGAGTGTGAACTATGTGGGACTGCCCGACAATCCCTACCATGAGCTTGCCCGTGAGCAGTTTGGCGACACTGCCGGATGCATGTTCACAATCGATTTGGAGAACTGCGAGGCATGCTTCAAGTTTATAAACAGTCTTAAACTCGTGCGCCGCGCCACCAACCTTTTCGACAACCGCACGTTGGCCATCCACCCGGCAAGCACCATCTTCGGTCCGTTCGACGACGAACAGCGCCGCGCAATGGACGTGCTCGACACCACGGTGCGCATTTCGGTGGGCATGGAAGACGTTGACGACCTGGCCGACGATTTCAGGCAGGCGCTGGGAGATTAACCCACAATACACCCAAAAGAAACAAATAGCACATGGAAAAGTATGATTTCGACAAGATAGTAGACCGCAGCGGTTCTGACGACCTTAAACATGAGGTGCTCGCCGAACGCTACGGTCGCCCCGACCTTCTGCCGCTTTGGGTTGCCGACATGGACTTCGAGACGCCGCAATTCATCACCGATGCACTGCGCCGCCGCCTCGACCACTCGCTCTTCGGCTACACCATAACGCCCAAAGACTTCTGGCCTACGGTGCGGCAATGGATTGCCGACCATCACCAGTGGGACGTTAAGGAGGTGTGGATGCGCTTCATTCCCGGCATAGTAAAGGGCATTGGCATGGTAACAAACGTGTTTGTGAAGCCCGACGAGAAGGTAATAATCCAGCCGCCGGTGTATCACCCGTTCCGGCTTACGCCCGAGGGCAACGGCCGCGAGGTAGTGTATAACCCGCTACGCGAGAATGCCGACGGAACCTACTCTATGGATTTCGACAACCTCGAGCGCGTGGCCGACGACAAATGCCGCCTGCTCATCCTCTCCAACCCGCACAACCCTGCCGGCATAGTGTGGGACGTGGACACGCTGCGGCGGCTTGCCTCGTTCTGCGCCTCACGCAACATCATCGTCGTGAGCGACGAAATACACTGCGACATGGCTCTGTTCGGCCACAAGCACACGCCGTTTGCCTCGGTGTCTGACGATGCCGCCCGGTGCAGCATAACCTTCGGCGCGCCGTCGAAGACATTCAACATTGCGGGCATCGTGAGCTCCTATGCCATTGTGCCCGACCCCACTCTGCGCAAAAAGTTCTTCTCATGGCTCACGGCCAACGAACTTGACGAGCCGCATCTGTTCGCTCCCATAGCCACCATTGCCGCTTTCAAGCACGGCGAAGAATGGCGCAAGCAGATGCTGCAATATATTGAGGGCAACATAATGTTCGTGGAGAAATTCCTCGGCGATCGCCTGCCGCAGATAAAGCCTCTGCGTCCGCAGGCATCGTTCCTCGTGTGGCTCGACTGCCGTGCGCTCGGCCTCGACCACGACGCACTCAACAACTTGTTCGTGAACGGTGCACGCCTCGCGCTCAACGACGGCGAGATGTTCGGCCAAGGTGGCCAGGGTTTCATGCGCATGAACGTGGCTACGCCGCGCAGCGTGCTCGCCGAAGCCCTCGAAAGACTTGCCACCGCAGTTGAGGAAAGGCTGAAATAAACCACCAAGGAAAAGAAAAACACTTCATATTATTTTATATTGCCCCTGAAAGGGGCGCATATTATAGGATAGGGGCTTGCCCCTATCTATCA
>CAVKCP010000067.1:0-14834 GCA_963654815.1 Lachnospiraceae bacterium | reverse complement strand
GCAACCCGTTATATTAATTCTTGTTTTGCGGTGGGAATTTATAGAACCCACCTTATCTAATTTTCAGTGTTATTATCGTCATGGCGGCGAGTATAATCGTCACTATGAGGAAGCGTATCGTTATTTTCGACTCATGTATCACCCCTTCGGGCTTGCGTATGAGATACTTGCACTCCGGGTCAAGCTGACTGGGCTGCGTGCGGAAGTTGTCGTGTATGGGGGTGCGCTTGAATATGCGCTGCTTCACGCCCCGACGTTTGCCCAGCCTGTACCAGTAAACCTGCATTATCACGCTCAGACTCTCAACGAAGAATATGCCGCAGAGTATGGGCAGCATGAGCTCCTTGTGTATTATTATTGCCGTGACGGCTATAATGCCGCCTATCGTGAGCGAACCGGTGTCGCCCATGAACACCTGTGCAGGGTAGGCGTTGTACCAAAGAAAACCTATCAGCGCGCCGACGAAGGCGCACATGAACACCACAAGTTCCTGCGAACCGGGTATGTACATGATGTTAAGGTAGGAGGCAAACTCCATGTGCGAACTCACATAGGCCAGAATGCCGAGCGCCACGCCTATTATGGCCGAGTTGCCGGCGCACATGCCGTCCATGCCGTCATTGAGGTTGGCACCGTTCGACACGGCCGTAACCACGAATATGGTCATCACGACAAACAGAATCCATCCTGCTGCCGTGCTGTACTTGCCGCAGAACGACGTGATGCGCGAATAGTCGAGGTTGTGGCCTTTCACAAACGGAATGGTGGTTTTGAGCGACTTGCGCGCCTCGGTGCGGTGCTTCACCACCACTTCCTGTCCCTGACGCTCTATGGCGAGGTTCTCGTTCATCTTCACGTCGGGCGAAGCCCACAGCGTGAGGCCAACGATAAGGCCGATGCCCACCTGGCCCACAATCTTGTATTTCCCCTTGAGTCCCTCCTTGTTGCGGCGGAAAATCTTTATGTAGTCGTCCATGCCGCCGAGGAAACCGAGCCACACCGTGGTGACAATCATCAGCAGGAGGTAGACATTGCGCAGGCGGCCGAGCAGCAGCACGGGCACGAGTATGGCCACGATTATTATCACGCCGCCCATTGAGGGCACTCCTATTTTCTGCACTCCGAACGGATCGATCGACGCATCGCGCTGCGTTTCGGTTATCTGCTTCTTCTTGAGATACTTTATGAAACGCCCTCCCATCCATGCCGAGATTACGAGCGACAGGATGAGGGCAAGCAGAGAGCGGAACGATATGTAGCCCCACATGTGCGAGCCACTTATACCATACTGCTCAAGAAATCGGAAAAGATAGTATAACATTTTCTTTTTACGGATTTTGTGCCCCGGTTTTCCGGCTACCAAAAGCAGCCGGGCTGGCCCGGGACTGGTGTTAGGTGTTCAGATCTTCAGAAGCATTGCTTCACCACCTCGTGGTCGTCGAAGTGGTGTTTCACGCCCTTTATCTCCTGATAGTCCTCGTGTCCCTTTCCGGCAATGAGCACCACGTCGCCCTTCTGGGCCATCATGCACGCCGTGCGTATTGCCTCGCGGCGGTCGACAATGGCCACCACCTTGCGCATCTGCTTCTCGTCGAGCCCGGCGAGCATGTCGTCGATTATGGCCTGCGGCTCTTCAAAGCGCGGGTTGTCGCTCGTTATTATCACGCGGTCGCTCTGCTTCACTGCCTCCTGTGCCATGAGCGGACGCTTGCCCTTGTCGCGGTTGCCGCCGGCTCCGCACACGGTGATGACGTGTCCCTTGCCGTCGAGCACCTCGTGTATGGCGTTGAGCACGTTCTCAAGGGCGTCGGGCGTGTGGGCGTAGTCGACTATGGCGGTGTAGCCCAGCGGCGAGCGCAGCGGTTCGAGTCTTCCGCTCACGCTGTGCAGGGTGCTCATCACCAGCAGTATGTCGTCGGGCTTCTGTCCGAGCATCACGGCTGCCCCATACACGGCCAGCAGGTTGCTCACGTTGAACTTGCCGATGAACTGCACGCCCACCTCGTGGCCGTCGATTTCGAGATACATGCCCTCGAAGTGGCACTCTATGATCTTGGCCTTGTAGTCGGCCATCGACCGTGTGGAGTAGGTCTTCACGGTGGCCTTGGTGTTCTGCACCATCACCATGCCGTTCTTGTCGTCGGCGTTGGTTATGGCGAAGGCCTCCTTGGGCAGCTCGTCGAAGAACGCCTTCTTGGCGTCGCGGTAGTTCTCGAAGGTCTTGTGGTAGTCGAGATGGTCGCGTGTGAGGTTGGTGAATATGCCGCCGGCAAAGTTGAGTCCGCCTATGCGCTTCTGCGCAATGGCGTGCGACGAACATTCCATGAAGGCATATTCGCAGCCTGCGTCAACCATTTTGGCGAGCAGATTGTTGAGTTCAATGGGGTCGGGTGTGGTGTGGCTTGCGGGAATTGCCTCATCAACCACATAGTTGCACACGGTGGAGAGCAGACCGCACTTGTGGCCCATTTTGGTGAACATATTATATAATAATGTGGCGATGGTGGTTTTTCCGTTTGTTCCGGTCACGCCCACGAGCTTCAGTTTTTCCGATGGGTTGCCGTGGAAATGCGTAGCCACGGGGCCCACGGCATCCTCGGTTGACGCCACGCTCACATAGGTCACGCCGTCGGCGAGTTCGGCGGGCATGTCCTCGCAGAGTATGGCGCGTGCGCCGAGCTCCACGGCTTTCGGTATGAACTTGTGTCCGTCAACCTGCGTACCCTTCATTGCCACGAACAGGTGTCCGTCCTTCACCTGGCGCGAGTCGATGTCAACGCCGGTTATTTCCACTTCCAGGCTGCCTGATGTGGCGGTCGGTGTGATGCCTTTAAGCATATCCTTTAATTTCATAGCTTTTATGTCTTTTGTTCTATATTCTTTGTTCAACATTGCCGCGAAGCCTTGCATCACGACATTTTCAGTGTGCAGCGCATGCCTTTGCGCACCGGTTTTCCGGGCTGTATGCTCTGTTCCACCACGCGTCCGCGCCCCGAGAGGGTCACCTTCACGCCCCGGCTTTCTATGAGATACACCGCGTCGCGTGCGCCCATGCCCGTCACGTCGGGCATTGTGGAGCGCGGACACACGGGCATTCGTTCGAGCGTTATGCCGTGCCGTCCGCTTTCGTCGGCCCGTCCCCATATCGGGTTGCCGTCGGTGTATGACCCGCTCCAGTCGGTGCGCGGCTCGATGCCGAGCTTGGTGAGCACGAAATCGGCCGCCATCATGTTGCCGCTCTTCACCTGCGGCATGAGCACCGAGGCCGAGTCGCGCGCGTCTTTGGCCTCAAGTTTCAGGCTCTGCGCCATGATGCCCTCGGCAATGTCGTGGAACACCACGCCGCTCATGCCTCCGCCCGATGCCGGAAGACCGGTTTTCTGGATGCACACTATGCAGCTGTAACGCGGTTTGTCGGCCGGGAAGAAGCCCGCGAAGCTGAGCAGATAGCTCACTCCGCCGTTCTTGTAGCCTGCCGCGCCTTTTGAAATCTGCGCCGTTCCGGTTTTTCCGGCCACGAGAAACGACGGCGACCCGGCTTTCTTGCCGAGCCCTACGCTCACCACCTGCTCCAGAATCTTCTGTATCTTGCCTATCGTGGAGGGGCTTGCTATGCTGTTGCGCTCCACCACTGGGGGATATTCGGCTATCACCTCGCCGTCTTTGCGCACCTCTTTCACGAAGCGCGGGCGCATCATGCGGCCGTTGTTGGCTATGGCGTTGTAGAAGGTGAGCGTCGATATGGGCGGCACCTGTGTTTCGTAGCCTATGCTCATCCACGGCAGTGTGGTCTTGGCCCAGTTTACATACTGTTTTCCGCGCTTGTCTTTCTTGGGCATCCTTATGCGTGCCGGCGAGTAGCCGAGTATGGGTATGTGCAGGTCGTCGGCCAGTCCGAGCCGTTTTATGCCCTCGACGAATTTCTCTGGGTTGTTCTTGAAATGGTCGTCGATGATGCGGCTCACGCCTATGTTGGAACTCACCCACAGCGTTTGCGGCAAAGTGAGCATTCCGTAGCCACCGCGCCGCCAGTTGTGGTCTTTCATCTCGCGCCCGTACATGGGCCACACTCCGCAGCCTGTCTCCACCCGGTAGGTGGTGTCAACCACCCCCGTTTCGAGCGCCACCATTATCGATGCCGTCTTGAACACTGAACCCGGTTCGAGCAAATCGCTCACGGCGTGGTTCTTTATTTCGTGGTATTCGCCGTCGGCACACTTGTCCATGTTTACGATTGCCTTTATGTCGCCGGTGGCCACTTCCATTACTATGGCCACGCCCACGTTGGCGTTTATCTTGTGCAGTTCGTTGAGCAGGGCGCGTTCGGCAAGGTCTTGCATGTCAACGTCGATTGTCGTCACGATGTCGGCCCCGTCCTCGGGCGGCGTGTCGGTGAGGTCGAGATACCTGTTGAGCACCTTGCGGCGGTGCTTTATGCCCTCGGTGCCGCGCAGCACCGAGTCGTAGGCCAGTTCAAGACCGCACTGTGCCGTGTCTTTCGCGCCGAACATCTTGCCTATGGTGCGCTCGGCGAGCGAACCGTAGGCCTGCTTGCGCGCGTTGAACTCCTCGCAGTGGAACCCGCTGGCGTTCTTGCCGAGATTGAACACCGGCAGCTTGCGCACCTCGGAGTAGGTGCTGTAGTTTATGCGCCGTGGCCAGATGGGCCAGTGTGCGCTGTTTTTCTCGCGTCCCTCGTTGAGGTGGCTGCGGAAGTATTCTGCCGTCTTTTCGGGAAAGAGGCGGCTAAGGCCGTCGCACACGGAGTCGAGTTTTGCGCTCCACACCGAGTCGTTGCCTGCTGCGTGCAGCGCACGGAAGTCCATGAATATCTTGTATTGCGGCAGCGACGAGGCCAGCAACTGTCCGTTGCTGCTCAGGATGTTGCCCCTGACGGGCGGTATGGGCTTGTTGTCCACCTTCACCCTGTCGGCCACCTGCATCCAGAAGTCGCGCTTGGCAGCCATTATGTATAGCGTCTTGAACACCACGGCAACGGCCAGCAGGGCCATTATCCAGGCGAATCCACGGAAACGCCGCATGGAGTTCTTGCGGTCGAAGTTGCTCATTGCTTGTCTTGTTTTGGAACGTTTATTATGTAGGGTGGCTGCGTGGCTATGTGCAGTGTGCTGTCGCTGCACATGCGCAGCATCTCGAGCACCTTGCTCTCGCGGCTCAGTCCGGTGAGTTCAGAGTTGCTCGACATTGCCTTGAACTTGGCGTCCTGCAGTTCTTTTGTCAGGTCGTCAATCTTTATCTGGCTCTGCTGGCAACTGTATCGGTTGGATATGTAGACGATGACAAACGCCGTGATTATCACTATCAGCCATATTTGCCGCTTCACGAAGCCTGCGGTGAGCATGTCGCCCACGAGTATGTTGCGCAGCGTTATGTCGCTGCCGGTGAGCTGATCGTCCTCGGCCACGCGGTTTTTCAGTATGTCGCCGAGCGAGGGTGCGCCGTCGCCGCCCTGCTTCGGTTCAGCGTCCACGGCCTTGGCCGAGTTGGCATCGGCCTTGCCGCCTTCGGACTGCGCCTTGTCAGCGGGCTTGCCTGTGGCTTCAAGGGCGTCAATCTGCTTCTGCGACTCGCGTGCCGATATGTCGCGCAGAATTTGCCTCGGGTCGGGTTGGGTGGCGTTTTCGTTCTCTTTCATTTCTTTTCGGCTATTCTTAGTTTTGCGCTGCGGCTTCTCGGGTTTTCGGTCTGCTCCTCCTGCGACGGCACTATGGGCTTGTTGCACACGGTGCGCAACGGTGTCTCGATGCGTCCGTAGAAGTCCTGCACGAGGCGTCCCTCGGGGTTGCCCGTCTTCATCACGTTCTTCACCATACGGTCTTCGAGCGAATGGTAGGTTATCACCGACAGACGTCCGCCAGGTGCGAGCAGTTCGGTGGCGGCATGGAGCATCTCGCGCAGGGCATCCATCTCATGGTTCACCTCGATGCGCAGTGCCTGGAAAATGCGCGCCATGTCCTTTTTCTCGCGTTCGCGGCGGCACAGCGGTTCAACGGCGGCGAGCAGGTCGTTGGTGGTGGCTATCTTCTTGGTTTGCCGCGCCTTCACCACGGCGGCGGCCACGCGCCGCGAGTTTTTCATCTCGCCGTAGATGTAGAAGATGTCGGCCAGGCGTGCTTCGTCGCAAGTGTTGAGCAGGTCGGCGGCGGTGGCTCCGGCACGCTTGTTCATGCGCATGTCGAGCGGCGCGTCGAAGCGGAACGAGAACCCGCGCTCGGCATCGTCGAAGTGGTGCGACGACACGCCGAGGTCGGCAAGAAGACCGTCTATCTGATCGATGCCGTAGTAGCGCATCCAGTTTTTCAGGTAGCGGAAGTTGCTGCGCACGAAGGTGAAGCCCTCGGCACCGGCCGGAATGTTGGCTTCGGCATCGGCATCCTGGTCGAAACTGAACAGGCGCGCACCGCCGCTGAGGCGCGACAGTATCTCGCGCGAGTGGCCTCCGCCACCGAATGTCACGTCTACATACACGCCGCCGGGACGTATGTCGAGTGCATCGACGCTCTCCGAGAGGAGCACCGGCACATGATAGGTCTCGGCTGTCTTTATGTTTTCCATCTTTTTCTTTCTTTTTCTCGTTATCGGCCACGCTGCGGCGGCATCACTCTCCGCCCTGCACTGGCTTGCTGCCGTCGGCTGCGGGCGGTTCATTCATTATGCGGCTTATGGCCTCGCCAAACTCCTCGGGATCCACAAACGGTTGGCGTGCCCGCTCGTCGCACCACACTTCGATGGTGTCGCCCATGCCTATAAACCTCACGCCTTGTTCTATGCCGGCCATAGCGAGGTAGCGGCGCGGCAGCAGTATGCGTCCGCTCGCGTCGATGGGCAGCTGCTCGGCATCGGCCACAAACTGACGGAAAAGCTGCTGGTGGGCGGCGTTCCATCGGTTGAGGCGTGCCCTGAGGGCATCCATCTGTTCAAACCACACGCTCTGCGGATACAACACCAGGCACGGCTGAAACACGTCTTTGCGCAGCACCACACTGTCTTCGCCGGCAGCTTGCAGTGCTTTGCGGAAGACGGCGGGCAGAAAGACGCGTCCCTTTGAGTCGGTTTTGCCTTCGGTGTTGCCTAGAAATCGCATGTGTACATTATAAATGTGGTTCAAGGTTCAAAGTTAAGCATTTTTCCCCATAATGCCCCACTTTTCACCACAAATATTTCTTTCGGCCCTTCTTTTATTGCCTTGGGACAACGACACGGCCTTTTGCGCACGGCGAAGAAGCCAATAACGCCCTGCAAAAAGCGGCCATCGGTACAATGATCAATATTTCCCATAATATTCACAACGATATTGAAATTATAGATATTTATGCAGAACAAGCGTGGCTGCAAACCGTTTCCAACGGCACGAGAATGCCGTCGGCAGGCACTGTCGCAAAAACGACAGCGAAAACTGAATTTTCGACCCATCTGCGTAACACCACCCATATCAACACATTACAAAACTTACACACAAAACCACGTCTGCAAAAATGTGCGAAACAGACCTTATTCTGCTGTAAACAAGGCTTTTTCACGCTTCAAACAAGGCTCTTTTATATGCAAAACAAGACTCTTTTACCCTGCAACAAAGCCTTACTTGCAACACGACAATGCTTCGACGAAGCCGAAACTACACCTAACCAACCTCAAAACTCTGCTTTTCACCCTCCGAAACTCCTGTTTGCTGCACGGCAACCGCAACTTTTTCGCACCGCAAAACGCATATATATGCAACATCAGTATTTCGCATTTCGAACAGATCTGTGTTTTCGCCGCCACGCGCAAGGTGTCAACCCGAACGCCGGCAATGTTACATTTCTTTGTCAACGGGCAAAAAAACGAAACATTTCTTGCGCGAAAACGACCATATTCAAAAAAGATATACTATTTTTGCAGAACCAAAAACAAGCCAGCCGCGCCACACGGCGACACCCAGGAAAAGGCAAGCCGCACCGCATGCGGAGGCCGAATGAGAGAAATCACATGAACGAAATCACAGAGAACACCATCGACATCGACAGTCTGCTGCGCAGCAAAATGGGCAGCAAGGCGCGCTATGTGCCGCGCTTCGCAGCCTCATGGCTCAAGCGCACCATACACCAGGATCAGGTGAACAAGTTCATCTGGGAGAGCCGCCACCTCACGGGCATCGACTGGCTCGAGGCTACATTGAAATATCTCGACGTGCATCTCGACGTTGTGGGCATGGAGAATCTGCCGCCGAAAGACGACGGACGGCTCTACACCTTCGTGTCGAACCATCCCCTCGGAGGGGCCGACGGAGTGGCACTGGGCGCACTCATAGGCCGGCACTACGACGGACGCATACGCTATCTGGTGAACGATTTGTTGATGAACCTGCCCGGTTTGGCCCCGCTCTGCATCCCCATAAACAAGACGGGCAACCAGAGCCGCGACTTCCCGGCCATGGTAGAGGCCGGATTCAAGAGCGACAACCACATGCTCATGTTCCCTGCTGGACTGTGTTCGCGCAAGACAGGAGGCGAGATACACGACCTGCCGTGGCGCAAGACATTCATAACCAAGAGCGTGGAGACGCACCGCGACATAGTGCCAATACACTTCGGCGGACGCAACTCGGAACGGTTCTACCGCATAGCCAACATCTGCTCACGGCTCGGACTGCGCGTTAACCTCGCCATGCTGTTCCTCGTAGACGAGATGTACCGCAACGTGCACAAGACATTCCGCGTGGCCATAGGCAAGCCCATACCGTGGCAGACATTCGACCGCACCCGCACCCCGGCACAATGGGCACGCCATGTGGAGGACACCGTGTACGGACTGTGACAACGGAGCGCCGCACAAGACAACGCCACACACCCACGAAGAAGCGATAACCAATTAACAAATGGAAGAACCCATCATCCAACCCATCAGCAAGGAAATCCTGAAAAGCGAGCTCACACCCGAGCGGCAACTCAGGATGACCAACAAAAGCCACAACGAAATCTACGTCATCACGGCGCACAACGCACCCAACGTGATGAAGGAAATAGGCCGCCTGCGCGAGATAGCGTTCCGCGAGGCAGGCGGAGGCACCGGGAAAGCACTCGACATCGACGAGTTTGACACCGCCGAAAACTGCTACAAGCAGCTCATAGTGTGGAACCCCGAGGCCGAAGAGATAATAGGCGGATACAGATACCTGCTCGGTTCTGACTGGGAACTCGACGGCAACGGACAGCCGATATTGGCCACAAGCCACATGTTCCATTTCTCGGAGCAGTTCCTGCGCGACTACATGCCCTACACCGTGGAGCTCGGACGATCGTTTGTCTCGCTGCCCTACCAGAGCTCGCGCATGGGAGCAAAGAGCCTGTTCGCACTCGACAACCTGTGGGACGGGCTCGGAGCGCTCACCGTCATCAAGCCCGAAGTGAAGTATTTCTTCGGAAAAATGACGATGTACCCCTCGTACATACGGCGCGGACGCGACATGATTCTGTATTTCCTGAAGAAGCATTTCGACGACAAGGAGAACCTCGTGATACCCATGAAACCGCTAAACATAGAAACACCGGTAAACGAACTGGAAGAGATTTTCTGCGAAGACGACTTCAAGAAAGACTACCGCATACTCAACCGCGAGATACGCAAGCTGGGCTACAACATCCCGCCGCTGGTGAACGCCTACATGGGTCTGTCGCCGACAATGAAGCTTTTCGGCACAGCCATAAACTACGGCTTCGGCGACGTTGAGGAAACGGGCATACTGATAGCCGTCGACGAGATACTCGACGAGAAACGGGTGAGGCACATCGACTCGTTCATAAAGGAACACCCCGAGGCCCTGCACATAACAAGCGGCGCCAACAAGGTGATTTACAAGACAAAATAAGCGGTCGGCGAGAGCCGCCCGCACACCCCTACCACTACGACTACAACCCTAAGCGGCGCGCACGGCGCGCCGCACATTCAATCAATCAAAAAATAACTAAAAACTAAAAACAACATGAACATCAAGTTTATTGCCACCGCAGTGGCAACAGTAGCCTTTGCATTTGCGGCCCACTCGGGCGCGAAGGCACAGCAGACACCGCGCCCGGAATATCCGCGCCCGCAGTTTGAACGCGCCGACTGGGTGAACCTCAACGGCACATGGACCTACGACTTCGATTTCGGACGCACCGGAAACGAACGCGGATGGCAGGACAGCAAGGGCTTCGGCGGAAAGATAACAGTGCCTTTCTGCCCCGAAAGCAAACTGTCGGGCGTGGCCCACACCGATTTCATCAACTCCATTTGGTATCAGCGCAACATCGACATCCCGCAGGCTTGGCAGGGCAAGCGCATCATGCTCAACTTCGGCGCAGCCGACTATGAAACACATGTTTACATCGACGGCAAACCGGTGGGGGCGCACTACGGCGCAGGGTCGTCGTTCGCACTCGACATAACAAGGTTTGTCGGGGGCGCAGCACGCCACAACCTCGTGGTGCAGGTGAACGACAACCTGCGCGACGGACACCAAACCGGAGGCAAGCAAAGCACACGTTCGGGATCATACGGATGCCTCTACACACGCGTCACGGGCATCTGGCAGACCGTTTGGCTTGAAGCCGTTGACAAAGAAGGACTTAAATCGGTGTTCGCCGTGCCCGACATCGACCAGAAACAAATAGCCATTCACCCGCAGTTCTATGCCGAAAATCCCGACAACCGCCTCACCGTCACACTCTACGACGGCAAGAAAGCGGTGGCATCGCGCACGGTGACGGCCTCAAATGCGGCAACAGTCACGATCAACGTGCCGGGAATGAAACTGTGGTCGCCCGAAAGTCCGTTCCTCTACGACATTGTCTACAAGGTAACACGCGGAGGAAAGACCATCGACGAGGTGCACTCCTACGCCGGAATGCGCAAGGTGGCACTCAAAGACGGCTTCTTCTGGCTCAACAACCGCAAATATTTCCAGCGGCTCGTACTCGATCAGGGCTACTATCCCGACGGAATTTGGACGGCACCAAGCGACGACGCACTGCGCCGCGACATTCAGCTGGCCAAGGACGCAGGCTTCAACGGAGCGCGTCTGCACCAGAAGAGCTTCGAGGAACGCTACTACTACTGGGCCGACAAGCTGGGATACATAACGTGGGGAGAGTCGGCCAGCTGGGGACTCGACGAGAACAGCGAACTGTCGGCACGCAACTTCATATCGGAATGGGCCGAACTGGTGACGCGCGACCGCAACCATCCGTCGCTTGTGACGTGGACTCCGTTCAACGAGACATGGGGTTGCTCCAACACGGGCATCTACTCGCGCATGATGAACGACGTGTATGACCTGACAAAGATGATAGATCCCACCCGACCGGTAAACGACGCGAGCGGCGACGGACACATAAAGACCGATATATGGAGCGTGCACGACTATGAGCGCGACCCCGCAAAACTCTCAGCCAGCCACACCTTCGCACCGGGAAAGACCGTCTACCGCAACCAGCCCGACAAGAGTTCGTGGCTCGCTCCCTACGAGGGTCAGCCGTATATGGTAGACGAATTCGGCGGACTGCCGTGGATTCCGCAGGCCGAACGCAGCTCTTCTTGGGGCTACGGCGACAACATCGACGACATAGAAGACTTCTACAGCATACTCGAAAACGAGGTGAAGGCACTCAAATCGTGCCCCAAGGTGACGGGATTCTGCTACACTCAGATAACCGATGTGGAGCAGGAAAAGAATGGAATCTACCGCTACGACCGCACACCCAAGTTCGACACGGCACGCATAAAAGCCATATTCGAAAGCATTCCCTCATATATAAAGTAATGTAACAGGCACATTGCCGCACGGCAAGACGGCCACACGGGCCGCCGCACACCAGTCAGCTGACACACCGACATGCAGCCGACTGCGTGCGGCGGCTTTTCGTTTATATTATGTAAAATATTCTCCGGGCCACCGACAATGCCACCGTTCGACCTTAACAAAGGCAAAAAACGCCCGTCAATATTTGCATAAATATTTATTTTGGATTAACTTTGCACCGACGAAACCTATCTGCCGCCACTCCCGAAAACCGCTGCGCGGCACGACAAAACCTATGAAGGTGGGTTCTATAAATTCCCACCGCAAAACATAAAATTAATATTACGGGTTGCGTTTTGTCATCTTGCGGTCTCTTTTCGGTCCAATCCGTCTGCTCGTTCAGTCGTATAGCCCGCTATACTCCTTCACTCGCAGACAAATTGTCCTCGAAAACAGCCTCGCATTCTGACAAAGCCAATTTATAGAACCCACCTGAAACGCAAATCTGCCGCAGCCCGGTGAGGGCCGCACGAAACGTAATTTACATTTACAAACCAAATAACAGCAAACTTAAACAACCAATCAAAATGAGAAAGATTTTTACTCTTCTCGCCCTGTTGGTGTCTACGTTGACGGCCATGGCCGGCGTATATACCGACAAGAGCAAAGTCACCATCGGCAAAGGCACAACCACCGAATGGGACGCAGCCACAATTACCGTAACCGAAAAAGGCGACAACAAGTATGACGTGGCATTCAATTCAGTGTCGAACAAAGACGGCAACTACACCGACAACTACGGTACTGTGACCTTCACCGACCTCGAAGGCACCACCGCCAACGGCCTTACAACAATCGACGCAAAGCTCCAGACAGGCGCAGTGACGGCCTCGGGCATGGGCGTAACGCAGGTGATAAGCACCGACGTGGCCGTGAAGTTCACCGCCGACAAGGCTTACGCCAAGATGGACGGCCTCATCTCTATGGTATTCAGAGAGACTGCCATCGTGGTTGAATTCGGCACCGATGACTTCAACACAGCACCCAAAGACTCGCTCATTGGCGAAGAAAACTACACTCCCGCAGGCTCTTCGTTCAGCTGGGATTTCCCCGTTGACTTCAAGAAGCAGTATCTCAAAGCCGAAATCGACCTCAGCACATGCGGCGACAACACCGAAAAAGAGAACATCTTCTCTGTCGGCACCGACATTCAGGAATGGAACTCGGGCGTAGCCATGGGCGGAAACATCCACTGCTACTACACCAAATCGTCGAAATCGCTCCTTTTCCACTACCTGTCGGCCAACGCTTCGCTCGGCACCTACCGCTACGACATGTCGATGGATGACGTTGAAGGCACTATCAACGTGGAACTTTCCTACCAGTATGGCCTTGTGGTCAACGGCAAACAGATATACACTCCGGCACGACTGGTGAACATTCTCACACAGAAGAGCCTCGTGTTTGGAAGTCTTGAAGGCGGAAGCCGCAGCAACGCCACCTACAAATCGGTGCGTCTTGTGGACTGCACTTTCGATCAGACCGATGCCACTGCTTTCTCGGAGCGCGCCAAACTGGGCTACAACGGAGCCTTCACGCGCTTCGAAACTCTTGATGCCCAAGTGGCACAGACCGGCTTTGACAGCTACGACATCACCTTGAAGCAGGTGGCAATAGGTTCAAAAACTCTCGGCGACATAACTCTCTCCGGCATCGCAGGCACGCTCAACGAGGGCGACTACGTTAGCTTCGACACCGAAAACGCCACCGCTACGCTGAGCAACGTGGGCGAAATGGCAACCGAACTCGGCCTCGCCGAAGGATCGACTCTGCCCATCAGCATAAACGGATGGATTTACAAGGGATATTTCTCGGCCGTATTCAACACCACAATCAACGAGGTTGCAGCAAAACTGAGCTACGGCATCGACGCGCCCACAACCACTGACTACACCGACGTGCTCGCTACATCGCTCAACGGCGAGGAAGCCAACTACGAAGCAAAGACCCTTTCGTTCACCGACCTGTCGGACAACTTCTGCAACATCAAGCTTAACAACGTGCAGTTCAGCTCTACCGGCGACACCGACATGGGCACGCTCACATTCAACGAGCTTCCCTACACCATCGGAGCAGACAACGACACGATATTCAACTCCACCGGTTTGACAGCCGAACTGGCCGGCTGCCCCACACAGACAATGGCCAAGATTGAGAGCACCACGGTGACTGGAAAGATTACCAACGGCCAGGCTTACCTCGTGGTAGAAGGTCAGACATCGGGAATGCCCGTGCTTTTGACATTCGGAACGAAGCCCGTTGAGCCGACAGTATTCACCGACACCGTGACAGTGATAAACGATGGCGAGACATGGGGCTACAAGGAAAAGCAGCTCGCAGTGGTTCGCCTCTCCGACACCAAGTGCCTTATGACCCTGCGCGACGTGATAGGCGAGTCGTTCAAGTTTGAAGTAAACACCGAAACCAACGACAAGGGACAGGTGGTTTACACCGCCGACAACGCCGAAGCGCCCAACACTGCCGAAGGATGGGAGGGCTACACATCCTACATTACGGTCAACGGCAAGAGCCTCGGCGACAAGTTCTACGGCACGTTCACTATCGACCTCGGCGGCTTCGGCACGTCATATCCTGACTACATATACACCGTCAAGTTCGGAACACGCAGCAACATCACCAACGACATACACTCCATCGACAACGCCAACGAGGCTGCCGAGGAGATATTCAGCGTGGGCGGCGTGCACCAGAACGGCTTGAAGAAGGGATTGAACATTGTCCGCCGCGGCGGAAAGACCTTCAAGGTGATAAAGAAATAACACCTGCCCTGAGGGGCAACATCAACGCAAAGGGGAGCGACACTGTTGTGCCGCTCCCCTTTTTTTGTGCTTTTCAATATATTGGTGTCCGGTAAAATATTGGTCTAACATCGTAAAACGTTGAATGGACGTCCTTTATAAAGTTTTGGGAAATGTGGGGCTTACTTTTTTCTATTGAATAGTTTTCTATTCATTGCCCCTGAAAGGGGCGCAGA
>CAVKCP010000066.1:0-15075 GCA_963654815.1 Lachnospiraceae bacterium | reverse complement strand
CTATCTCTCACAGTGACACATTATTTTGCCCCTGTAGGGGGCGCATATTTCAACCTGTCAATGAATTATGCGCCCCCTACAGGGGCAAATTTGTTGGAAACAATAAACGCAGGGGCAAGCCCCTGCGCTATAATCTGTCGTCCCTACGGGACTTGATGGTTGCAAAGTTTTTACCGGACACCAATAATTTTTTACCACCTATTCAGAACACCAACAGTAAATACTTGACGAAAAAAAGACCGGGAGCATCGCTGCTGCCGGCCTTCAATAATTAGAGAGTTATAAAAAATTAAGTTCTTCTTGTTTGTTGTTGCCCTTGTGCCGATGTCGCAATATGTTGTGCAAAAGTCGCGGCAATACGGGCTTTACTGCTTCTCGATGATTTTCATGCCCTCTTCAACGGCTTGCATATTGAGCGGGATGAGGTTGTGATGGCGTTCGGGAAGCGTCTTGAACAGAGCCTTGTTGAGGCCTTCGGTGCTCACAATGGGGCACACCTTGAGCAATCCGCCCAGCACAATCATGTTGAACACCTTCGAGTTTTTCATTTCGGCAGCCTTGTTCATGGCATCCATGCGATATATGCTGATGTCCTTGCGCGTGGGCAGGTTGATGATGCCAAGGCTGTCGTAGATGAGAATGCCGCCCGGTTTCACCTTGGGCTCGAACTTGTCGAGAGACGGCTGGTTGAGCACTATTGCCACATCGTAGTGGCTGAGCACTGGCGAGGAAATGCGCTCGTCGCTCACAATCACCGTGACATTGGCCGTTCCGCCGCGCTGTTCGGGGCCGTAGGCCGGCATCCATGTCACTTCTTTGTCTTCCATTAGTCCGGAGTAGGCAAGAATCTTGCCCATAGAGAGCACGCCCTGTCCTCCGAAGCCCGATATTATGATTTCTGCTTTCATAGGTTTGTCGTGTCTTTTAAATCGCCCTTGGGGTATTGTTTGAACATGTTTTCTTCCATCCACTTGTTGGCTTTCACGGGCGGCATCTTCCAACCGCTGTTGCATGTTGCCACGATTTCGACGAGCGACGAGCCTTTACCTTCCATTGATGCGGTGAAAGCCTTCTTGATCGCAGCCTTTGCCTTGCGTATGGATGCCACGTTTTCGACGCTCTGTCGCGAAACAAAGCAAGTGCCGGGAAGCGTCACTGCTATCTCGCTGAGGTTGAGGGGCCATCCGTGCAACTTGGGGTCGCGGCCATAGGGGCAGGTGGATGTCTTCTGGCCGATGAGTGTGGTGGGGGCCATCTGTCCGCCGGTCATGCCGTAGATGGCATTGTTGATGAATATGAGCGTTATGTTTTCGCCACGGTTGAGGGCGTGTATGCTCTCGGCGGTGCCTATGCATGCCATGTCGCCGTCGCCCTGATAGGTGAATACCAAGCGGTCGGGCCAAAGGCGTTTAATGGCAGTGGCACATGCCGGAGCACGTCCGTGGGCAGCTTCCTGCCAGTCGATGTCGATGTAGTTGTAGGCAAACACGGCGCAGCCTACGGGACTCACGCCCACTGCTTTCTCCTGCATGCCCATTTCCTCAATCACTTCGGCCACGAGTTTATGCACCATTCCGTGTGAACAACCTGCACAATAGTGCATGTGGTTGTCGTTGAGAAGAGTCGGTTTCTTGTACACCAGGTTCTCTGGGGATATAATATCGCTTGTCATAACAATTTCTCCTTTAATACGTTTACCATTTCTTCAGGTTCGGGCACGATGCCTCCGAGGCGGCCGTAGTGCTCCACGGGCACGCTGCCGTTGACAGCGAGGCGCACGTCCTCAATCATCTGTCCGGCGTTTATCTCGGCCACGAGCACGCCTTTGGTCTTCTTTGCGGCTGCGGCAATCTCGTCGGTGGGGAACGGCCACAGGGTGATGGGGCGCAGCAGACCTACCTTTATGCCTTGATGGCGAGCCATTTCGATGGCCTTTTCGGCTATGCGCGCAGCGCTTCCGAATGCCACGATGAGATATTCGGCATCTTCGGTGAACTTGGTTTCATAGCGCACTTCATTGGCACGTATAGTGCGGTATTTCTCCTGTAAGTGCAGGTTGCGCACCTCCATTGCCTCGGAACGCAGTTCGAGCGATGTTATGACGTTGCGTTTGCGTCCGCCGCTGCATCCTGTCGATGCCCACGGACACTGCTCTAAGATTTCTTTTTCGGTGCGGCGCGGCTTTATTGGCGGCAGAACCACCTTTTCCATCATCTGTCCTATCACGCCGTCGCTGAGTATCATTGCCGGAATGCGGTATTTGAAAGCGAGGTCGAAGGCGAGGTCAACGAAGTCGGCCATTTCCTGAACAGAGTTTGGGGCAAGCACGATGACGTAGTAGTCGCCGTTGCCGCCGCCGCGTGTGGCTTGGAAATAGTCGCTTTGCGAGGGCTGTATGGTGCCCAGTCCGGGACCGCCGCGCTGCACGTTGACAATGAGTCCGGGGATTTCTGCTCCGGCCATATAGGAAATGCCTTCCTGCATGAGCGACACTCCCGGGCTCGACGATGATGTCATTACTTTCTTGCCGGCTCCGCCTCCGCCATACACCATGTTGATTGAGGCCACCTCGCTCTCGGCCTGCACAACCACCATACCCGTTGTTTCCCATGGTTTCTGCTCGGCGAGCGTTTCGATTACCTCGGTTTGCGGAGTGATGGGATAGCCGAAATAGCCGTCGACTCCACAGCGGATGGCAGCGTGGGCAAGAGCCTCGTTGCCTTTCATTAGTTTTACTTCTTGTTCTGCCATAGTGCCTAATCCTCCTTTTTTTTACGATAAACGGTGATGCATCCGTCAGGACACACGATTCCACACGACGCGCAGCCGATGCAGTCGTCGGGTTTTACTGCCTCTGCATACGGGTATCCGTGCACGTTTACGGCTTTCTGCGCCAGTGCAATGACACCTTTGGGGCAGGCTACAACGCAAAGAGAGCAGCCTTTGCACCGGTCGGTATCGACCACGATAGCACCTATTATTTTTCCCATGTTATTATATTTTTTGAAGGCGTGTGTCCAAGGAGTGCCGTTGTCGGGGCTTGGGGCGTTTCGGGCGCAATGTCTTGGCGGAGCCTTCTGTTAGTCATTAAGGATTATACATGTCCTTGCAATAGTAGGCAAGGATGTCGTCGATCATCCGTTTCGCTTCCACGGCCGGCGAATCCGGGTCGAGTGCGATAGCTTCAAGGTAATTGTCGAGGGCATGTTTCCAGTCGCCCTTGCGGCGGTATTCATTGCCTTTTTGATAGTATTCTTCGGCCGTCACTTGTAAAACTCTTTTTTGTAAGCCGACAAGGTGTTCTTCATAAGCGAGCATATAGTCATGGGGCCTACGCCTCCGGGTACTGGGGTTATGTGTGAACACAACGGCGCCACCTCGTCGAATTTCACGTCGCCGTTGAGTCTGTAACCGCTCTTGCGTGTCGCGTCGGGCACTCGTGTCGTGCCTACGTCGATGACTGTGGCACCCTCTTTCACCATGTCGGCAGTAACAAAATTGGGCCGTCCTATTGCCGCCACTATGATATCGGCCTTGCGGCATTCTTCCTTAAGATTGGTGGAGTGGGAGTGGCACACCGTGACGGTGGCATCGCCGTAGCATTTCTGCATCATAAGTTGCGCCATGGGGTTGCCCACGATGTTGCTTCGGCCAAGTATTACGCATTTCTTTCCCGACGTCTTCACGCCGTAGCGTTGTAGCAATGTCATTATTCCGAGCGGCGTGGCCGAGATGAAACATGGCAAGCCAATGGCCAAACGCCCCACGTTTATGGGGTGAAACCCGTCAACATCCTTGCGGTAGTCAATGGCTTCGATTACGTTTTGCTCGTTGATGTGCTGTGGGAGCGGCAACTGCACGATGAAGCCGTCAACGTTGTCGTCGGCATTGAGACGCTTCACACAGTCGAGGAGTTCCTGCTCGGTAACGTCGCTTTCGTAACGTATCAGGGTGGATTCGAAACCGCATTGTTCACAGGCAATGACCTTGTTCTTGACATAAGTCTCTGATCCTCCGTCGTGTCCCACCAGTATCGCTACAAGATGAGGCCGCCGTCTGCCAGAGGCGACAATGTCGTCAACCTCGCGTGCAATTTCAGCTTTTATCTGAGTGGCAGTTGATTTTCCGTCGATTATTTCCATGGTGTGTTGTCTCTCCTTTCTGTTCTATCACATTTTCGGCATTCCGGGCATTCCTTTCATCTTGCCCATCATTCCTGCCATACGGCTCATTGAGTTGCCGGAGATGAGTTTCATCATCTTGCGGGTTTGGTCGAACTGCTTTATGAGACGGTTGACATCCTGAATGTTTGTTCCGCTTCCCTTTGCAATACGTGTGCGGCGGCTTTGGTTAAGTATCTCCGGATTGGATCGTTCTTTCGGGGTCATGCTCTTTATTATAGCCTCGATGCCCTTGAAAGCGTTGTCGTCGATGTCAACATCCTTTATTGCCTTGCCCACACCGGGTATCATTGATGCAAGGTCTTTCAGGTTGCCCATCTTCTTTATCTGCTCAATCTGGTTGAGGAAATCGTTGAAGTCGAACTTGTTTTTCTGGATTTTCTTTTGCAGTCGGCGTGCTTCCTCTTCGTCGAATTGTTCCTGGGCGCGTTCAACAAGGCTCACGATGTCGCCCATTCCGAGTATTCGGTCGGCCATGCGCGAGGGGTGGAACACGTCGATAGCCTCCATCTTTTCGCCGGTGCCGACAAACTTTATGGGTTTTGTCACCACTGTGCGTATTGACAGAGCCGCACCGCCACGGGTGTCGCCATCGAGTTTTGTGAGCACTACGCCGTCGAAATCGAGTCGGTCGTTGAACTCCTTTGCCGTGTTCACAGCGTCCTGACCGGTCATTGAGTCTACCACGAACAATGTTTCGTCGGGGTTGATGGCATTCTTCAGACTTGAAATCTCTTCCATCATCTCCTCGTCGACAGCAAGGCGGCCGGCGGTATCGACAATCACGATGTCGTTGCCTTTTGCTTTGGCTTCGCGTATTGCGGCATCGGCAATGGCCTTGACGTCCTTGTTGTCAGGTTCGGAATAGACGGGGACACCTATTTGATCACCCACGACTTTAAGCTGTTCGATAGCGGCCGGACGGTAAACGTCGCAGGCAACGAGCAACGGATTCTTGTGCTGTTTGGTTTTAAGCAGGTTGGCAAGCTTTCCGCTGAAAGTGGTTTTTCCCGAACCTTGCAGTCCGCTCATAAGTATTATGGCAGGTTTTCCCGTAAGGTGCAGTTCGGCAGCTTCGCCTCCCATAAGCTCGGCAAGCTCGTCGTGCACGATTTTCACCATGAGCTGACTGGGCTTAACGGCCGTGAGCACATTCATTCCGAGGGCTTTTTTCTTCACCGTGTCGGTGAATGTTTTTGCCACTTTGTAGTTTACGTCGGCGTCAAGCAATGCGCGTCTCACGTCTTTCAGGGTTTCGGCAACGTTTATCTCGGTGATTTTGCCTTCGCCTTTGAGTATTTTGAAACTGCGTTCCAGCCTGTCGCTTAAATTCTCGAACATATCTTTTTCGTGGTTTTGTTTGTTAATGAATAGGACGCAAACACTGCATTCGGCACACTTCAATGGCTCGTTTCCTGACGCTTGTCGGGTCGTGGCGGCATGGTTGTGACATAATGTCGTGATTACGAATTGTTACATGTGTCTTATTGTCCCCTTTTTATGCAAAAGTAAGTATTTTAAGATGAAAAGAGAAAACAATTGTGGGCTATTTAATGTATTTTAAAAAAAGTTTTTCCAAAAATGCGCACAACAATATATAGTGTGCATTCTACTCGCTGGTTTTGTGTTTTCTGTTTTTGGGCAAGTGCAGAAAACCGTCCTCAACATATATCTCTTGCTCGTGTATTAGGTATTCGAGCGCATTGCCGAGGGTCTCGCGCCGGAAATTCAGTTGCAGCAACTGGCTCACATGATGTTGTTCGCCGTCGGCCAAATACTGCATTATTGCCTGTTGCGCCTGCTGTTGTGCCTGCTCTTCGGTCAGGTTGTTTTTGCATGAGACGCACACGTCGCATTGCCCGCAGTCGCACGATTCCTTCTCGTCGAAATAGCGCAGCAACTGCCTGCTGCGGCACACTCTGTCGTTGGTGGCATAGTTTATTACGGAGAGTATGTGTATGGAGCTTTGTTCCTTTCTTTTCTCGTAGATGTCGTGCGGTATTGTGAGAAACTCAGCATCTACGCGGTCTTCGGTGTAGGTGAGCAACGGCGTCTTGCGTTGCGGAATGAAATGAATGATGCGCCGGAGAGAGAGGCTCTTCAATATGAGGTAGACCTGCTGTCGGTTGAGCCCTGTGGCTGTGGCTATATAGTCTTCGTCGATGTAGCAGTAGTCAACGAAGAGGCCGGTGTATCGCCGTAGCAGCGCGGTTATCACTGCATCGTCGTGCGGCGTGTTTCCGTTGAGGCGGTAAAGTTGGTCGCGGTCGAGAAGGAAACGCAGTCTTGCCTGCGCGTCAGGGTCGCTGTCATATTCCACATAACCAGCCTTCTGCAAAATTCCAAGTGCGGCTTCCACTGTGGGGGGATAGTGCTTGAAGGTGCGGCAGAATTTGTCGATGTCGAATGCAAAGGTATGTCCACGGCCGCTTCCTGTGGCTATTTGGAAGAAATAAGCGATGTGTTCGTAAATCTCGAAAATCTGTTCTTTCGGTGGAAATTCGCTTGCGATGCGTCTCTCTAGGGTGCGCTGGTCGCTGTCGTTGTAGAGCAATACGGCATAAGCCTTGGCTCCATCGCGCCCCGCGCGGCCTGCTTCCTGAAAGTAGGCTTCAAGCGAATTGGGGCAATCGTAGTGTATTACCGTGCGCACGTCGGGCTTGTCGATGCCCATTCCGAAGGCGTTGGTGGCCACCATGACACGTGTCTCGCCACGATGCCAGGCTTTCTGCCGTTCGTCTTTCGTGGAGTGGGCCAGTCCGGCATGGTAATATGTGGCATCGATGTCGTTGCTGTTGAGCAATTTGCTTATCTCTTCGGCGTGTTTTCTGCTCATCACATACACTATGGCACTGCCTTCCGTTGATTTGAGGATGTGCATCATTTCGTCGGCCTTGTTCATGGTCTTCCGCACAACATAGGCGAGGTTCTTGCGCTCGAAGCTCATGCGGAACATCTGCCCGTTGTTGAATCCCAGCCTAAGCATAATGTCGTCGGCCACCTGCTTGGTGGCGGTGGCGGTGAGAGCGAGCACAGGCACATCGGGTTTTATGCGCCTTATGTCGGCTATGTGCAAGTAGGAGGGACGGAAATCATAGCCCCATTGACTTATGCAGTGGGCTTCGTCGACAGTGATAAAACTCACTTTCATGCGGCTGAGCTTTACCTTGAAGATGTCGGTGGCAATGCGTTCGGGCGAGACATAAAGCAACTTGGTGTTGCCCAAAATGCAGTTTTCGAGTGTGGCTACTATTTCATGTCGTGCCATGCCCGAATGTATTGCAGCGGCAATAATGCCCCGGCGGCGCAGATTCTGCACTTGATCTTTCATCAATGCGATGAGTGGAGTTATCACAATGCACACGCCCTCCATGGCGATGGCCGGCACTTGAAACGTTATCGACTTGCCGCCGCCGGTGGGCATAAGCCCCAATGTGTCATGTCCTTGGGCTATGCTTGTTATTATGTCGTGCTGTATGCCGCGAAAATCTTGGTAGCCCCAGTATTTGCGCAGTATCTGCCTAAACAGATCTTCGTGGTTGCTCATTTGGGGTTGGTCAGTCATCGTCGTCGGTAGGACGTATGTCTTCAATCTGAAGCTGCACGAGATTGCGCTTGAACACGTTGTCTTCTATCGTGTAGGCTATGTCGAAGCTGCGTTTCGACTTGATGTATCTTGCCGATGCACTTTGCCCGAAAGCGATGCCGTTGACAACGTTGCTCGATTTGGAGTCAACCAGTTCAAGCTTTATGTGCTCCTGCTCGCGGCCCACTACCTTGCTTGTTCCGTAGTCGTAGACTCCCGTTGTGCAGAAAAGCGGCTTGGGATTGCACGGGCCGAAAGGCGCGAAACGTTTCAAATCGTTGTGAAGCCGTTTGGTGATGTCCTTGAAGTCGATTACCGCATCGATGTTGAGTATTGCTTCGGTCTGTTCGGGTTGAATGTGCTCGTCGACGTATTTCTGGAAACGGTGGCGGAATGTCTGTATGTCATCCCAACGCAGTGTGAGGCCGGCGGCATAGGTGTGTCCACCGAAATTTATGAGCAAGTCGCGGCAACTCTTTATTGCCGAATAAACATCAAAGCCAGTCACGCTGCGTGCCGACCCCGTGGCAAACTCGCCGTCGCGTGTCAGCACCACCGTGGGGCGGAAATAGATTTCGGTGAGCCGTGATGCGACGATGCCTATAACGCCCTTTTTCCAGTTTTCGTCGTAGAGCACTATCGACGACTGGTGACGCTGGCTTTCGAGCCGAGAGACAATTTGGTTGGCTTCTTCGGTCATCTGCTTGTCAATGTCCTTGCGCTGCTCGTTGTAGCCGTCGATGTGTTTTGCCTTGCCGAGAGCGTTGGAAAAATCTTTCTCTACAAGCAAATCAACACTTTCTCTGCCGCTCTCCATGCGTCCCGAGGCGTTTATGCGCGGACCTATCTTGAATATGATGTCGCCCATTGATATGTCTCTACCGTTCAAACCGCAAATGTCGATTATCGCCTTCAAGCCAATGCTGGGGTTCTGGTTGAGCATTTTCAGACCGTGGAAGGCAAGGATACGGTTTTCGTCAACAACCGGTACGATGTCGGCTGCGATGCTCACTGCGCAGAAATCGAGCAGCGGAATAAGACGTGAAAACGGTATTCCGTTGTTTTTCGCGAATGCCTGCATGAGCTTGAAACCCACTCCACAACCGCACAGGTGCTTGAAGGGATAGGTGTCGTCTTTACGCTTCGGATTGAGAATGGCCACTGCCGGCGGAAGTGTTTCGTCGGGCACGTGATGGTCGCAGATTATGAAATCGATGCCGAGCGATTTTGCATAAGCCACTTCCTCGACTGCTTTTATTCCGCAGTCGAGTATGATTATGAGCTTAACACCGGCCTCATGTGCGTAGTCGATGCCTTTTTTGCTTACACCGTAGCCTTCGTCGTAGCGGTCGGGGATGTAGTATTCTATGTTTGAATAGAATTGTTGTATGAATTTGTAAACCAAAGCCACTGCCGTGCATCCGTCCACGTCGTAGTCACCATACACCAGTATGCGTTCCTTGCGCCCCATGGCATCGTTGAGCCGGTCTACCGCGATGTCCATGTCCTTCATTAAAAACGGGTTTATCAGGTCGGCCAGTTGTGGATGAAAGAACCGTTTCGCTGCCGATTCGGTAGTTATTCCCCGCTTTAACAACAGTAGTGCAAGTGTCGGACTGATGTTGAGCTTGCTCCCAAGCTCCTCAGCCGTCTGTCTGTCTTGAGGTGTCGGTGGAGTGTATTTCCATTTGAATAACATTTATATCGTTTTTTATTATTCTGAATTTAAGGCGTTTGCACCGCTGTCCCGTGACACATCTGCACCGTGAAAAGAGCTAATGGTCGGAAAATGCGCTTTTGTTTGTAGCGTCGGTATGTGGGCAAACTGCGTGTAAAGTTACAAAATAAAAACGGAATAAGGCTTTGTGTGTAGGCTTTTTTACATATTAATTCAGTGGTATAGTGTGTTTCGTGCCTGTGACACGCAAAGTATTTTTTGCATGACGCTTGTTGCTGCGATAGCCTTGAGTGACAAAAAACGGCTGCCGGGAACTCATAGCGTGATGTTATCACAGCTTGTTTCCTGGCAGCCGTCAGCTTATTTCTTGTCCCCAAACCACGGTTGGGGTAGGGTGTAGGAGTGGCGCGTATTATTCCGTCGTGGTGCGCTTGCGCCACAACAGACTTATTTCTTCGAGTGTCTTGCCCTTCGTTTCAGGCACAAGTCTCCATACAAACAGGGCGGCGACAACGCAGATAATGCCGTAAAGACCATAGGTGAACCAATGTCCGAAATGGTCGCCAGCATGCATGTGCATGTTGAACATGGGGACAAAGGTGGAACTTACTATAAAATTGAATATCCACTGGAATGCCACGGCTATGGCTACGGCTGCACCGCGTATCGTATTGGGGAATATCTCGGCTATATACACCCAGCATATTGGCCCCCACGAGAACATGAACGAAGCACTGTAAACCATAATAGAAACCATTGTAACTGCACTGAGCGACGCATTGCCGAATGTGAATGCCACGCCAAAAGCTCCAACTGCCATACCAATGCTACCACATATAAGCAAAGGCTTGCGTCCGAGCCGTTCCACTGTGAACACCGCCACAAGGGTGAAAAGAATGTTTACAACACCCATTACCACGGTCTGCACCATAGGATTGTCCATGCCCATGTCGCCGAAAATGCGCGGGGCATAGTAGAGCACGGCGTTTATGCCGATTGCCTGCTGGAACACGCTGAGCATTATGCCGATGAATATGCACATGAAGCCATAGGAGAAAAGGCGTTCGGTCTTGACCTCCATAGTGTTCTTTATGTCTTGCAGAATCTTGTGCGCCTTCAAATCACCGTTGATGCGTGCGAGAACATGGTGTGCAAGACTTTCTTTGCCAATGAGTACAAGGTAGCGTGGAGTTTCTGGTACAAAGCATATTAAAATCGTAAACAGTCCGGCGGGCAGCATCTCGCTGCCGAACATGTATCGCCATCCGGTCGTGATTGTCCATGGGTCGCTGCCGGCTGCCACTTTTGAAAAGCCTTCGCCAATCTGCTCTATCACCGGATTGGTGTGTTGGCCAAGAATGAGGAAGTTTACAAAATACACCACCAATTGGCCGAAGATAATGGCAAACTGGTTCCAACTTACGAGCATACCGCGTATTTCGCTTGGGGCAACTTCACCAATGTACATCGGGCAAATGGCCGATGCCATGCCTACTCCTATTCCTCCGAGTATGCGATAGAAATTGAAAACGACAAGCAATGTCCATGTGGGTTCTCCTTCTGGCAATATAAAGCTTTCGGGGCACATCGATCCCCATGCCGAAACGAAGAAACACAAGCCTGCAAAAACAAGCGATTTCTTGCGTCCGCAACGGCTGGCGAAAAATCCCGAGACGGCACTTCCGAGTATGCATCCTATGAGTGCTGAACTCGATGTGAACCCATGCATCATGTCGGTATATTTGAAATCGCTTGCACCAAGGAAGTAAGCCTGCAATCCTTTTTCTGCCCCTGATATTACTGCGGTGTCGTAGCCGAATAGAAGACCGCCGAGAATCGCAACCAACACAATTGAGAATAGATAGGATTTGCTGCCGGTATTAGGTTTTGTCTGCATATATAATAAGGTGTTGAAATGTATTGTTAAGGTAAACGTTGGCAGTTATTGGAATTTTAGTAAAGGCAGAAGAATGAAGGGCGTGCCAATGAATGTGGCAGGACAGCCCGCAAGCATGTCCTGCCACAGTTTCAGTGGCACGCCCCGACACTTCTTCTTATTTGGCGTAGAGAGCCACGATTGTCTCGTATTTCTCCTGCTTGCCGCTTGTCTGCTTGGGCTCGCCGTTCTTCTTGGCGTAATCCA
Source organism: Lachnospiraceae bacterium (assembly GCA_963654815.1). Lineage (GTDB taxonomy): Bacteria > Bacteroidota > Bacteroidia > Bacteroidales > Bacteroidaceae > Prevotella. The sequence continues at coordinate 3,487 of CAVKCP010000066.1, read as the reverse complement.
CAAGCTGCTCGAGAGACAACTCGCCGTTTTCAAATTGCTTGCCTGCACCCGAGTCGAAACTTGCGTAACGTTCTTTCAGCATGGCAGGAAGCTCGCTCTCGCTGAGTATGGCGGCGGCGTTTTCGAGTGCACGTGCCATTGCGTCCATGCCCGAGATGTGGGCAATGAAGATGTCTTCAGGGTCGGTGCTGTTGCGGCGGAGCTTAGCGTCGAAGTTCGAACCTCCGTTGCCGAGACCTCCGTTGCGTATTATCTGCATCATTGCCTGTGTGAGTTCGAAATTGTCTATCGGGAACTGGTCGGTGTCCCATCCGTTCTGTGCATCGCCTCTGTTGGCGTCGATAGAGCCGAGCATTCCGTTGTCAACGGCTACTGCAAGCTCATGCTCGAATGTGTGACCGGCAAGAGTGGCGTGGTTTACTTCGATGTTCACCTTGAAATCCTTGTCAAGACCGTGTGCGCGCAGGAATCCTACAACAGTTTCCACGTCAACGTCATACTGGTGCTTTGTGGGCTCCATGGGCTTGGGCTCTATGAGGAATGTGCCGGTGAAGCCTTTTGAACGTGCGTAGTCGCGGGCAACGGTAAGCATCTGTGCAAGATGTTCCTTCTCGCGTTTCTGGTCGGTGTTGAGCAACGACATGTAGCCCTCGCGTCCGCCCCAGAACACATAGTTTGTTCCGCCGAGCTTTATTGTCGCATCGATGGCGTTCTTTATCTGTACGGCAGCGCGTGCCACTACATCGAAGTCGGGATTGGTGGCAGCTCCGTTCATGTAGCGTTTGTGTCCGAATACGTTTGCCGTACCCCACAGAAGCTTTATGTCGGTGCCTTTCATCTTTTCAAGGGCATAGTCGGTTATTGCCTTCATGTTAGCCTCATATTCGTCGATGTCGTCAGACGGGTCAACGAGGTCAACATCGTGGAAACAGAAATACTCAATGCCGAGTTTCTGCATTATCTCGAAACCTGCGTCCATCTTGTCTTTGGCACGTTGCAGTGCATTGTCGGCCTTGTCCCACTCATAGGTGCGTGTGTTGCCGCCGAACTGGTCGCCCGAAGCCTGGCCAAGTGTGTGCCACCATGCCATGGCGAATTTCAGCCAGTCTTTCATCTTCTTTCCCAATACCACCTTCTCCGGTTGGTAGTAGTGGAATGCCATCACGTTCTTGCTTTCTGTCCCTTCGAAGGGAATCTTACCGATTTGCGGAAAATATTCTTTTGCCATAGTTTTGATTTATTAGGTAATTATTTGTAATTGTGTTCGTTTTTATCGTCACTTAACCACGCGCTGTTGTGCGGTTTTTATGCTTCCAACACTTTAAACAGAGTCTGTTTCCACCTTGCGTAGGCTTCTGCATATTGATCGCGGTGTGCTGTCTCGGGTTCGATTACGGCGAGTTTCTTCAGCGATGCAAACGCTTCGGTGTTGTCGCGGTATATGCCGCATCCCATTCCTGCACCCTTTGCCGCTCCTACACTGCCGTCGGTTTCATACAATTCTATTGTCGCACCGCTTGTGTTGGCAAGTGTCTGTCTGAAAAGCGGACTTAGATACATGTTGGCTCGTCCTGCGTGTATTTTGTGTATGTCCATTCCCATTTCGCGCATCACCTCCATGCCATAGCAGAAACTGAACACGATGCCTTCTTGGGCGGCTCTCACCAAATGCGAACGGTTGTGCTTGTTGAAATTCACACCATGTATGGAGCATCCTGTCTCATGGTTTTCGAGCACGCGCTCTGCTCCATTTCCGAATGGAATAATGGTTACTCCGTCGCTGCCAACAGGGGTTTCGGCGGCGAGGTCGTTCATTTCAGCGTACGACAGGTCGGGGGCGATGTTGCGGTGTATCCATGAGTTGAGGCTTCCGGTGCCGTTTATGCACAGAAGCACGCCAAGCCGTGTGAAATCGTCGCGGTAGTTTACATGTGCAAATGTGCCCACGCGGCTCTTCGGGTCGTAGCCCACTTCGCCGAGAACACCGTAAACCACACCTGATGTGCCTGCCGTGGATGCTATCTCGCCAGGATTAAATACGTTGAGCGACAAGGCGTTGTTGGGTTGGTCGCCGGCACGGTAGGATATGGGAGTGCCTTCGCATAGTCCCGTTTCGGCTGCCGCGGCCTTGCAGACACGGCTTTGTATGCCGAATGTGGGTACTGTTTCAGACAGCATTTCCTGCGGAATGCCAAATTCGTTGAGCAGAGCTTGTGACACGCGGCACTCCTTGAAATCCCAAAACATGCCCTCCGACAATCCGCTTATCGTGGTATTGGGTTCACCGCTTAGTTTAAGTGCAAGATAGTCGCCGGGCAACATCACCTTGTATATATGTTCAAACAAGTTCGGCTCGTTTTCGTGCACCCAAGCGAGTTTGGCTGCAGTGAAGTTTCCAGGTGAGTTTAGCAAGTGGCCCAGGCAATAATCGTGTCCGAGGTTGTCAAAAGCCTTTTCACCATAGGGCACGGCACGTGAGTCGCACCATATAATACTGTCACGCAAAGGCTTAAGGTCTTTATCTACACACACAAGCCCGTGCATCTGGTAAGAAATTCCTATGCCCTTTATGTCATCGCCCGTACATCCTGTTTCTGCCATGATTTGGGCGAGAGCCAGCTTGGCATTGTCCCACCACATGTCGGGGTCTTGTTCGGCCCAACCTTTCTTTATGGCTTTTATTGGTGCTTCTTGCTTGGGGTAAAAAGCGGTAGCTGCACACTCACCGTTGTCAATATCCACCAGTGATGCCTTGACACTGCTGCTGCCGACATCGAAGCCGAGCAAATATTGTTTGTTTTTCATATTGGTTTTCAGTTATAGTCTTTTTTTTATCGGGGCGGTTGTGTCCCTTTTAGGCTTTATTCTTGCACAAAGTTATAAATTATTTTTGTTGTTGTGTTGTTTTTGTTCAAATTATAGTCAGAATTAACGTTTTAAAAAACATCGTGGACAGAATATGCGGCATACATTATGCTACGCTGAATACTCGCCTTGACTATGATAGAAAGAAGCTGCATCCTAAGGTAAGCGTAGGCTTCGTGGCGATGTGTGGCAGGCGTAGCACACACATACGACATGTGCTGCACGCACGTGTTTCAGCTGCCGCACGCCACGTTTTAGTAATGTTCAAAAAATAACTTGGTACGATTTGAGAACAATGAGATACATTTTTTATTGGTGTCCGGTAAAAACTTTGCAACTGGCAAGTCCCGTAGGGACGACAGATTATAGCGCAGGGGCTTGCCCCTGCGTTTATTGTTTCCAACAAATTTGCCCCTGTAGGGGGCGCATAATTCATTTTGAGTTTGAAATATGCGCCCCCTACAGGGGCAAAGTAATGTGTCACTGTGAGAGATAGGGGCAAGCCCCTATCCTATAATATTCGCCCCTTTCAGGGGCAACGGAAAACAACCATGCAGTGAGCAAAAGTAAGCTCTATGTTTCCCAAAACCTTATAAAGAACATCCTTTCAACGTTTTGCGAT
>CAVKCP010000065.1:0-15123 GCA_963654815.1 Lachnospiraceae bacterium | reverse complement strand
CTATCTCTCACAGTGACACATTATTTTGCCCCTGTAGGGGGCGCATATTTCAACCTGTCAATGAATTATGCGCCCCCTACAGGGGCAAATTTGTTGGAAACAATAAACGCAGGGGCAAGCCCCTGCGCTATAATCTGTCGTCCCTACGGGACTTGATGGTTGCAAAGTTTTTACCGGACACCAATAAAAAAATATGCATGCTCGGTGCAATGTAAAACCGGCAGCAGCATTATATGATTGTAATAACACTAAAAAATACAAATATACGAACATGAAAGTAAACACAATCGCTGCAGCCGCAATACTCGCGCTGGGGCTTGCATCATGCAAAAGTGCCCAAACAACAAGCACAACGAAAGGTAAAGTGCCCTATGTAGAAGCAAACCACTACTTTGTGCGCAACGACGTAACCGACTTCTCGCCACGCAAAATAACAAGCAAAGAAGAACTGGAAAAGTTTTTCGGCTATGCAGCAGTGATGAGTTCCGACGGCAGCGGTCTGCCCACAAACATCGATTTCAGCAAGCAGTATGTGCTTGCAGTGATTTTGCCACAAACCGACAAAGACACCGACATAAAGGTGAAGAGCCTCACACGCAACGGCAACAAGGTGGTGATGGCCTACAAGGTAGTGACAAAGGGCGAACCGAAATCCTACTCCACCATACCGTTCACGCTTCTGGTGGTAGACAAGAAATATGGTACAGATGCGGAATTTGAACTAGTGAAATAAAATGTTTAGTGCCACACCGACAGGCAGGAAGTCCTCTGTCAGTGTGGCCTTTTTAGTTTTCCGTTTCCCGACATCCACCAATACACCCCTATACATATCAAGGCCGATACCAATGAGCCCGTAGGCGACGCGAAGCCCATGGGATAAAGCGTGTCGGGATAATTCTTCGACAAAATATAAGAAAGCGGAATGCGAAAAGCCAACATCGAGAAGATGTTGTGCAGGAACGATATGACCGAATAGCCCAATGCCGTGAAGAAACCGCTGAAACAGAAATGTATGCCAGCAAAGAAACAGTCGATAACATAGCTGCGCAGATATTCGCTGCCAAGTGTCACAACGTGGGCATCACCCGTGAATATGCCTACTGCCCAATGAGGAACACACTGGAACACCACCGACACTACAGCTCCGAAAGCCACAGTTATATATATGGCCTGCCGCATGGTGGCCTGTGCGCGCGCTATGTTGCCCGCCCCTATGTTCTGTGCGGCCACTGCCGAGACGGTAGACAACATTGCCGAGGGAACGATGAACAACAGTCCGATGAATTTCTCCACGATGCCCACGGCAGCAGCATCGTCAATTCCGCGCCCGTTGGCAATGACCATGATTGCCATGAATGCCACCTGTATGCACCCATCCTGCAACGCCACGGGCACGCCTATTGTAAGGATGCTCTTCACCACGGGCCATTTCAACTTGAAATCACGCCTTTTCACATCAAGAATATTACGGTGACGACGCATGGCAATGAGTGCCAACACCACGCTGGCCATTTGCGAAAGCGTGGTGCCGAGTGCCGCACCAATGGGGCCAAGGTGCATGAAACCAATGAACAGATAGTCGAGCAGAATGTTGACGACGCATGCCACGGCCACGAAATACATGGGACTGCGCGTATCGCCAAGTCCACGGAATATCGAAGAAATCACGTTGTAGACAACGATGAACGGTATGCCCGCAAAACAAATGGTGAGATATTGCATCGTGCCCTCAACTGCTTCGGGCGGCGTGTCGATAATGGCCACGATGCCTCCACGCAGACAAAGCATCACGCCCGACAACAATACCGATGCCAAGACAAACAGTGTGAAGGTGTTGCCAATGACCGCCGACACCTGTTCTTTGTCACGGGCGCCGACGGCACGGGCCGTGCGCACGGTGGTGCCCATTGCCAAACCGATGATTACGACGGTGAACATATACATCACCTGCGCGCCGTTGGACACCGACGTGGTGCTGTCAACGCCGCAATATTGCCCTATTACGAACAAATCGGCAAGTCCGTAGAGTATCTGAAGGAAATAGGTGAGCATATAGGGCAATGCAAACGACATTATATTGCCGAAGATGCTACCTGTGGTCAGGTTCTTTTTCATTTTCAAACGAACAAATTAATGGTTGTGAATCATTTCTTATTGCCTGGAAAAACACTGCGTCACAACTGCGCATTCAGTTCTTCGAGGTGCTCGGAAAGCGAAGTCCACGTTTCTTCCTCAGCCTCTATGCTTTTCTTTATCGACGTGTATTCGGTGACAAGGTTCATGTCCGACGCGCCTTCGGGAGTGCACAATATGGCATCGAGTTCCTTTATACGCTGTTCCAACTCGGATATTTTCTTTTCCGACTCGGCTATACTCTTCTCAACACGGCGTATTTTCTTCTGCATTTCCTTGTGCTCAGCATAACTTTTCTGGGGTTGCTGCTGTGCTTGTGCAGGCGCGGTTTTCTGCGCTTGCGCCGTGGGTTGAGGCTGCATGCCTATACTGTCGATACTGTCAACGCCCTTTGCGCGCAGGAAATCGTAGATGCCTCCGAGATGCTCGCGCACCTTACCGCCGCCAAACTCATATACCTTTGTGACGAGACCATCGAGGAAATCGCGGTCGTGACTCACTATTATGGCAGTTCCGTCGAAAGCATTTATGGCCTCTTTCAGCACGTCTTTCGAGGGCATGTCGAGGTGGTTGGTGGGCTCGTCGAGAATGAGAAGGTTGACTGGTTCGAGCAGAAGTTTTATCATGGCAAGCCGACTTCGCTCGCCGCCACTAAGCACACGTACTTTCTTTTCCGACTCCTCACCGCCGAAATTAAACGCCCCGAGAATGTTCTTTATGCGTAGGCGTATCTCGCCCTGCGCCACATTGTCGATGGTTTCAAACACCGTTAGGTCGCCGTCGAGCAACTGTGCCTGGTTTTGGGCGAAATAACCAATCTGCACATTGTGTCCTATTTTAAGTTTTCCGCCGTAGGCTATCTCGCCCATGATGCACTTCACGAGCGTTGACTTACCCTCGCCGTTCTTGCCGACGAACGCTACTTTTTCGCCACGCTTTATTGTCAGCGTCACATCTGAGAACACTGTATGGTCGCCGTAAGTTTTCTCTACCCCGTCACAAATCACTGGATAGTCGCCACTGCGCAGGCACGGCGGGAACTTAAGGTGCATAACCGAGTCGTCAACTTCGTCAACCTCAATGGGAACAATCTTCTCCAACTGCTTGATGCGGCTCTGCACCTGCACAGCCTTTGTGGGTTTGTAGCGGAAGCGCTCTATGAAATCCTTTATGTCGGCAATTTCCTTCTGCTGGTTTTCGTAGGCCCGAAGCTGCTGTTCACGCCGTTCGTCGCGCAGGCGCACATAGTCGTCGTATCCCACCCGGTAGTCGTTCACCTGCCCGCAGGTTATCTCTATGGTGCGGTTGGTGACATTGTTGATGAATGCGCGGTCGTGGCTCACGAGCAACACGGTCTTGCCACTTTGCTGAAGAAAGCGTTCAAACCACCTTATACTTTCTATATCGAGGTGGTTGGTGGGCTCGTCGAGCAACAACACATCGGGATGCCGCAGCAAGATCTTGGCCAGTTCGACACGCATGCGCCACCCGCCGCTGAACTCACGGGTGGGTCGGTCGAAGTCGTCGCGCGTAAAACCAAGTCCCACAAGCGTGCGTTCCATCTCGCCCTTGTAGTTGTCGCCGCCAAGCATTACATAGCGTTCGTGGGCTTGGGTAAACTCCTCCACAAGCGCGGCATAGCCTTCGCTCTCATAATCGGTGCGCTCGGCAAGCGCCCGGTTGAGCTCGTCGATGCGGTGTTCGAGCTTGGTTGTCTGTTCGAAAGCCTTCGACACCTCTTCGCGCACGGTATTGTCGTCTTGCAGCACCATTACCTGAGGCAGATAACCTATGCTCGTGTCAGACGATACGGCCACGCGCCCGGCAGTGGGGTTCTGCAATCCGCATATTATCTTCAACATTGTTGACTTGCCGGCTCCGTTCTTTCCCACAAGTGCCACACGGTCTCTATCGTTCACAACAAAGCTTACGTGGGAGAAAAGGGGCTTCGCCCCGAACTCCACCGACATATCCTCGACTGAAATCATTTTGTTCTTCTTAAAAATTATGGTGGGTTCTATAAATTGACTTTGTCAGAATGCGAGGCTGTTTTCGAGGACAATTTGTCTGCGAGTGAAGGAGTATAGCGGGCTATACGACTGAACGAGCAGACGGATTGGACCGAAAAGAGACCGCAAGATGACAAAACGCAACCCGTAATATTAATTTTATGTTTTGCGGTGGGAATTTATAGAACCCACCTTATATCACTTTGCTAACGCGACGCAAAGTTACAAAAATAATCGCACTTATGCCACATAAGTTGCCTGTGCCTTGCTCTGCAAGTGCGCAGGAAACGGTGCAGAAAGCACGGCGGAGTGCTGCCTGCACGACAGGTTTGCCCGCCTTGTCGCGTCATGTCGGCCACTTGCCGAAGCAGCACGGCATGCCGAAAAGCCTTGCGGCATGTAAATATATTTAGGATTAGTTCACCAAGTCGAATTTTTAGTTTAACTTTGCAAGCGGAAACAAAATTAAAACATATACTATAAAGTATGATTCTATTTTTCAAGACTCCAAGCAAGAGCGTGATAGCCACACAAGTTGACCATCAGCTCAGCCAAGACGAGACGAGCGAACTGTGTTGGCTCTTCGGCGGCGCAGTGCCCGTAGAGGGCGAAACAATAGAGGGCTACTTCGTAGGCCCGCGCCGCGAGATGATAACACCATGGAGCACGAATGCCGTAGAGATAACCCAGAATATGAGTCTCCACGGCATTTCGCGTATTGAGGAGTATTTCCCGGTAGACTCGGCAGATGCCGACCACGACCCAATGCTGCAGCGCATGTATGACGGTCTCAACCAGGATGTGTTCACAGTGAACCACGAGCCGGAGCCTATAAAGCACGTGGAGAACATAGAGGAGTACAACGAGCAGGAGGGTCTCGCCCTCTCGCCCGAGGAAATAGAATACCTTCACAAGATAGAAGGGCAGCTCGGCCGCCCGCTCACCGACTCCGAGATATTCGGTTTCGCACAGATCAACTCCGAGCATTGCCGCCACAAAATCTTTGGCGGAACATTTATAATCGACGGAAAAGAAATGGAATCGTCGCTCTTTGCAATGATTAAGCAAACGACGAATGAAAATCCCAACAAAATACTCTCTGCCTACAAAGACAATGTGGCATTTGCCCAGGGTCCGGTTGTGGAGCAGTTCGCACCGAAAGACCAGTCGACGAGCGACTATTTCCAAGTGAAAGACATAGAAAGCGTAATCTCGCTCAAGGCCGAAACACACAATTTCCCCACCACAGTGGAGCCGTTCAACGGCGCAGCCACCGGCACCGGCGGCGAGATACGCGACCGTATGGGCGGCGGAGTAGGCTCATGGCCAATAGCCGGAACGGCAGTCTACATGACAGCCTATCCCAGACTTAAAGACGACAACGGCGCAACACGCGGATGGGAAGATATCATGCCGGTGCGCAAGTGGCTCTATCAGACACCCGAGCAGATACTCATCAAAGCTTCAAACGGCGCGAGCGATTTCGGAAACAAGTTTGGCCAACCGCTCATCACCGGTTCGGTGCTCACCTTCGAGCATCAGGAAGGCAACGAGAAATATGCCTACGACAAGGTAATCATGCTCGCAGGCGGCGTGGGCTACGGCACAAAACGCGACTGTCTGAAGAAAGAACCGCAGAAAGGCAACAAGGTAGTGGTGGTTGGCGGAGACAACTACCGCATCGGACTGGGCGGTGGTTCGGTTTCATCGGTAGACACCGGACGCTACAGCAACGGCATAGAACTGAACGCAGTGCAGCGTGCCAACCCCGAAATGCAGAAGCGTGCCTATAATTTGGTGCGCGCCCTGTGCGAAGAAGACACCAACCCTGTGGTCAGCATACACGACCATGGTTCGGCAGGACACCTCAACTGCCTTTCAGAACTCGTGGAAGAGTGCGGCGGAGAGATTGACATGACCAAGCTTCCGATAGGCGACAAGACTCTGTCGTCGAAGGAAATCATAGCCAACGAGAGCCAGGAACGCATGGGACTGCTCATCGACGAGAAGCACATAGAGCACGTACGCCGCATAGCCGAACGCGAGCGCGCTCCGCTATATGTAGTTGGTGAGACAACAGGCGACGCTCATTTCTCGTTCAAGCAGGGCGACGGCGTGAAACCGTTCGACCTCGATGTGGCACAAATGTTCGGACATTCACCCAAGACAATAATGCGCGACGAGACCGTGGAACGCCACTATCGCGACACAGAATACCAACATGAGGAGAAATCTGTGAACGGCAAGGACGACGTTCTCGACAAATATGTATCGCAGGTACTGCAACTTGAAGCCGTGGCATGCAAAGACTGGCTCACAAACAAGGTTGACCGCTCGGTGACGGGCAAGATAGCCCGTCAGCAATGTCAAGGAGAAATTCAGCTGCCATTGAGCGACTGCGGTGTAGTTGCACTCGACTACCGTGGCAAGAAAGGCATCGCCACAGCTCTGGGACATGCACCTCAGGCCGGATTGGCATCGCCTGAGGCCGGATCGGTGCTTTCTGTTGCCGAGGCACTCACCAACATCGTGTGGGCACCGCTTGCCGATGGAATGGCAAGTCTGTCGCTTTCGGCCAACTGGATGTGGCCCTGCCGCTCGCAGAAAGGCGAAGATGCACGTCTCTACAGCGCAGTGAAAGCCCTCAGCGAGTTCTGTCTTGCCCTGAAGATAAACGTTCCCACCGGCAAAGACTCACTCTCTCTGAGCCAGCAATATCCCAACGGCGAGAAGATAATATCGCCGGGAACAGTCATAGTAAGTGCCGGAGGCGAAGTGAGCGACGTGCGCAAAGTGGTGTCGCCGGTGCTTGTCAACGACAAAAACTCGTCGCTTTACCACATCGATTTCTCGTTCGACGAGCAGCGTCTCGGCGGCAGTGCCTTCGCACAGAGTCTCGGTTTCGTAGGCGATGATGTGCCCACTGTGAAAAACCCGGAATATTTTGCCGACTGCTTCAACGCCATTCAGGACATGATACAGAAGGGTTGGATAATGGCAGGACACGACATTTCGGCCGGCGGTCTTATTACAACACTGCTCGAGATGTGCTTCGCCAACCGTGAAGGCGGCATCCATGTAAATCTGCACGACCTTGCAGGCGACGACATTGTGAAGATGCTTTTGGCCGAAAATCCCGGTGTTGTCATTCAGGTGAGCGACAAATACAAGGAGGAATTCAAAGAATATATGGAAGAAAACGGCATCGGCTACGCCAAGATTGGCTACCCGACGCCCAAAGAGCGCAGCATAGTCGTGAAGAAAGACGACTACACACACACGTTTGACATCGACCAGTTGCGCGACACTTGGTACAAGACTTCCTATCTGCTCGACCGTGATCAGAGCTTCAACGGATGTGCACGCCGCCGCTACGACAACTACAAGGCACAGCCTCTTGAGATGCTTTTCCACGAAGGATTTGACGGAACGCTCGCAAGCTACGGCATTTCGGCCGACCGCCGCACTGCATCGGGCGTGAAAGCAGCCATAATACGCGAGAAAGGAACCAACGGCGAGCGTGAAATGGCCTACTCGCTCTATCTCGCCGGGTTTGACGTGAAGGACGTAATGATGACCGATCTCATCTCGGGACGCGAGACTTTGGACGACGTTAACATGATTGTGTTCTGCGGAGGCTTCTCAAACAGCGACGTACTTGGTTCTGCCAAAGGTTGGGCGGGCGCATTCCTTTTCAACCCGAAGGCCAAAGAGGCACTCGACAAGTTCTATGCACGCAAAGACACACTGTCACTCGGCATCTGCAACGGTTGCCAGCTCATGGTGGAACTCAACCTCATCAACCCCTACCACGAGCACCGCACACGCATGCTGCACAACGATTCGCACAAGTTTGAGAGCTCATTCCTCGGCGTGACAATACCCAAGAACAACAGCGTAATGTTCTCGTCGCTCAGCGGCGACAAGCTCGGCATTTGGGTAGCACACGGAGAAGGCAAGTTCTCGTTGCCCGAAGGCGAAGACAAATACAATGTAGTTGCACGTTACAACTACGCCGAATATCCTGGCAACCCCAACGGTTCCGACTACGCCGTGGCTGGTATCTGCTCCGACGACGGCCGCCATCTGGCCATGATGCCGCACCTTGAGCGCGCAATATTCCCGTGGCAGAACGCATGGTATCCTGCCGACCGCCGTCAAGACGACGTTACTCCGTGGATCGAGGCATTTGTCAACGCACGCAAGTGGATTGAGAATTTCGAGAAATAAAGGCGATTTGCCGTTCCGGCCATGGTAAGTGCCGTGCCGGAACATGCACAACGCGTCATTTATAATAGTATTGTGGTTTCGGGCAACGCCTCTTGCGGCGTGCCCGAAATCATTGTTTTTTAACAACAAAGCCCTGCCGCACAGAAGTGAGCAAGGCTTAGGCGGAGGCGCATTTGCTGCCGCACGCAAGAAAGAAAAGCAAAAGAAAGACAATGGCAAACATCTACATCGACTCTTTCAAGACGTTCTTCAAGATTGGACTGTTCACCCTTGGTGGCGGCTACGCCATGATTCCAATCATCGAGGAAGAGGTGGTGAACCGCAACAAGTGGATTGCCCGCGACGAGTTTCTCGACCTTATAGCCGTGGCACAGAGCTGCCCCGGAGTGCTGGCAATAAACATCAGCGTGTTTGTGGGCTACAAGTTGCGCAAGCTGCGCGGCGCGTTCTGCACGGCATTGGGCACTGCCCTGCCCTCGTTTCTCATAATTCTGGCGATAGCAATGTTTTTCCAGCGGTTTGAAGACAACGAGATTGTGGCCGCAATGTTCCGTGGAATACGCCCGGCAGTGGTTGCCCTAATAGCAGCCCCCACTTTCTCGCTGGCCAAAAGCGCGCACATTTCGCTCGCAAACTGCTGGATTCCGATTGTGAGTGCGTTTCTCATTAAGTTTCTCGGCGTAAATCCCATTTACATTCTCATTGCCGCCGGATTCGGCGGATACATTTACGGACAATTCATAAAGCCAACAGAATGATATATCTGAGCCTTTTCCTCACATTCTTCCAAATCGGACTGTTCGGTTTCGGAGGCGGCTACGGAATGCTTTCACTCATACAAAGCGAGACAGTGACCCACCACGCGTGGCTCACCTCGGCCGAATTCACCAACATAGTGGCCATAAGCCAGATGACACCGGGGCCGATTGGTATTAACTCGGCAACCTACTGCGGCTACACTGCGGTGCGTAACGCCGGCTACGGCGAACTAATGGGCGTGCTGGGAAGCGGCGTTGCCACCTTCGCACTGGTGTTGCCGTCGTTCATACTCATGGTGCTCATCTGCCGCGTATTGCTTAAATACATGAAGACACCGCTTGTGCAGAACGTGTTTTCGGGTCTGCGCCCGGCCGTGGTAGGCCTTATCGGAGCCGCAGCCCTGTTGCTTATGAACGAGGAGAATTTCTCTGCTCCCAATGTCAATCCATGGCAATTCTGGATAAGCATAGCCCTGTTTGTCGCCACCTTCGTGGGGACAAAGATGATGAAGATTAATCCTATAAAGATGATTTTGTGGACAGCGTTTGCCGGATTGCTGCTGCTTTATTGACAGAAAGAGCGCAACAGAACTGAAAAACGAAAAGACCTGCATGGCAGCCAAATTGTGGTGCCATGCAGGTCTTTTTTTCGTTTTATTCAAACGGGAACGTAATCTTGCGGAAGACACTATGTTTTTTCGTTGCTATTCGACCATTGGCACCTTGCGCCGATGCCGCCGGAAGAATAGCTTCGCGCTACCATTCTATTTTCACGCGCACGCCGTCGGGATTGTTTTCAAATTTCAGCAGAAGTGTGTTGAAGCCCGTTTTTGTCCATTCCGACTCATATTTCGCTGCACCTTCCACGCTTATTTTCTTGGGTTTGTGCGGCAACAGAATGCGCATTACGTTGTCGGTGTCGGCAGGACTCTTTGCCGTGAACGAGAAACTCTTTGCCGTGCGCAGTTCGTCATATTGCCTTGATGCGGCGGCAAGCACCTGCGGCCTTTGCTTATCTGCTACACGCGCAACATCGAAGAGCATCGTCTGATCGCCGGGTAGCACCGTTTTGGCAGTCATTGTGGGCAATGCGGGATTGAAAAGGTCGATGAGTTGACCTTTGACAACATACGGATTGTTGCCGGCAGGACTTTCGTCAACCACTGCGGCAAGGTCGTAGCAGCCGCGTTCAAGATAGAACGAGTTCTTTTCCTGCACATCTCCCATTACTTTCTTCACCGTATTCACCATCAATTCGTCGCCACCCTTTAGCATGGCATACTCCTTCGGGTCGTGACGCAGCACCCACACATGACCTTTGCCGTATGAATATTCACCTTCGAGAGCCTTGCACGGCATTCCCATGAGTTCGAACAGATGTTCGGATGGTGCGCCGTAGCTGCACGTATCCTTGTTCCACCACTCGCTCACGCGCTGGAAAGCATCGTCGTCGCGCCCGCTGTAAACGAGCGTTCCGCCGCTCTTCACCCAGTCGGCAATGTGCCGGTGTGCCTCGGGCGATAGCGGTTTCATGTTGCTGTAAGACATGAGCAACACCTTCACTCCCCTCCATGTGTCGGCATAGCCCACGTTTTCTATATGCGTTATACCCACCGGGATGCCCCTCTTGAGCAGAGGCATGGCTTCGCCGAAGAAATTGCTGAGTTGCGGGTCGTCGTAGCCTTCGACTGCAACGGGCGACCGCTGGAACATAAGCGAGTTGGCCATGAGCACGCTTACGCCGTGGGTTCCGCTCACTTGGTTTGCTGAAAGCGGCATGTTGCCCAGTGCGTTTATCATCACCTGCATCTGCGTGGAGTAACGGCGCGGTATGCGTTGCTTTACATCGCTGTCTTTTCCAGTATTGTAAAGATGCTCGTAGATGCGGTCGGGCCAAGGCAACACCTCGTAGTTGTCGATGCCCGGATAGAGCAGTTGCGCCGTGAACGTGGCCTGATAGTTGCGTCGGTAGTCGTCCCAGTCGCGCCCACGGTCTTCTATCGGGTCGGTGAGGAAGAACATTCTTCGGCCTGTGGGAGCCGTCATCGACTGCATGCAACCATATTCAAGAAACGCCGTTTCAAACACACGCTCGCTTGCCACGCCGTTGTAATAGTTGGGCACGCGCGACGTTCCCGTCCACACCTGGGCAATATATCCGTCGCAACTCTTCATGGAGGCAAGCGAAGCCTCGGGCGAAACGATTTGCCACATAGAGTAGTTAACGAGCGAATGTGTGGGCACATAGCACCGCACGTTCATGCCTTTGCTCTTGCCGTAGTTCTTGGCAAAGGTAAATGCCTCGTCGAGCGCGCGGTAATAAAGGTGGTATTTGAGTTTGTTTGAGAGATAAGTGTTCTCTGCCGACTCGTGTTGCGGTCTCCACTGGAAACCGTAGTAGTCTTTCCATTCGCGCTTGAAAGCCTCGCTATATCCAGCTTCTGCCCAAAATTCGGGTTCTTCAAGAAATATTGCGTCGATGCCGGCATCGATTGCTGGCTTTATGTGACGCTCCTTGAAATATTCAAGATAGTGCATCGTGGGCACGATGTAGGGCATATAGCGTCCGTGCCAAAGGGTGTCGCCACGCATGGTTTGCTGTCCTTCATCCAAATGCCAGTTGCCGTCCCACTTGCCAGTGAAATAGTCTTGGTATTCGCCCCATGCAATTCCGGTCATGAAGTGCGTGGTATAGCCCCGCTGCCGCCATGAGTCAACACGCTGTAGAAATGTTTCCTCCTTGCTGTCGTTGGATCCGTAGCACATCACAATGTCGGCCCTTACGTCGGTGACGGGTTTCCAGTGGCTTGAAGTCTGGAATGTTGTCTTCTCTCTTGCGGTCTGTGCCGTGGCCGTGGCGAGTGTCATGGCGATTGCGGCGGCAGCCAAATGTCGTTGGTTCATTGTCGTGGTTTTAATATGCAATATGGGTTTTTCCTCTTTCAATCTACCCACTTCGTGCCTCGGCAGCACGTCAATATGCGACCTCGTTGGCAAGATGCCATGCCGTGAGAAACGATGCCCGCGTTATGTCGGTGAGTTTCTCGTAGTTCAATGTAGCAGGTTCGTCGGTGGGTTCGTTGTAGTTGGGCTGTGCATCGGTGTGATACCATATTATAGGAATGTTTTTCTTGGCAAACGACCCTTGGTCGCTTCCGCCTACGGGGTTGTCCCATGCCCGGTAGCTCGGGTTCAGGTTGAAGCCGTTGGCCGTGATGTCGGCCTTGAGCCAGTCGCCAAACACGGGATGCGAAGCCGTGTAGAAATACACCATGTAAGGCGGGTCTTCGGGCTTGTTGTTGCCTCCCAC
Source organism: Lachnospiraceae bacterium (assembly GCA_963654815.1). GTDB lineage: Bacteria > Bacteroidota > Bacteroidia > Bacteroidales > Bacteroidaceae > Prevotella. The sequence continues at coordinate 2,683 of CAVKCP010000065.1, read as the reverse complement.
CATGTCGAAGTTGAGGTAGCCCTTCACCTTTCCTATTTCGCTGAATGTCTCTACGAAATGCCGCGAACCAAGCAGTCCGTATTCCTCGCCGTCCCAAAAGGCGAAGATTACATTGCGTTCGGGCGTCGCTCCGCTCTCGGCAAAAGCCTTGGCTATCTGCAGCACGGCACTCACACCCGACGCATTGTCGTCGGCTCCGTTGTAAATCTGGTCGCCATCGAGTTCGGTGTCAATGCCCTCGTGGTCGAGATGCGCCCCCACCACCACATATTCGTCGCTCTTTTTCCCGGGAATCATGGCAAGCACGTTGCCGAGCGAGAGTTTGCGGTGGGTGAATGGCTTTATCTTTGCCACCGAGTCGGCCTCCACATAATAAGGTTTGCGTTTGAAGCGCGACAGCGAATAGGCTTCAAACCCGTGCAGATAGCCGTCGCCCAAAGGCTTGACACCGGCCATCAGCAACTGCGAGATGATGTATTGCTGGGCCACGCGCGAACCGCGTTGACCAGCGCGACGGCCTTCGAGCGCGTCGTCGGCAAGAAATCCCACATGTGCGCGGGCCGCCGTGATGCTTATACTGTTGAGTCCTGCCCTGCATGCGGCAGTTTCTTTGCCGACAGTTTTGGCATTGGTTTTTCTGGTGCCGGCACTCGCATCGACACCCGTTGAGGCGGCTATTGCCGCCGCCAGCAACAATTGTGCAATCAATTTCATATTCAGATTAAGTTTTTCAATTGTCAAGGTCGAAGGGCATCAGTGCCACAACGGCCAAAGCACTGGCTTTTGGCCGATGTCTCAGACGCGGCACGCCCAACTGCAAATTTACCATATTTATTTTAAAACACGTTCCTTTTTCGTTTTTTACATTTGCTGATATAAAGCGAAAGTTGTAATTTTGCATTGAAATACAGTGGGTGGGCACACGCCCGCGACACTATTGCAGAAGAGCATAACATTACAATTCAAGAAACAATAAAACTATGGCAAAGAAAGCTTTACTAATGATTCTCGACGGATGGGGAATCGGCCAGCATGGCAAGGGAGACGTTATCTACAACACACCGACACCTTATCTCGACTATCTCACTGCCGTCAGCGCACACTCACAACTGCTCACTTGCGGTGAAGACGTGGGTCTGCCCGAGGGACAGATGGGCAACTCCGAGGTGGGACACCTCAACATCGGTGCCGGACGCATCGTCTACCAAGACCTCGTGAAGATTAACCGCGCCTGCAAGGACGGATCCATCATGCAGAACAAGGAAATAGTAAGCGCATACAGCTATGCCAAGGAAACCGGCAAGAAACTGCACATCATGGGCTTGACATCAACCGGCGGCGTACACTCTTCGCTCGACCACCTGTTCAAGTTCATCGAAATCGGCAAGGAATACGGCCTGAGCAATGTGTTTGTGCACTGCTTCATGGACGGCCGCGACACCGATCCGAAATCGGGCAAAGGCTTCATCGAGCAGGTGCAGCAGTGCTGCGACAACAACGGGGCACACATTGCAAGCATCGTGGGACGCTTCTATGCCATGGACCGCGACAAGCGTTGGAACCGCGTGAAGGAGGCTTACGACCTGCTCGTTGACGGAACCGGCAAGCAGGCAAGCGACATGGTGCAGGCAATGCAGGAAAGTTATGACGAGGGAGTGACCGACGAATTCATCAAACCAATCAACAACTCCACCGTTGACGGAACCATTAAGGAAGGCGATGTAATCATCTTCATCAACTACCGCAACGACCGCGCCAAGGAACTCACCGAAGTTCTCACCCAGACAGAGCACGCCGAGGACGGCATGCACACCATAAAAGACCTGCAATACTACTGCATGACTCCCTACGACGCATCGTTCAAGGGCGTGCACATCTTGTTCCCCAAAGAGAACGTGCAGGACACTTTGGGCGAATATCTCAGCAAAAACGGCAAGCGCCAGCTGCACACTGCCGAGACAGAGAAATATGCCCACGTTACATTCTTCTTCAACGGAGGCCGCGAAGCTCCCTACGAAGGCGAAGACCGCATACTCGTTCCGTCGCCCAAGGTAGCCACCTACGACCTGAAACCCGAGATGAGCGCATACGAGGTGAAGGACAAACTCGTGGGAGCGATAAAGACTCAGGAATATGATTTCATCGTAGTGAACTTCGCAAACGGCGACATGGTGGGCCACACCGGCATATACAACGCCATTGCAAAGGCCGTGCACGCCATTGACAACTGCGTGAAGGAAGTGGTTGAAACCGCAAAGGCCAACGACTACGAAACAATAATCATTGCCGACCACGGCAACGCCGACAACGCAATCAACCCCGACGGCACTCCCAACACTGCCCACTCGCTCAACCCCGTTCCGTTCATCTATGTCACCGACAACAACTCGGCAACAGTGAAAGACGGACGTCTGGCCGACGTGGCTCCCTCAATCCTGCACATACTGGGACTTGAACAGCCTGCCGACATGACCGGCGAAAACCTCATTTCAGACAACAAATAACACGCCACGGCACATTGCCCGAGGCATGAATTGATACAAGGTGGACTCCACTTGTGCGGCCGATGCTGCACGGGAGTCCACCTTTTCTTTTTGGCTGTTGCTATGCATGAATTTCAAACTATTTGTGTCCGGTAAAAACTTAGTAACTGGAAAGTCCCGTAGGGACGACAGATTATAGC
>CAVKCP010000064.1:0-15333 GCA_963654815.1 Lachnospiraceae bacterium | reverse complement strand
AGATGTCAGTTTCATTTCTTCCATAATTACTACCTCCTATGTTTGATTTCAAAAAACACGACGAATGTTGTAGGATATCTTCTTCTTGGCATCATAGGGTAAAGACTCTAAAAATGTCTGCGCCCCCTCAGTTAAAAATAACTTGAACTTGTATTGTTCCATAACATTATGTTGTGGATACAAAGGTAAATAAAGTTTCTGAAATATGAAACTTTTAACGTGATTATCTCACGCCGCCAACGAAATTGGTTAAAAATCGTAGTGTGGGAAATTCTCGCATTAGGTGGGTTCTATCCTAAGGCCGACACCACAAGCATCAGTTTATACAAAAAAAAGTATTGTTTGTCAAAATGAGAACAAAATTTCCCCAATAACTTTATTTTTTGTTCCTTTGCAATTGTGGAAAGTACAGAGATGCGCCACGGCATATCACAATCACAACAGACCATAGGCAAGGGACAATGAAAGACATCGTTACACCAAACACGCACACCCCCATACTTACGATTACCGGATCCGACGGAACTGGTGGGGCAGGGGTGCAGGGCGACATAAAGATAATGTCGGCTCTCGGTGGCTATGCGGTGTCGGTAATCACGTCGATTACAGCCCAGAACACGCTCGGTATACAGGAATTTTACGACCTTCCCGCATCAGTGGTGAAAGGGCAAATGGAAGCAATCGTCAACGACGTGCGCCCCGAAATCGTAAAAATAGGTATGCTCCGAAGGGTGGATGTAGTGCGCGGAATTGTGGAAATACTGAGAAAACACCCTCCACGCGCCATAATCTACGACCCGGTAATCAAGTCATCGAAGGGCGACTTGCTCATGCAGCAGGATGTTGTCGGCGAGATAACAAAATCGTTGATCCCATTGTGTTCGCTGGTAGTCATAAGGAGCAGGGATATGGAATATTTCACAGGTCACGACCACTGTGCCAACGGCAATGCCGCCGATGCTGCAAGGTTGCTTTTAGACTGCGGTTGTGGTAATGTGCTTCTGCAAGACGCACCGGTTGCCCCCGGGGTGCACGCCGACCAACTCCTACACGGCAACAACCACGAAATAAGATACCAGTCGTCGCTGGCCGACGGCAACAGCCGTCTTGCCTTTCACGGCATGAGCGGTGTCCTGTCGTCGGCGATAGCCATATTCCTCGGCAAGTCATATTCCATTGAAGATGCTGTGATGATGGCCTACAACTACATCAACCAGACATCGACAATGCATATAAGTCTGGTGGGACGCAGTTCAGAACTTTACAACGACTTCTTGAACGAAGTTTCCGAACACGCTGTAAACAACAACGATGTGAAATATTATGCCGACCGTTTGAACGTAAGCAGCCGCTACCTTGCACAAGTCACGAAGAAGACGACGGGGAAGACACCGAAGGCCATTATCGACGAGCATGTTTGCCGTGAAGCATGCATACAATTGACGGCCTCGTCAAACACCGTGCAAGAAATAGCCTACGAATTTGGGTTCTCTTCGCAGGCACATTTCTCAAAGTTTTTCCGCAAACAGACGGGGCTTTCGCCCACAGAATACAGAAAGAAATACAACAATACCACTTTATAACATGAAAGAAAACAGACAAACACTCAACCGCAATTTGGCACAGATGCTCAAAGGCGGCGTTATCATGGACGTTACCACTCCCGAACAGGCCCGCATAGCCGAGGCCGCAGGAGCCTGTGCAGTAATGGCACTCGAACGCATCCCGGCCGACATCAGGGCTGCCGGCGGTGTCTCGCGCATGAGCGACCCCAAGATGATAAAAGGCATACAAAATGCCGTCAGCATACCTGTTATGGCCAAATGCCGCATCGGTCATTTCGCCGAAGCACAGATTTTGCAGGCCATCGAGATAGACTATATCGACGAGAGCGAGGTGCTCTCACCCGCCGACGACGTTTACCACATCGACAAGACAAAGTTTGACGTGCCGTTTGTATGCGGTGCCAAGAACCTTGGCGAAGCCTTGCGCCGCATTGCCGAAGGCGCAACAATGATAAGAACCAAGGGTGAGCCCGGAACAGGCGATGTGGTGCAGGCCGTAAGGCACATGCGCATGATGCAGAGCGAAATGCGCCGTCTCACTTCCATGGCCGAAGACGAGTTGTATGAAGCAGCCAAACAGTTGCAGGTGCCCTACGACCTTGTGCGTTATGTGCACGACAACGGCAAGCTGCCGGTGGTGAACTTTGCAGCCGGTGGAGTGGCCACACCAGCCGACGCAGCACTTATGATGCAGCTCGGGGCCGAAGGCGTGTTCGTGGGATCGGGCATATTCAAGAGCGGAAATCCCGCAAAGCGTGCGGCTGCGATAGTGCAGGCCGTAACCAACTACAACGACCCGAAGAAACTGGCCGAACTGTCTGAAGACTTGGGCGAGGCTATGGTTGGAATAAACGAGCAGGAGATACAGGTTCTTATGGCCGAAAGAGGCAAGTAAAACCATGAATATCGCTGTATTGGCACTGCAAGGTGCGTTTATTGAACATGAACGCATGCTGGCGCGTTTGGGCATAGACAGTTTTGAAGTAAGGCAGCTTCGCGACTGGGATAAGCCCGCCGACGGACTAATAATTCCTGGTGGCGAAAGCACAACTCAACTTAAACTGCTCGCCGACTTGAAATTGCTCGCCCCCATACGGTTGGCCATTGAGAACGGATTGCCCGTGTTTGGCACATGCGCAGGTTTGATACTCCTTGCAAAGCAAGTCGAAGGAGAGCCCTTCAGCCGCATATCCACGATGGACACCGATGTCTGCCGCAATGCCTACGGGCGGCAGTTGGGCAGTTTCTATACCGAGGGCGAGGTGGCAGGCGTGGGCACTGACATCCCCATGACCTTCATCCGCGCTCCATATATAAAAGGTGTCAGCGGACAAACCGAAGTTCTTGCCGAGGTTGACGGGCATATAGTAGCAGCCCGTGAGGGCAACCAGCTAGTGACGGCATTCCACCCCGAACTGAACGACGACACTCGGATGCATGCTTATTTCATCGACATCGTAAAGTCGGCAAGATATTGACAACGGCATCGCAAGTTGCCCGACAAAGCAAAAAGACATCTTCTTGCGTCAAGCAGCGGCATTAACCGCTGACAAAAGAAGCCTTTTCCGGCATCTTACACCGTATGCAACACGAGCGTGCATCATTTGTGTTGCACACGCATTGCGTATGACACACATCATGGGCATGACAAGTTATCACTGGCTTGTCATGCCCTTTTTCTTTGTGCAGACACATAGATGCACACATATATACCATGGTGGCATCTTTGATTTTGTGCTTGTATGACAACAGGAATTGGTTGTTTTGGGCAGATATACCCCGCAATTATTTTGCAAATCGTTCTATTTGCATTAACTTTGCAACATTCATTTTCTGTGAAACATGAGTTCATGCGGTTGTCGTAGGCCGCACCTTGTCATACAAATCAATCGTGAAATGAGAAAAACTTTCGTTCACTTTCTTTGGGGAGCACTGTTCACCTTATTTGCAGCATGCGGTCTTGCATTTACTGCTATATGGAACGGATGGATAGGATATATGCCCCCTGTGGAAGACTTGCAGAACCCCATAAACCGCTTCGCCACCCAAATTTATTCTTCCGACGGGAAAGTTATAGGCACATGGAACTTCAATCGTGAGAACCGCATCTGCGTGTCTTACTCCAATCTGTCGCCATATCTTGTAAAAGCATTGGTTTCCACCGAAGACGAACGGTTTTACGATCACTCAGGCATTGACTTCATTGCCCTCGGACGCGCCATTGTGAAAAGGGGCATCTTGGGTCAGACAAGTGCTGGCGGCGGCTCAACCATAACGCAACAATTGGCCAAACAGCTTTATTCGTGCACGGCAAGAAGCACCGTTGAACGACTGTTACAGAAGCCAATAGAGTGGGTAATTGCAGTAAAACTCGAACGCAATTACACCAAGGAGGAGATAATCGCCCTGTATCTCAACTATTTCGATTTCCTGCACAATGCTGTCGGCATCAAGACTGCCGCCAACACATATTTCAACAAAGAGCCCAAAGACCTGAATGTAGTGGAATCGGCCACCTTGATAGGGTTGTGCAAGAATCCCTCATTGTTCAACCCCGTGCGTTATCCCGAGCGTTGCACCGAGCGCAGAAATGTGGTTCTCGACCAAATGCGTAAAGCGGGCTATCTCACGAGAAGCGAATGTGCACAGTATTCCGAAGAACCGCTTGCCCTCAATTTCCGCCGTATCGACCACAAGGACGGTACGGCTCCTTATCTGCGCGAATTCCTGCGCGTGTATATGTCGGCTGAGAGACCTGACGCATCTAAATACCCTTCATGGAACAAGCGGCAATATGTGTTTGACTCAATTGCCTGGGCAACCGACCCTCTTTACGGTTGGTGCAACAAGAATTTCAAGAAAGACGGATCGCCCTACAACCTCAACACCGACGGGTTGAAGGTTTACACAACTATAAACTCGCGCATGCAGCGTTATGCCGAAGAGGTGGTATATGCCCATGTTGCGCGCTATCTGCAGCCCGAATTTTTCAAGGAACAACGCAACAAGCCCAATGCGCCCTTCACATCCGACCTTTCAGCAAAGCAGGTGCAGCTTATTCTCGACCGCGCCGTTACGCAAAGCGACCGCTACCGTGCGTTGAAATCATCGGGGGCAAGCGACGAGGAAATAAGAAAATCGTTCAGAACGCCCACCGAGATGTCGGTATTCACCTATCATGGAGACATCGACACGGTTATGACACCGCTCGACAGCATAAGATATGTAAAGTCGTTTCTGCGTGCAGGATTTATGAGCATGGAGCCAAGCACGGGGGCGGTGAAGGCTTATGTGGGCGGATTGGACTACTCGCATTTCATGTATGACATGGTGAAGAACGGCCGCCGTCAAGTGGGTTCTACCATTAAGCCATTCCTGTATTCGCTTGCTATGGAGAACGGCTTCTCGCCTTGCGACAAAGCTCCCAACGTGCAGCGCACATATATCGTGGCCGGACAACCGTGGACACCGCGCAATGCCAACCGCAAGCGTTACGGCGAAATGGTGACACTGAAATGGGGACTTGCACAGTCGAACAACTGGATTTCGGCCTATCTTATGAGCAAGATGAATCCGCAGCAGTTTGTCTCGTTGTTGCGCGTTTATGGAATAAACAACCCCGACATACACCCGTCGATGTCGTTATGCCTTGGCCCGTGCGAGGTTTCGGTGGCCGAGATGGTAAGTGCCTACACAACGTTTGCCAACCACGGCATACGCACCGCGCCTATGTTTGTCACCAGAATAGAAGATAATGAAGGAAATGTGATAACCACATTCCAACCGCGCATGAACGAGGTGATAAGTTCGGAAAGTGCCAACAAAATGCTCGTGCTGCTAATGGGTGTCGTTGACGGCGGAACGGCCGGACGGCTCAGATACAAATACAACTTTACTGGCGAGATAGGAGGTAAGACCGGCACGACAAACCGCAATTCCGATGCGTGGTTTGTGGGCTTCACCCCACAGCTTGTGAGCGGATGCTGGGTAGGCGGTGAAGACCGCGACATACACTTCGATACCATGCGCATGGGACAGGGCGCAACCATGGCATTGCCCATTTGGGCTTATTTCATGAAAAAGGTTTACGCCGACACGAGTCTGCCTTACAATCAGGATGCTAAATTCGACTTGCCCGACGGATATGACCCTTGTGCTTCTGAATACAACGACACCGGGTTTGGCATCGATGAGGTTTACGAATAACTCCGCAGCATAGACACGCGGCGAAATGTAATAAGTAAAGGTGGGCACTATAAATTCCCACCGCAACAAATCAAGAATTAATATAACAGGTTGCGTTTTGTAAGCCAATTTATAGAACCCACCTAAAGCAATTGAATGATACTCAACAAGATTTCAATAATAAACTTCAAGAACATACGCGAGGCAACGGTTGAACTGTCGCCTAACATGAACTGTTTCATAGGACACAACGGCGAAGGCAAGACCAACTTTCTCGATGCGGTTTACTACCTTTCGTTCTGTCGCAGTTCGTCAAACCCTATTGACTCGCAGATAATAACCCACAACCAGGATTTCTTTGTGCTCGACGGCGAATATGTGAACGAGCGCGGCGAGGCAACCGATGTGTATTGCGGAATGAAGCGCGGAACGAAGAAACATTTCAAGCGCGACAAGAAAGAATACAAGAAGTTGTCGCAACACATTGGTCTTATACCAATTGTCCTTGTGTCGCCCTCCGACTACACGCTTATAACGGGCGGCAGCGACGAACGCCGCAAACTTATGGATGTGGTAATATCACAATACGACCACAAATACATAGAAGCACTGGCCAACTACGGCAAGGCCTTACAGCAACGCAATGCCTTGTTGAAAATGGAAGAAACTCCCGACGCGTCGCTCCTTGACATTTGGGAGCAGGAAATGGCGCGCCACGGCACTGTGATTTTCAACGCCCGCAATGCATTCATCAACGAACTTACCCCCGTGTTCCAGTCCATACACAACCACATCTCAGGCGGCAACGAAAAGGTTTCGCTCAAATATGTGTCGCATGCACAACGTGGCCCATTGCTTGACGTCATACAGCGCGACCGTTTCCGCGACCGTGCCGTGGGCTATTCTCTGCACGGCGTGCACCGCGACGACCTTGAAATGATGCTCGGCGACTATCAGATGAGACGCGAGGGAAGCCAGGGCCAGAACAAAACTTTTGTGATAGCACTGAAACTCGCACAGTTTGATTTTCTCCGACGCACGGCATCAAACACCACACCTTTGCTGTTGCTCGACGACATATTTGACAAGCTCGACGCGCAACGGGTGGAGCAGATTGTGAAGCTCGTGTCGGGCACCGAGTTTGGACAGATATTCATCACTGACACCAACCGCGACCACCTTGACCAGATTTTGAGCAACGTGTCGTCAGACTACAAGTTGTTCGATGTGTCGGGAGGCGAGATAAACGAGAAAAAAGATGTTTAGGCGCAAAGTGCAGAACATAGGCGACCTTCTCGCCCTGTATTTGCGGCAAGAAGGTCTTGAAACGCCTTTGCTGCAGAAAAGGCTCATTGCTTCGTGGGAAGAAGTGACGGGACCAGTTGTGGAACGCTACACCCAACAGAAATTCATAAAAAACCAGACCCTGTTTGTGAAGATTTCCAATCCAGCATTGCGACAGGATCTGTCGATGATGAGAACGCAACTGGTGAAAAGACTGAACGAGAAAGTTGAATCGATGGTCATTACCGACGTGAAGTTTTTCTGATACAAACAAACCTTATAATGCACGATTCATATTTATGAAAAGAACAATCATATTGGCAGCTATACTTGCCTTGACATGCATTTCTACATCGGCCCAAAATGCCGGATCCCCAAATACGCCCATAACCACAAACAATGTTGTTGACGCAGAATGCGAACTGAAAGAGCTGCGAATGCAGATTGACTCAATCGACAACGAAATAATAGATTTACTCGCAAAACGCATGCAGGTGTGTCTTGCCGTCGGCAGATACAAGAAAGAACACGGCCTTGCCGTGGTTCAGTCGAACCGCTACAATGAAATCGTGGAGAAACGCAGCAAACTGGGCACTGAGAAAGGGCTCAGTGAGGATTTTGTGAAACAGATTGTTGAACTAATTCATACGGAATCGGTGAGACAACAGCAGGAAATAACAGGAAAATAGCGGCACATTCTAAGGCTGTTTTTTAAATGAATATGTTCATCCTGACCATTTTTCGACTTTCTGTTGCATAAACTTGGGCACAAAATTGTCGCAACAGGTTTTTGGCGTTATACTTCCACAGGTGAAATTTATTGATTAATTTTGTAGTGTAGAACCTACACACCCACATAATAAATAAGGCATAACAAGTGTAACATGACAGACATAACCGAACTTTGGAGTGGAAATGTAGTGAGAAGCAGCAAACGGCTTCTCACTATATTGTTGAAAGACAACACTCTCAGTTCGGAAAGTGATCAGGTGAACATATTCTGGGCAACCGACGACTATGCATCGGCCGAGAACGGCAGACGCTCGTATTATGACCAGATTATGCCCGAAGATGTGGCACGCGATGGATGCAACATAATTCTGCCACAGGTGCTGAAACACCGCGACACACGTTCACTGCGAGCCAAAAGCAAAGCCGAAGTGTTTACCCCCGCTTGGCTATGCAATGCGCAAAACAACCTCATTGACGAGGCTTGGTTTGGAGAACGTGGCGTTTTCAATATGGAGGAATGTGCCGAAGAATATACCCCCAACTGGATAGTGAACGGCAGTAGAGTGGCGTTTCCGGAGGGAAAAACATGGCTCGACTATGTAAGGGCACGGCGCATGGAGATGGCATGCGGAGAAGCACCGTATATAGCAAGCCGATATGATGTGACCAACGGACAGCCAATTGCGCTTGAACGCCGCATAGGTATGCTTGACCGCAAATTCCGCGTAATAAAGGAGAACACGGGATCGGCACACAACAAGGCCAACCGACGGCAATGGCTGCGCAAGGCTTATCAGGCATTGCAGTCGGTTTACGGTTTCGACTGGCAGGGCGACAATGTTTTTCTTGCACGCGAAAACCTATTGTGCACATTCCACGACTACTATGTAGACAAATGGGGTAGGACGCCATATATAGAAACCATGGAAAAAGCAGCTATCATAATATCATGGAATATATGGCAAATGGACGGCACAACATGCGCAATACCAACGCGTGACGACTGCGTGCAGCCATGCAACAGAAAATTCTGCAAGGTGAAAGAGTGGCATTCAACCGACACACTGTCGGGACAAGAAATATTATTTAAGGACATTATTGACAAATCGAGATATGACAAACTTTGAGGGAACAAGCGTTTACAACGTTGTATATATATATGGTGTCGCCGATGCCATCCGCCAAGGGCAACTCAATGTCGGCGTGGCAGCAGTGAATTTCAATGGCCGTCCAGAGGAGTTGAAGCCGAATTGTGATTTTCTGAACGGAGCCGCAAACGAGGTTATAGCCCGCAACAACACCGCAGGAAATGCTGCTGCGGTATTGGAATATGCAGCACTTGCCGTTTTGAACGGCGGAAACAAACGCATAGCATTCGGCAAGACCGAACTGCATGAATGGCTTGTGGGCCGTGGCTTTAAGCATTCTGACACATCTGCCGTGGCTGCTGACGCAAGCAACGACTGGTTTGTGGCCGACAAAGAGTCGATGATTGATGCTGTGAAACAATTTGCCGACAAAGATGCGTGCTGCATTGCCGACAACGAAACAGATGCGACAAACGTACAATACAACGGCATAACGCTGCGTGAAGAACAATTGCAGGCTGTTGAACAAACACTGGCCTGCTTCAAGCGCGGTAAAAAGATGCTGTGGGACGCAAAGATGCGTTTCGGCAAAACGCTATGCGCCCTCGAAGTAGTAAAGCGCGGTACATTCCGCCGCACGCTCATTCTCACACACCGTCCGGTGGTGCGCGATGGTTGGTTTGACGACTTTGAGAAAGTGGGGTTCACCGATTGTCTTTACGGAAGCAAGGCTCACAAATCATCCCCGAATGCCAAAAACCATGCCGGGGAGGATTTCAGCGATTTGGAACGACGCGCAAGTGTTGACAAAAATTTCCGCTACATATATTTTGCATCTATGCAAGATTTGCGTGGGTCGAAACGCGTTAACAAGAGCAGCCGGCTCGACAAGAACAACGACATATTCTCAACGAAATGGGATTTGCTTATCATTGACGAGGCACACGAGGGCATATCAACAAAACTCGGCAAGGAGGTGTTGGCCGAATTGCAGGGCAAACGTAGCGTGAAGACGCTATATCTGTCGGGCACTCCATATAATATAGTGGCAGAATTTGAAGCCAACGATGTGTTCAGATGGGACTACACCATGGAACAAAGGGCAAAAGCCCAGTGGAATGAAAAGCATTGCAGCCAACCCAACCCTTATGAACAGCTTGCGACAATGAATGTTATTGCCTGCGATTTGGGACGCAACTTCAAAAAATACAAGGAAGAAGGCAGCGGCGCATTTGCTTTCTCTGAATTTCTAAGGGTTGATGACACAACAGGAGAATTTGTGCATGAAGCCGATGTGCGAGCTTTCCTTAAAATGTTGTCAAGCGGACAATCGGGAACGGTAAGTCCGTTTACCATAGGCAATAACGCTGATACATTCAAGCACACATTATGGTCGGTGCCGGGAGTAAAGGCCGCCAAACGGCTTGCCGAAATACTCTCTGAACAAGCTGCTGACAATGTTTTCTGCAACTACAATATAGTGAATGTGGCAGGCGAAGGCGATTTCACACGCGACAGAGAAGACATTGCTGAAATGGTGCGTTTGGAAAAAAACGCCTTGAGCCGTGTGAAAGATGCCATAAGAAACAATGAGCGCACCATAACTCTATCTTGCGGACGACTGACAGTAGGCGCCTCGGTGCCTGAATGGACGGGCATAATGATGCTGTCGGGCGGATCGGACACAGGTGTGGCACGTTACATGCAGACAATGTTCAGATGCCAGACACCATATATCGACGGAAGGATAAAGCAGAACTGTTATGTTTTCGACTTCTCTCCCGAACGTGCGCTTACCGTTCTCGACCAATACATAAACAATACCGTTGACGACAGCGTTGCCGGAGACCACATGTCAAAAGTGGAGCAATTTCTGCTGTATTGCCATTTGGTGTGTGTGCGTGGCGGCAAGGCAGTGCGTTATGGGGCAAGCGAATTCGTGAGAGACGTTAACCAGACCTACTCGGACAACCTCATTAGAAAAGGTTTCCGCGACAGTTGCCTGTATGAAAATCTCGAAAACCTGCGCAAACAAGACCTGCAATTGCTTGATGAGGTGGCGAAGGCTATTTCTATGGCAACCGCCGAAACGCGTAGCGAAAACCGGGACATTATGACGCGTGGCAAGAAACGTGTGAGAAAGCAAACCGAAAATGCGGTCGAAATTGCCGAAAAACAACCGGCAGAAAATGCAGAAGCAGCGCCGTCGAACAACACAGCCCAGTCGCGCCGACAGAAAATCCTTGCCATACTCAACCAAATATCGGTGCGTTTCCCCATGATGATATATGGCACAACCGACAAGATTGACGCGCTCACACTCGACACGTTTATAAAACAAATCGACGAAGACTCGTGGAAAGAGTTCATGCCACGCGGCGTTACCATGAAAATGTTCATGCGCCTGCGGCGATTCTACCGCGAAGATGTATTCGTGGCAACCGCAAAAGCCATTGTGGAAAGAATAAAGGCCGCCGACAAACTTCCGGTTGAGGAACGCATAAACGAAATTGCCGACATTCTGTCCGATTTCTGCTATCCCGACAAAGAAACGGTGCTTACGCCGTGGCGACTGGTTAACATGCACATGAGCGATACCTTGGGCGGCTATGATTTTTGGGATAAAAAGCATGAGAAATTGTTGCGTGAGCCCCGCTTTGTCTACCACGGTGAAGTGACCGACAAGGTGTTTATGAATCACAAGTCGAAGGTTCTCGAGATATGTTCGAAGACAGGTTTGTATGCTTTGTACATGGCTTATGGCATATTCAAGATACGCAGTAGCCAGTCGCAAGGACTTTTCGACACGCTGTCTGACGACGAAGCTGAACAGTTGTGGGCAGAGGTGATAGAGAAGAACATATTCGTTTTGTGCAAGACAAAAATGGCAGAACGGATAACCCGACGCACGTTGACCGGTTTCCGCGACACGAAAGCCAACGTAAAGTGCCTCGAAAACCTAACGGGACAAATCATGGCCTACAAGAAGAAATTTGTAAGGACAGTCGCCAACGGCAAGACTTTCTGGAACGCCAACAATATAGAAAACATGAAATTCGACGCTATTATAAGCAATCCGCCATATCAGGTAAACATCGGGGAGCAGAAGGACAACTACGGAATTCCGCTTTACAATCAGTTCATGGAAACAGCTAAAGAATTCGCCCCCAACTATATATCGATGATTATGCCGTCACGTTGGTTCACGGGCGGACGCGGTCTTGACAAATTCAGAAAAGACATGCTCGCCGACAAACGGCTCAGGAAAATCTTCGACTATGTTGACTCGAAAGACTGTTTCCCCACGGTTGACATTTCGGGCGGTGTTGGATATTTCCTGTGGGATGCGCACCACAACGGCAACTGTGAATTTACAAATACCCTACACGGAAAGAGCCGTACACAGGAACGCCGTCTCGACGAATATCCCGTATTCATACGCAACAACGATGCATTGTCGGTAGTGGATAAAGTAATGTCGAAAAGCGACCACATGCTGAGCGAAACCGTGAGCGGCCAAACCCCGTTCGGCTTCGTGACAACCTATCGTGGAGAAGAAGAACCGTTTGACCAATCGGTGGAACTGAAATCGAGTGGGGCCACATCGTATGTTGCCCGTGAAAGCATCAAGAAAAACAGTCAGTGGACCGACCTGTATAAGGTTATTTTCTCTAAAGCTACATGCGAACATGCAGGCACTCCCGACCGTAATGGACAGTTCCGCGTGTTGTCGTCGCTAATGACTCTGCATCCCGGAGTGATATGCACCCAAAGCTATCTTGTGGGCAATGTATTTGAAAATGAAACCGAAGCCGACAACTTCACTCAATATCTCAAGACTAAGTTCTTGCGTTATCTGATGTTGCAGACAATAACGTCGCAAGACCTGTCATCCGACAAATTCATGTTTGTGCCGATGCAGGATTTCACCAACGCATCGGATATTGACTGGACGGCAGACCTTGCCGAAATCGACAAGCAGTTGTATGCCAAATACGGTCTTGCCAAAGAAGAAATTGAAATTGTGGAAAGCACAGTAAAAGCCATGTAATTATTTTGTCCCGATATTGGTTGATGCCATATCGGGACAAAACTATTTACTCTCTCAATAAAGGTGCGAAGGCAGTAAAACTACCAAACAAATCTATTTGCTTCCCTTTCTTCGGTTGCATTCTCTACATAGCATTTGGCAATTCTCTATAACTGTCCTGCCACCCTCGCGCCAGGGCGTAATATGGTCGCCCTCCATAAATACATAGTCAAAATCCTTGCCGCAAAGAGCGCATTTATGGTTTTGCTTCTCCCAAACTGCCAACTTTATCTTTTCGGGGAAGGCACGGAGGTCGAGATAATGCTCGTCGTCTGTCAGCACATACGGGATGATGCCTAACGGTTTCTGTATTTCATCGTCGCCCAACAAATCAACGATTTGCTTTTCTTTCTTTTGAATGTCGAGCGACGTTTCATGGTATTCGTCGTAGAAACGTGCCCAATCCAAACCCTTCATAATCTTCTTGAACTTCTTCATGTTGAAGTTGTCCATTGCCCAGTGCAACACGCTTTGGAAATAAGTCCATAAGGGCATGGCATTCAAGTCGTGCTGGTGTTGGCTCATATATCCAATGGCTGACTGCGGCTTGCCATTGCGAGTTTCGTGTTCTGACATCCATTCCAAGGCTTTCTTGAAGAAATCCTGACGTATAGGCGAACCGTTCACCAAGTCCTTACCCAAGCGATAGGCCGCGCAATTAGTCTTGGAGAAATGCTTCTTGGCATCGCTCACAAATGGCCCGGCATAAACGGCATTGCGTATTTCCTGCTCATTCAGAGGCTTTCCCGCAATGTTGATTGTCTTGAACCATGCCAATTTCTCCGACTCCTCGCCCTCGCAAACATACACGGTAAGTTTATAGTCGAGTATCTTCTTGCGAATATCGGCAGGCTGATTGGCAAAGTTCTTGAAATCAACGGCAAACACGTTAGCTACATACTCGCAGAGCGACAGTGTGCGCTGCTGGCCGTCCATCACCTCGTAAGGGCATTCGGCATCATCGCTTCGCTTCACCCAATACATGATGTTGAGGGGATAGTCGTGGAGCACCGTGTTTATCACTGCCCGTTGCTCATTTTCATTATATATGAACTCACGTTGATAGGGTGGGCGAATGTCCAAGAGACCGCCATAGCCCCTCACTCCCTGCTCATCGTTATTGATGTAACCCTTGGTGATTTCGCCTACGGTCACTTCCATTTGCTTGATTGTCATCATATGGATTGTGGGTGTTTGTTGCGGATGAAGATTCTACTATATTGACGTTTACCATGAACTACGCCACATCCTCCTCTATCTTCGGGATGAATTTTATATCCCATTCTTTCTAAAATTTCTTTTGGAGCAGAAGCTCGAGTGTTGCCACTTGCTTGCCAAATTATCTCGAATTGATTAGGATTATATTTATCCAAGAAAGTTATAGGGACTCCCATCAACCCTGCATAATCACAAGGAATATTTTGGGTTCTGCCAACATTTATCGCATCATAATTATCATAGAAAGGATATTCTTCTTCCGAATAGCGGCACACTAAATCCAACTCTTCGTTTCGCTTTGGTATTTCCAAGTTCGTAAACCAATTCACTCCAGACACGCGGATCATATTCTCTTTATGGTCACCCGCTGATGCAATATCGTCATACGGAGAGCAGAAATGAGCAGCAGCACCCTTAAAACCATAACCAAGCCACACTTCATTATTTCTCAATAAAGGGAACACCTCTTTATAAGTTATAGCGTTCTGATGTCCAACAATTACAAATTTCTTCCCATACTCCATCAACTGTCCGATATATTCACGGAACAGTGAGAAAGGAGGATTGGTCACTACGATGTCTGCTTCCTTAAGAAGTGCAATACATTCTTCCGATCGAAAGTCGCCAGTCTTCAATAACGACAACACATTCTTGTCATTCTCCAAAAGATAACGCACATCCGATAAATCTACAGCCCCGTCGCCGTTCTCGTCCTTCACTTCTGTAATCTCCACCTTATAGGCTATCTTCTTTGGCTCATCATCATCGAAGCCGTCGAAATGAAACATAAGCTCGTTGCCCGTCATAGGCGAACCATTATAACAGGTGCAGATGAGTTTCTTCAATCCAAGATGATTGAAGCGAAGAGCGAAGTATTTGAAAAAGTTGCTTTCGTAAGGGTCGTCGCAGTTGCAGAGCACCACCTTATCGCGGAAGTGCTGCCAATAATGTTGCAACTCGCGCTCTATATCAGAAAGTTGGGTATAGAATTCATCTTTCTTTGCCACCTTGGCGGCATTGAGATTCTTGTTTGCCATACTGTGTGATTGATTGTTATAAGACAGAATAATGCATGCAACTATCAATCACGCCAAGACGCAAAAAGGGCGTGATGCTCTTATTGCGTTCAGCTATGAGGCAGCCTCGGAATGGAAACCTCAGACAACTTAAT
>CAVKCP010000063.1:0-15461 GCA_963654815.1 Lachnospiraceae bacterium | reverse complement strand
GGTGAACCGCGGAACGTAGTGAAGCGGTGTAACCCTGGGTAAACGGTTGGTTTTTACGGCTGGCCTGTAAGGTCAGTACAATCAATTGGGTGTGTGTTGACCTTACAGGCCAACCGTTGCGATGGCCGTGAAAACCCAGGGTTACGTCCGTCGCTTCGCTCCGTCCTCACCCTGGGCTACGGTCGTGACACCCTTTCAGGGCTTTAATTACCAAATTCTTCTTGATAATCAAAAGATTATAAATTTATATCAATATGAAATTCTGCACATTTTTTTTAATCCGATTTTGAACACTCTACCCTTCGGGGACGTGTATACAATCATAAACTTCAAAATCAAGAAATGGAGTATATTACATATGTACATTTAAAAACGCTGCATAATCGTTTCCGCGCCCAATGGCGTGGCAGTCGGTTGTCCACTTACGGCAAATGTAGGCTTCGTGGCGACGTGCGGCATGCGCTGCACGCACATACTGCATGCGCTGCACGCTTGTGTTGCAGCCGCCGCACGCCGCGTTTCGGTTTTGGTTGCCGTGCAAACAGGTGTGAAAAAGAAAGCAACCGCAGCAAAAAAAACGTGGAAAATAGCGACAGTTCCGTTTTTTATAGCTAATTTTGCCAATATCATGTTGCGGTATGCACTGTGCCGCGAAGGCCGGTGTCAGCAGAAAAACATGTGGAGTCTGAAATCATGCAAAACAGATGCAGTCTTATCGGAAAACTATCAATTACTTAAAACCAAATAACAACAAACTTATGAAGAAATATCCAAAAATCGGTATTCGGCCCACCATCGACGGCCGTCAGGGTGGCGTGCGCGAAAGTCTTGAGGAGAAAACGATGAATCTCGCCCGTTCGGTGGCCAAGCTAATATCTGAAAACTTGCGCAACGGCGACGGAACTCCCGTGGAGTGCGTCATTGCCGACGGAACGATAGGACGCGTGGCAGAGAGTGCCGCGTGTGCAGAGAAATTCGAACGCGAAGGCGTGGGATCGACAATCACCGTCACTTCGTGCTGGTGCTACGGAGCCGAAACCATGGACATGAACTCGCATTGGCCCAAGGCCGTTTGGGGATTCAACGGCACCGAGCGTCCGGGAGCAGTCTATCTCGCTGCCGTGCTCGCCGCACATGCACAGAAGGGGTTGCCCGCTTTCGGCATATACGGACACGATGTGCAAGACCTTGACGACGACACTATACCTGCCGACGTGGCCGAGAAGCTGCTGCGTTTTGCCCGCGCGGCACAGGCTGTGGCCACAATGCGCGGTAAGTCATATCTGTCGATGGGCAGTGCCTGCATGGGCATAGCAGGGTCGATAGTAAATCCCGATTTCTTCCAGGAATATCTCGGTATGCGCAACGAGAGCGTAGACCTTACCGAGATTATACGCCGAATGACCGAAGGCATATACGACAAGGACGAGTTTGAAAAGGCTATGGCCTGGACTCGCGAGCATTGTGCATGCAACGAGGGCGAAGACATAGGCAACCGCCCAGAGAAAGCCAAGACGCGCGAACAGAAAGATGCCGACTGGGAGTTTGTGGTGAAGATGATGATAATAATGCGCGACCTTATGCAGGGCAACCCGAAACTGCGCGAACTGGGCTTCAAGGAAGAGGCTCTCGGCCACAATGCCATTGCTGCCGGATTCCAGGGACAGCGTCAGTGGACCGACTTCTATCCCAACGGTGACTATCCCGAGGCTCTGCTCAACACGTCGTTCGACTGGAACGGACTGCGCGAGGCTTATGTGCTCGCCACCGAAAACGATGCCGGCAACGGCGTGGCTATGCTCTTCAACCACCTTCTCACAGGGCGTGCGCAGATATTCAGCGACGTGCGCACCTACTGGAGTCCCGAGGCCGTGAAGCGCGTCACGGGCAAAGAACTCACAGGGCGCGCCTCGGGCGGCATCATACACCTTATCAACTCGGGCGCAACCACGCTCGACGGAACAGGACAGGCCACCGATGCAGATGGCAATCCCGTGATGAAGCCTTTCTGGGAAATGACCGAAGAGGATGCCGACAAGTGCCTGAAGGCCACTACATGGTATCCTGCCAACCGCGACTATTTCCGTGGCGGCGGCTTCTCAAGCAACTTCCTCACTAAGGGCGGAATGCCCGTCACCATGGTGCGCCTTAACCTTGTGAAAGGACTTGGCCCCGTGCTGCAGCTTGCCGAGGGATGGACGGTTGACATCGATCCCGAAATTCACGAGAAACTCAACAGCCGCACCGACCCCACATGGCCTACAACATGGTTTGTGCCGCGCCTCTGCGACAAGGCTCCGTTCAAGGACGTTTATTCGGTGATGAACAACTGGGGCGCAAACCACGGCGCAATAACCTTCGGCCACATAGGTGCCGACCTCATAACACTGTGCTCCATACTGCGCATTCCGGTGTGCATGCACAATGTAGACGAGGACAAGATATTCCGTCCGGCAGCATGGAATGCCTTCGGAATGGACAAGGAAGGAGCCGACTTCCGCGCTTGCAAGAACTACGGCCCCATTTACAAATAAACAAGTAAACTCAACTATGGTGCGTGCGGTATCCCCAACTATCTTTAGACAACTGGGAAGTACGGGATGCCGCACGACTGAATTGACAACAAAAGACGATATATGATAACCGAACAACACATAGAGAAATTTCTGGAGCAGGCCCACCGTGTGGGCGATGCAGCACTCACTATATGCAGCAGTGGCAACCTCTCGTGGCGCATAGGCGACGAGGCTCTCGTTTCGGGCACCGGTTCGTGGGTGCCGAGTTTGCAGCGTGAGAAGGTGGCAATGTGTCGCGTGGCCACGGGCGAGGTGCTCAACGGCGTGAAACCCTCAATGGAGAGCGGCTTCCACCTGGGCGTGCTGCGCGAGCGGCCCGACTGCGATGTGGTGCTGCACTTCCAGTCAACCTATGCCACAGCAGTGGCTTGCATGAAGGAAACACCCCAAGACTTCAACGTGACGGCCGAAATACCGTGCCATGTGGGAAGCGAGATTCCCGTGATTCCCTACTACCGTCC
This sequence comes from Lachnospiraceae bacterium, assembly GCA_963654815.1. GTDB lineage: Bacteria > Bacteroidota > Bacteroidia > Bacteroidales > Bacteroidaceae > Prevotella. Next base: position 12,424 of record CAVKCP010000063.1, on the reverse strand, counting down.
CGGTTCGCCCGAGCTTGCCGCCGCCGTTATCGAGGCGTTGCGCAACCACAACTCGGCACTGATGCTAAAACACGGACAGGTGGTGTGCGGCAAGAATTTCGACGAGGTGTTCGAGCGTGCCATGTTCTTTGAAATGGCGTGCCGCATCATTGTGCTCAGCGGCGGTAAATACAACACCCTGACGCAGGCCGAGATTGACGACCTTGAAACCTATGTCCTGGGCAAGAAACATTAATCTGCACCGTGCATGACCCGTGCCGGCGCGCCTTAGTTGCACAGTGAAGGTGCATGGGTGCGCTTACCGGCCACGGGCGGCAATTTTTAGAACCCATCTTAAAGACGTTGAAGATGACATATCTTGCTATTGATTTCGGAGGCGGCAGTGGCCGCGTTATTGCCGGGACGTTGCGTGACGGACGGTTGGAAATGAAGGTGTTGCACCGCTTTGCCAACCGGCAGGTGCGCTTGGGCAATCATGTCTACTGGGATTTCCCGGCTCTGTTTGAAGACATGAAGGACGGCTTGAAAAAGGCTGCGGCACTGGGGCTGCACGTAAGCGGCATCGGAATAGACACATGGGGCGTTGACTTCGGACTTATTGATGCCAATGGCGACCTTGTGGGCAATCCCGTGTGCTACCGTGACAGCCGCACCGACGGCATGCCCCAACGCTTGTTTGAAACCGTTGACAGGGCAAGCCACTACGCAGTGAACGGCACACAAGTGATGCCGATAAACACGCTTTTCCAGCTTTACAGCATGAAACTCTCGGGCAGCCATCAGCTCGACATTGCCCAACGGCTGCTTTTCACGCCCGACCTTTTCAGCTATTTCCTTACGGGAGAGGCCAACTGCGAATATACAATAGCCTCGACATCCGAATTGCTCAACGCAACGACAAAGGACTGGGACTGGGACTTGATTGACCGGCTCTCACTGCCGCGCCGCATTTTCTGTCCCATTGTCATGCCGGGCACGGTGCGTGGACGGCTGCGCAATGACTTGGCCGAGGAAACAGGACTTGGTCAAGTGGACGTGATTGCCGTGGGTTCGCACGACACCGCAAGTGCGGTGGCCGCCGTGCCGGCATGTAAGGGCGAAAGCCCCGTGGCTTTCATCAGTTCGGGCACATGGTCGTTGTTGGGCGTAGAAACCGACAGTCCGATTCTTACAGAGGAGGCGCGGCTTGCCGAATTCACCAACGAAGGTGGAGTGGGGGGCAAGATAACATTCTTGCAGAACATCACCGGGCTGTGGTTTATGCAGCGTCTGATGGCTGAATGGAAAGAAAAAGGCGAGGAACAGAGTTATGACACGATTCTGGGCGAGGCTGAACAGGCAGAAATTGACAGTGTGATTGCCGTGGACGACGAGGCTTTCAGAAATCCTCAGTCTATGGAAATTGCTATAAAGGAATATTGCTCCCGGCACAATCTTGCCGTGCCGCAAACCAAGGCAGAGCTTGTGCGTTGTGTGCTGCAGTCGCTTGCCCACAAGTATGCGCAGGCCACCGAGCGGCTTAACGCCATGATTCCCGACAAGATAAAGACACTCCACATAATAGGCGGCGGCTCGCAGAACAAGTTGCTCAACCGCCTCACCGGGCAGGCTCTCGGCATCCCAGTGGTGGCCGGGCCTGTTGAGGCCACAGGCATGGGCAACATCCTGACGCAGGCTTTGGCCAAAGGCGAGCTGAAGAGCGTTGACGAGATGCGCGAAATAGTGCGCAACAGCATGGTGTGCACTCAGACGTGACACGCAAAGTAGGGGCCGGCCGGTGCATGGCGTGGCCTTATGAAGAAAATATTAAACTGTTTACCAATGGAAGATAAAAAAGAAAGAATGTTGTGGAAGGACGGCGTGAGCTATGTTGTGCCGTTTGTCCTTATCACATTGTGCTTCGCCCTCTGGGGATTTGCCAACGACATCACCAACCCTATGGTGAAGGCTTTCTCGAAGATATTCAGAATGTCGGCCACCGACGGAGCCCTTGTGCAGGTGGCGTTCTACGGGGGCTATTTCGCAATGGCTTTCCCGGCTGCCATGTTCATACGCCGCTACAGCTACAAAGCTGGCATACTCCTCGGTTTGGGGCTGTATGCCGTGGGCGCGTTCATGTTCTATCCGGCCAAGGTTTCGGGCGACTACTACCCGTTTCTCATTGCCTATTTCATCCTGACGTGCGGACTCTCGTTTCTCGAAACGTCGAGCAATCCCTACATCCTGTCAATGGGAACTGAGGCAACGGCTACGCGTCGGCTCAATCTTGCCCAGTCGTTCAATCCCATGGGGTCGTTGCTCGGAATGTATGTGGCCATGAATTTCATACAGGCAAAGCTCAATCCGCTCGACACGGCAGCACGCGCAAAGCTCTCCGAAGCCGACTTTGAGGTGGTGAAAGATGCCGACCTGTCGGTGCTTATAGGACCCTATCTGGCCATAGGACTTGTGATAGCCGCCATGTTCATCATAATATTGCTTGCCCGCATGCCGAAGAATGGCGACAAAAACCATGACATTAATCTTGTGCCAACGCTGCGGCGCATTTTCAACATGCCGCATTATCGCGAGGGTGTCATTGCGCAGTTCTTTTATGTGGGCGTGCAGATTATGTGCTGGACATTCATAATACAATACGGTACGCGGGTGCTCATGGCCGAAGGCATGACCGAAATAGACGCTGAGGTGATGTCGCAGAAATACAATATCGTGGCGATGGTGGTGTTCTGTTGCTCGCGTTTCATCTGCACTTTCATTCTGCGCTATCTCAACGCAGGGCAGCTGCTCATGATTCTTGCCATAGTGGGAGGTTGTCTCACGGTGGGCGTGATAATGTTCCAGAACATTTACGGGCTTTATTGCCTTGTGGCTGTAAGCGCGTGCATGTCGCTCATGTTCCCAACGATATACGGCATTGCATTGACCGGACTTGGCGACGATGCCAAATTCGGGGCTGCCGGTTTGATAATGGCCATTCTCGGAGGCAGCGTGCTGCCGCCGTTGCAGGCCATGATTATCGATTTTGGCACGGTGTTTGGCATGCCTTCGGTGAATGTTTCGTTTGTGCTTCCGCTTGTATGTTTCGTCGTTATCTCCATATACGGATTCCGCACAATGTTGCGGGGACGCGGAAAAATGGCAGGATAACTGATTGTAGATAAAAAAGAAATGCCGTTGTCTGGCTGCAAAATGCGGCGGACAACGGCATTTGTTTGTGGTTATCGGTCTGTATTGGCGATTATATCGTCGAACAGACTGTATAGTTCTGTCATGCGTTTGAGCACTATGTCGGCTCCTTCGCAGGCAAGGGCACTGTCGGGCAACGGTCCGCTGTTTATGCCTATGGTGAATATGTTGGCAGCAACTCCGGCTCTCACGCCGAGCGGCGCATTCTCAACTACGATACCTTGCCACGGTTTCAGGTTGCCGGCCTTTTGCAGTCCCATGAGGTAAGGGTCGGGGTTTGGTTTACCATGTTCCACATCGTAGGCCGTGACGATGTGTTCCACGTCGAGAAATTCGCCGAAATCGTCTATCAGTCTCTTTATCAGTGGGCGTTGGCCGCTTCCTGTCACGACACCTATTCCCATTCCCGACTGTCTTATCTCGCTCATCGTTTCGCGCACGCCGGGAAATATTTGCGATGTCGGCATGTGGTGGAAGATGTCGGTTTTCACGTCGTACATGCGCTGGGCTTCGTCGAGTGTTATGTCGGTTCCCTTTTGCAGCTTCACGAAATGGCGTATAGTGTCTACTCCTTTTGCGCCTTCTGTGGCATAGGCATCGGCTGCTGTCATGTCTATGCCGAACTGTTTCATCGACTCTTGCCATGCCACTGCATGGTTGGGCATGGAGTCGTAGAGCACGCCGTCCATGTCGAAGAGCACAACTTTGGGCGAGAATGCACCGTAGCTGTGCGATGCTTTGTATTTGTCAATAGCTTCTTTAATCATATCATAATGTAGTGTCGGGGTCAGGAATAATGGCTTTGGCCTATTGCATAACTGCAATGTGGCAATGCGTAAACCGTTGGAATACTGTGCCGTTGGCGGTGGAAAGGCTTCAAAGTAACTTAAATTGAAACGGACTGCCCATTGCAGTTTCCTGCTAATGTGCAGTCCGTTTTCTTGTTTCCTTGCTACTTGCCGGTAGCGTCAGGTATTGTCTGTAGGCAATCCGGCAACTGCTTTTTTGTGCAGTGGCTTATTTCTCCTCGGCAAGACGCTTCTGTATGGCCTCGCTCTCAGCCTCATATCCGGGCTTGTTGAGCAATGCGAACATGTTCTTCTTGTATGCTTCAACTCCCGGCTGGTTGAAGGGATTTACGGCAAGAACGTTTCCGCTGATGCCGCAGGCAATCTCAAAGAAATATATAAGCTGTCCGATGTAATACTCATTGAGCTTCGGAACCGATACGCGGATGTTGGGAACGCCGCCGTCAACGTGTGCCATTCTAGTGCCAAGTTCGGCCATCTTGTTCACTTCGTCAACATGTTTGCCGGCAAGGAAGTTGAGGCCGTCGAGGTTTTCGTCGTCGTTGGGGAACAGAACCGACTCGTTTGCCTGCTCAACGCTTATGACTGTCTCGAAGATCGAACGCTCGCCTTGCTGAATCCATTGGCCCATTGAGTGAAGGTCGGTGGTGAAATCGCACGATGCAGGGAATATTCCCTTGCCGTCCTTACCTTCGCTTTCGCCGTAGAGCTGCTTCCACCACTCGCTGAAGAAGTGCAGCTTGGGCTGGAAATTAACCATTATTTCAATCTTCTTGTCGTTTTGGCTGTAAAGCGCATTGCGTGTGGCTGCATACAGGGCAGCGGGATTTTCGGCGAAAGGCACGTCTTTGCCGGTGGCTTTCTCCATGTCGGCAGCACCCTCAACAAGTGCCTTTATGTCGAAGCCGGCCACTGCGATAGGCAGCAAACCAACCGGGGTGAGAACCGAGAAACGGCCTCCCACGTTGTCGGGTATCACGAAAGTCTTGTAGCCTTCTTTCGTAGCTGCAGCGCGGGCTGCACCTTTGTGAGCGTCGGTAACGGCAACGATAACGTCCTTTGCTTCTTCCTTTCCGCGCTGATTCTCGCATTGTTTCTTCAGAAGGCGGAATGCAAGAGCTGTCTCGGTGGTCGTTCCCGACTTGGATATGTTGATTACACCGAACTTCTTGTCCTTCAGATAATCTGTCAACTCGGCGAGATAGTCTTCGCCTATGTTGTTGCCGGCAAACACGATAGTGGGGTTCTTGGTGTCGCCCACAAGCCATGCAAATGAATTTCCCAACGCTTCAATCACGGCACGAGCACCGAGGTAGCTTCCGCCTATGCCTGCAACGACAACCACTTCGCACTTCTCGCGCAGTGTGTCTGCCACACTCTGTATTTCGGCAAGAAATTCCTTGGTCACCGAAGAAGGCAAGTGCAGCCAACCAAGGAAATCGTTTCCGGGGCAGGTGCCGTCTTCCAGTGCCTTTTGGGCAGCAACCACTTGCGGTTCATAGGCCTTTACTGCGCCTTCACCGAGAAATTGTGTTGCTTTTGTAATGTCTAAGCTGATACTTTTCATCTTTCTTGTTTATATTTTGGTTAAATCTTGTTTTTCGCTTGATATATTCCTTATCGGAATGAGTCGGTAAGCAATTTTATCTCTATCTGTGGACTGATGCGTTCGTACAGGATATTGTAAACGGCATCAAGTATTGGCATATTGACATGCATGTGGCGGTTCTTTTCCTTCATGCATTTTGTTCCGAAGAATCCTTCGGCTATCATTTCCATTTCTATCTGTGCACTCTTCACGCTGTAACCTTTGCCTATCATTGTTCCGAAAGTGCGGTTGCGCGAGAACTTGGAGTAGCCGGTGACAAGAAGATCGCCAAGATAAACCGAGTCGTACACACTGCGGTTTATCGGATTAATGGCCGTGAGAAAGCGTGACATTTCCTGCACTGCGTTTGACATTAGCACGGCTTGGAAATTGTCTCCGTATTTAAGTCCGCTGCAAATACCCGATGCTATGGCGTAGACATTCTTTAAAACGGAGGAATATTCTATGCCTATCACGTCGGCACTCGTCTTTGTCTTTATGAAATCAGACACGAGAATGTCGGCAAAAGCCTGCGCCTTGTCTTGGTCGCAGCACCCTACTGTTAGGTAGGAAAGGCGTTCAAGCGCAACCTCTTCGGCATGTGACGGGCCGCCAATGCACGCGAGATTTTCCAAAGGCACGTCGTAGACTTGGTTGAAATATTCGGAGCATGCAAGGTTGTCATCGGCTACAAGTCCTTTGATTGCGGTGACAATGAACTTGTCGCGCAGCCTTGTCTTGAGCTTGCGCAGGTGGTTTTTGAGGTAAGGTGACGGAACTACAAACACAAGTGTGTCGTAGGCTTCCACAATCTTGTTGATATCGCTTGAGAAGAATATCTCATCGACATTGAAATGCACACTTGTAAGATAACCCGGGTTGTGGCTTATGCGCTTGAACTCGGTTATGCGGTCGTCACTGCGCATATACCATCCAATGTGATGCGTGTGTCCTACAACGATTTTGGCGATAGCGGTTGCCCAACTTCCACCGCCTATTATTGCAATCTTGCCGCAATTGTACATAGCCTTTTTGCTTGTTTGTTCGTATTGGCCAATTGGCGTGTGCCGCCGTAATGTGATGTGGTGTGGCGGCAATATGTGACCGCAGGCCGTCTGCCTAACGCCACCCGTATTGGCGGACATTGGAAGATGGCCTGCGGAAGGGCATTACGCATTGGCGTTGTCAATCCATTGCTGGAATTCGTCGACTTTGGGATTGGTGTAGCCAAGCTTGTATTTCTTGTTTACACCACATACGTCCATTTGCAGTTTCTGTGCCTTGACGTCCTTTATGTCGGTAGTGAGATTGTATCCGGCTTTATTGAATACGGGAACCCACTCCTCGGGAACGCCCAGCGCTTTCCACTCTGCCACGGTGCTCTTAGGCATCTTTTTCTCGGGACGCATCTGCGGGAAGAAGAGCACTTCTTGTATTGTTGTCTTGCCGGTCATAAGCATCACGAGGCGGTCGATGCCTATTCCGATGCCAGATGTGGGCGGCATTCCGTATTGAAGGGCACGCAGGAAGTCCTGATCGATAATCATTGCCTCGTCATCGCCCTTGTCGGCAAGTCGCATCTGTTCCTTGAAACGCTCCTCTTGGTCAATAGGATCGTTGAGCTCTGAGTAGGCGTTGGCAAGCTCTTTGCCGTTTACCATAAGCTCGAAACGCTCTGTAAGACCGGATTTTGTGCGGTGCATTTTCGTGAGCGGTGACATTTCAACGGGGTAGTCGATGATAAATGTAGGCTGAATGAATGTTCCCTCGCAGAATTCTCCGAATATTTCGTCGATGAGCTTGCCTTTGCCGAAGCTCTCGTCGATGCCTTCCATCTTCAAGTCTACTGTTGCTATCTTGCGTATCTCGTCTTCGCTTTTGCCGTTGAGGTCGAAACCGGTCTTCTCTTTTATTGCATCCAGAATGGGGAGACGGCGGTAAGGAGCCTTGAAACTGATTGTCTTGCCGTCGATTTCGCGCTCGGGCTTGCCGTTGACAGCAATACATACTGCCTCGAGCAATTGCTCGGTGAACGACATCATCCAGTTGTAGTCTTTATACTGCACGTACAATTCCATGCAGGTGAACTCGGGGTTGTGGTTGCGGTCCATGCCCTCGTTGCGGAAATTCTTGCCGATTTCGTAAACACCTTCAAACCCGCCGACGATGAGGCGCTTCAAGTAGAGCTCGGTAGCAATGCGCATATACATCTCGATGTTGAGCGCATTGAAGTGCGTTATGAACGGGCGTGCGCTTGCACCACCGGCTATTGCCTGAAGAGTGGGGGTTTCCACCTCGGTGTATCCGGCTTCGTCGAGTATTCGGCGTATTGTGCGCAGCACTGTGGCACGCTGCAGGAAGGTGTCTTTCACGCCGTCGTTCACCACAAGGTCAACATAACGTTGGCGGTAGCGCAGTTCGGGATCGTCGAATTTGTCATAGGCTACGCCATCCTTGTATTTCACGATAGGCAGCGGTTTGAGGCTCTTCGAAAGCAGTGTGAGGCTTTGTGCGTGAACCGAAATCTCGCCGGTTTGTGTGCGGAACACGAAACCTTTAACACCGATGAAGTCGCCGATGTCGAGCAAACGCTTGAAGACAGTGTTGTAAAGGTCCTTGTTTTCGTCGGGGCAGATATCGTCGCGTGTGACATACACTTGTATTCTGCCTTTCGAGTCCTGCAATTCCATAAAGCTGGCCTTGCCCATTACGCGGCGGCTCATCATACGTCCGGCGATTACCACCTCACGCTTTTCGTTCTCGTCAAACTCATTTCTGATGTCTTCCGAGAAGGCATTGGTGGGGTATTCGGCTGCGGGATACGGGTCGATGCCCATGTTTCGCAGTTCCTGCAGACTTTGTCTTCTTACTATTTCTTGTTCACTAAGCTCTAAAACGTTCATATATTATTTTCTGTTGTTTTCTTGTGTGGTATTGCCGTTTGTCTGCATTCCACGATGTGTGGCACATGTCTGCCGCACCGTAATGGTGCCATGCAGGTTTTATGAAGGCAATAATCAACTGCAAAATTACGAAATATTTCTGAAGCTTGACGCTTTTTGCGTTATTATATTAAATCGGTGTATTATATTTACGGCCTATTCATTTGAAAAATCGGCCACCATTTTTCTGTACATACTGTACATTCTAGTGCGCGAAACACAGCCTGTGAGCCGGCCATTTGTGTCAACTACCGGCAGATAGTTGGCGTTGGTTTTGTCGAAGTTGCGCATCACTTCTTCCATGGGGTCGCCTATCCCGAGCTTTGCCGGAACGGCAACCATGAGTTGTCGCACGGCGAATTTGTTGTACAGTTCGGCCCGGAACATGATGTGTCTTATCTTTGTTATGTCGATTTCTCCGAGCAGAGTGCCGGCAGTATCGAGCACGGGTATGAAACTTGTCTGGCTCTTGCTTATTGCATTCACGAGTTTGCCGAGCGGCATGTCGGGTCCCACGGCGGTGAAATCTTTTTCAATTACGCTGTCGAGGCTCATCAGTGTGAGCACCGAACGGTCGGTGTGGTGGGTTATGAGCTTGCCTTCGCGGGCGAGACGCATGGCGTAGATGCTGTGGGGTTCGAAGATGCTTATTGTCATTACAGAGCAAATGCTGACAATCATCAGCGGCATGAACAGGTCGTAGCCGTTGGTTATCTCGGCTATGAGGAATATGCCCGTGAGCGGGGCGTGCATTACGCCAGCCATCACGCCAGCCATTCCTAGCAGAGTGAAATTCTTCTCGGGAATATAGACTCCTATCTGGTAGGTGTTCCAGAGCCGCGAGAACAGGAAGCCGCCGAACGCGCCGACGAAGAGTGAAGGGGCGAATGTTCCGCCGCATCCGCCTCCGCCGTTGGTCGAGGCTGTGGCGAATGTCTTCGTCAGTATCACAAGCGCGATGTAGGCAATAAGCATTTCTCCGTGCCCATAGAACAGCGAGTTGCGCAGCATCTCGTTCCAGTCGGCTTCGCTTTTGCCGTTGAGCAGGATGTTTATGGCACTGTAACCTTCGCCGTAGAGGGCGGGGAAAAGGAATATGAGCGAACTGAGTATAAGGCCGCTCAGAAGCAGTTTCTTGTAGCGGTGCGACTTCATGCGTGCGAAAACATTCTCGCACATCGACATCGATCGTATGAAATACAGGCTCACCAATCCGCACGTTATGCCGAGCAGGATACTTGCCGGGACGCGTTCAAGCATCCATGCGCTGTCGAGGTGAAAGTTGAAAAGCGACTCGCTGCCCATGAAAACATAGGTGAAGCAGGTGGCTGTGACGCTCGAAATGAGAATTGGCAGGAGCGAAGCCATGCTCAGGTCAACCATAAGCACCTCGAGGGTGAACACCAATCCGGCTATCGGGGCCTTGAAAATGCCGGCTATGGCTGCGGCAGCACCGCATCCTACGAGCAACATGAGCGTTTTGTTGTCCATTTTGAACATCTGCCCGAGGTTCGACCCTATTGCCGACCCCGTGAGCACAATGGGTGCCTCTGCTCCCACCGACCCTCCGAAGCCGATGGTCACGGCCGATGCTATTACCGATGTCCAGCAGTTGTGCGGTTTGAGCCGTGACTGTTTCGACGATATGGCATACAGGATGCGGGTGATACCGTGCGAGATGTTGTCCTTCACCACATATTTCACGAACAGTGATGTGAAGAAAATTCCGATGACGGGAAATACAAGGTAAAGCCAGTTGAACGAGTCGGGGTTGAACCGCGACGTGAGCAATTGCTGTATGGCATGAATTATTGTGTGCAGTGTGAATGCTGCAACCGATGCGAACAGACCTATCGCGAATGCGAGCAAGAGTGTCAGTTTGCGGTCGGATATATGGCGTAATCGCCACCTGTTAAGGCGCGTGGCGATGCTTTCGTCGGCAGTAAGTGTGTTATCCATTTTCTGTTGTGTCGTTGTAGGGATGTTTTTCGCGAGACGGTGTCACTTTCTTATAATTGTCACCACGCCGTCTTTCGTGAGCTTTATTATGCTGCTCGGTGTGTGGGGCTTGTGCTCCTGCCGTCGGGTCCAGCACACATAGTCCACAGCATCAAGCAGTTCGGGCGAAATGTCGCAGTAGTTTTGGGCGGCAGGTTCGCCGCTGATGTTTGCGCTAGTGCTCACTATGGGCTTCTGAAAGCGGAAACACAGTTCTTTAGAAAAAGCCTCTCTTGTGATGCGCATGGCTATGCTGCCGTCGTCGGCAACAAGATTTGGGGCGAGGTTTACGGCGTCGTCGAGTATTAAGGTGGTGGGCTTTTCCGACAAGTCCATCAAGTCCCACGCCACGTTTGGCACGTTTCTCACATAGCGTTGCACGCGCGAGTCGGAGTCGACGAGGCATATCAGTGCCTTTGAGTCGTCGCGTTTCTTTATCCTGTACACCTTGGCCACAGCTTCGGCGTTGGTGGCATCGCAGCCTATTCCCCATACAGTGTCGGTGGGGTAGAGTATCACTCCGCCGTTGCGCATTGTTTCTATTGCTTTCTTTATGTCTTCTGCCTGTGTCATTCTTTATGTGAGTTTGAGTATTATCCGAATACAAAGTTACGCAAAAAATGGGTTATTCAGAAATTTTTCGGTAAGTTTGCAACTTGAAACCTATGCGATTTTAATGTCGTGTGATATTTTTTATATATGGAAAAGAAAGATTTGCGTATTGTCTTTATGGGCACTCCCGAGTTTGCCGTTGCCTCTTTGCAGCGGCTTGTGGAGGCAGAATATAATGTGGTGGCTGTGGTAACACAGCCCGACAAACCGGTGGGAAGGCACGGGTCGGTGCTCCGCGCATCGGCAGTCAAGGAGTATGCACTTGCCCAGGGGCTTCCCGTCTTGCAGCCGGTGAAGATGAAAGACCCCGACTTTGTGTCGGCTCTCGCAGCCTTCAAGGCCGATTTGCAGGTGGTGGTGGCGTTCCGCATGCTGCCCGAGGTGGTTTGGAGCATGCCTCGATTTGGCACATTCAACGTGCATGCGGCGTTGCTTCCGCAGTATCGCGGTGCTGCACCCATAAACTGGGCGGTGATAAACGGCGAGAAGACAACAGGTGTAACAACGTTTTTCCTCGACCACGACATCGACACGGGGCGTATTATTGCACAGAAGAAATTTGCCATTCCCGACGATGCCGACGTGGAATATGTCTACGATGGACTTATGGTTCTCGGTGCGGAGATATGTGTAGAGACGGTCAATAGGGTTGTTGAAACTGACGGCAACGTGCCGTCAGTGCCGCAGGTAGAAGTTGCCGAGATGAAGCCCGCGCCCAAGATATTCAAGGAGACGTGTGAGATAGACTGGAACATGACGGCCAAACGTGTGCACGACTTTGTGCGTGGGCTTTGTCCAGTGCCCGGCGCATGGACCAATCTCGTGCCTGTTGAGGCAGAAGGGGCACGTCCCTCGGTGCTTAAGATATTCCGCACGTCACGCACTGCGTGCGCAGCTGACGCAGATCCCGGCAGTCTGCGTGCCGAACACGGGCGTTTGTTTGTGGCCACATCAGACGAATGGCTTGAGATAACAGAGCTTCAGTGCTCGGGCAAGAAGCGCATGGCGGCACGCGATTTCCTTAACGGTTTCAAGGACATCGACTGCTTCCGGGTGGCAAAGGGATAGTAAAGCCGTTGGCTTACACCTTATATATTAATATTGGTGTCCGGTAAAATTTTGATATAACAACGTAAAACGTTGAACGGATGTTCTTTATAAGGTTATGAAAAACCCGGGGCTTACCTTTGCGCATTGCACGGTTTGCAATCCGTTGCCCCTGAAAGGGGCGAATATTATAGGATAGGGGCTTGCCCCTATCTCTCACAGTGACACATTATTTTGCCCCT